>NZ_CP091786.1:2800050-3111166 GCF_022024015.1 Prevotella sp. E9-3
CACTTACCTGTCGGTCGGCACCAAACACCTCAGCAAACTGCTCCAAAGTTTTCACCACCCTGTAAGGCGATTCATAGAAGATCATCGTACGTTCTTCTTCCTGAAGCGACAAAAGTTTTGTCTGTCGGCCTTTCTTCTGTGGCAGGAACCCTTCAAAGCAAAAACGGTCGCAGGGCAGTCCGCTGCTCACCAGCGCCGGCACAAAAGCCGTTGCACCAGGCAGGCACTGCACTTCCACTCCCGCCCTCACAGCTTCACGCACAAGAAAGAAACCTGGGTCACTGATTCCCGGCGTACCAGCATCGCTGATCAAGGCCACTGTCTGTCCAGCCAACAGGCGTTGCACCACACCGGCGCTGGTGCCATGTTCGTTGAACTTATGATGCGAAAGAAGATGGTTGTGAATTTCAAAATGCTTCAAAAGGATGCCCGATGTGCGAGTATCCTCGGCCAACACCACGTCTGCTTCCTTCAGGATGCGGACTGCACGGTAGGTCATATCCTCCATGTTGCCGACAGGAGTCGGCACAATGTATAGTGTTCCCATACAGCATGCAAAAATAAGTATTTATTTAATAATAGTCAAAAAACAGACCAAATCTTTGCAATTTTTTATACGTTTTTGTACTTTTGTCTTCTAAAACTCGAAAAACATGTCAGAATATATCACGGGAGAGGCACACCGTCCCGGCAGAATAGAAGTGGTATGCGGCTCAATGTTCTCAGGCAAAACCGAGGAATTGATTCGTCGCATGCGCCGTGCTAAGTTTGCACGCCAGCGAGTAGAGATTTTCAAACCCAGTATTGACGTGCGTTATTCCGAGGAGGATGTGGTGAGTCACGACCAGAACCATATTCTCTCTACTCCCATCGACTCGTCGGCTTCTATTCTCTTACTAGCCAGCGACATCGATGTAGTGGGTATTGACGAGGCACAGTTCCTCGACATGGGCCTCATCGACGTGTGCAACGAACTGGCCAACCGCGGTGTACGTGTGATCGTAGCCGGTCTTGACATGGACTACAAAGGAGTGCCGTTTGGTCCTATGCCAGCCCTTTGCGCCATTGCCGATGATGTCACGAAGGTGCATGCCATCTGTGTACGCTGTGGCAGCCTGGCCTATGTCAGTCACCGCAAGGTACAGAACGACCGTCGTGTCCTCCTTGGCGAGACAAGTGAGTACGAACCACTTTGCAGGGAGTGCTACCAGAAAGCTATAGAAGAGGACGAAGCAAAAAAAATGCAATAAAATTTGGTTATTCCGAAAAAACATATTACCTTTGCACCCGCTTTCCAAGAGGAAGCAATGATCCGCTAGCTCAGTTGGTAGAGCACAACACTTTTAATGTTGGGGTCTTGGGTTCGAGCCCCAAGCGGATCACAAAAGAGAGACTTTTACGGTCTCTCTTTTTTATTTCTTGGTGTTCTCACCCAAGGGTTCTTTCAGTCGCTTCGCTTTGTGAAAGCGAGCAAGCTCGAGCGCGAACCCCAAGCGGATCACAAAAAAGAGGTCTTGATGACCTCTTTTTTGTTTTTATGCCAAAGGGAGGACAAAAGAACAAAAACAGCATGCTAAAAGTCTGTCAACTCTGTCCAGTCCGCAAAAGCATTAAAACAAATTATAGCTATAATTATTTCAACCGTTGTATTTTTTGAAGTCATATATGCATTCCATTACTTGGTAATAGTTATCTTTTCACGACTAAGAATAATAGTTACCATGTTTTTTAGGACCAGAGGTACGAGTCAGTTGTCCTGCTTCTTGTACTCCTGAGGATAGATGCCGGTGACGCGCTTGAAGTAGCGACAGAAGTTGCCTGTGGTGGGGAAACCGAGTTCCAAGGCGGTGGCCTTGACAGACAGGTGAGGGTCGGTGTCCATGATACGCTTGGCCCGGGTGCAGACATGCTGACCAATGTAGTCGAGGGCGGAGATGCCGTGGCTTACCTTGAGGAAGAGCTTGGAGAAGTAGCGGGTGGAATAACCGAGCTGCGCGGCATAGAATTGCACATCGCGGTGCTCGCGGTGGTGCGCCACCACGAGGTCGCAGAAGTGGGCGTAGAGGGCTGCCGTCTGGTTGTCGCGCCACTGCCGGTCCTGCTCCTTCCAGTAGTAGTTCACAAACTCATAGCCCACTGCCAATTGCGTGAGCAACATCTGACGGCGCAGCTGCAGGTCGGTAGTATCGTGCATGGCGATGGCGGCGAGCAGTTTGGCATTGGCCATCACACGGTCGGCCTGCTCGTCGGTGAGCTGACAGGTGGGGGCGCTGTTAAACTTGTAGGAGTCGTGGCTGAAGAGGTAAGCATTGATGTCCTTGAGCAGTTCCGACGAGACGACGGTGCGGGCGTATGTAAAGTCATCGGAGCACTCCACAGCCCGCATGAAATGGCCTGGCATCATGACCAACAGGTTGTTCTTTTCAACCGTTATTTCCTGCATATCATAAACGAAACGTGCCGTTCCTCGCAGACACAGGTGGATGGCTATGCCAGGAAAGGAGAGGTTTGCACCGGGGAAGGCGAAGCCGTGTATCTCGTTGTTCACATCTACCCCCCTCTGCTCAATGTTTTGTATCAGTTTGTTATACTCTGGAAAGGTTCTCATAAGTTGTGTTTCATTACTTTACGGTTGTAAAGTTACGACTATTTTGTGAAAAATGCGCTTTTTTCTTACTTTTTGATAACAAAAATGCGAAAATTGGTAGCACTATTACTATAAAAGGATAATGTAGAAAAGAAAAAGACAGTATCTTTGTACCCAAAATAAGAAATAAGACTAAACTAGAGTATTACATTCATGCCAACACTCGCCCATGCGCTCGGCTATGCTGAGACCTACAGGACGATAACATTTGGCAAATGTAAATGTACTAAAGAGGCACGCGGAAGCTCCATGACGGGCAACTGCGTGCCTCGTGACATATTTGTATAAAAAAAATTAATCGTTTGCACAGTTTCAGAATCATTTTTAGCACATAAAGCGCTACCACCTATTTAATAATATATTACCTTTGCCCGTTGGAAAATAATTCTAATTGATCACAAACGGTGTAACATGAAAGACTATTTACTATCCCTTCACCCATGCAATTCTGTATTGCACACTATTCCGCCCTATTCTATCATGGACATGCGAGCGGGAACCATGCTTAGTTATCCCTCTTTTCTCTGAAAACTTACTAACAAAATAAATAACGATTAAAATCTACCAAAATGAAAAAACTTTTACTTATGATGCTCCTCATAGTGGGAGGAGTGAATGCTGCGAGTGCGTGGGGCGACATGTACCTTGTGTGCGGAGAAAACAACAACTGGAGCACATCAGACAACAATGCTAATTTCAAGTTCACTTGGATGTCTGAAAATAATTACAAGATTATTGTTCCTGGTAGTTATGTAAACTCAGGAAATTGGTATTTCCGGTTTAGAGACACTTCAAGTGATACATGGACAAACATAGGTCCTGCCAGCTCCGCAAATGACGCAGATGTTACAAACACAACTGTGACAACAGATTGGAAAAATTCAAGCAAAGCTTTTTACATAACCCAAAACGCTGATGCGAAATGGGTTTCAATTACTATTTCATGGAGCAATGGAAATAATAATTGGGCTGTCAGCGGAAGCTATATAACCGATTATAACACGATAGCAATTGTTAGTCCGAATGGCTGGGAAAACACTTATGTTTACACGTATGTTCAAGAATCAGCGAGAGACATACCATCTTCAGGAGTTTGGCCTGGCACAAAAATTACAGCCAACAATGGTATTCATATTGCAGAAGTTCCCGCCGGGTCAAAAATTATCATGAACAACGGAACCGGTGGAGAAGGAAATCAATACCCTTCAAACGGAGGATTTGACGCAACCAATAATGGAGTATATGATAGTAATGGTTTACAAACGACAACAAATGTTTCCGTCAGCTCATACGGCGTGGCAACCTTCTGCTCAAATTATCCTTTAGACTTTACAGGCATTGAAGACGTAAAAGCATATACCATTATACGCTCAGACAAAGCAACGGGAGCATTGACAAAAAGTCAGGTAACTGGTAAAGTTGCGGCTGGTACGGGACTATATCTTGAGGGAACTGCTAATGCAAGCGTGGACGTTCCCACCACTATCTATACTGAATCAGCAGGTACCAACAGGCTGGTTGGTGTTACCTCTGACACTAATATCAGTCAGACTGACGGCGACTACACCAACTATATCCTAACCGTTAACAAGGTGGGAGGCGACGTTGCCACGCCTAAATTCTATAAGGTGAATTCAAAAGGCAATACGGTATTGGCCAACAGAGCTTATCTCCAGATTCCTACTGAGCAGGCATCACGCGAGTCGTTCTGGTTCGAAGATGGAGTAATAACCGCTATTGAATCAGCCAAGCAGGAGCAGAGCCTCAATGGCGTAGCCTACAATCTTGCAGGCCAGCGCATCGCCCAGCCAACAAAGGGCCTCTACATTGTGAATGGAAAGAAAATAATTATGAAATAAAAAAGAAAGGAGAAAATACATATGAAAAAGATTTATTCTGCCCCCAAAACGATGATTGTAGGACTGAAAATAGAGTCTTTACTCCAATCATATAGCAATACAGAAGCTGCGGAACGCGCTACATCACTCTCGCGCGGCGGCTCTTGGGATGATGATGAAGAAGAATAATAGATACAGAATACTCTTACAGTACAAAACAATAGCGGCGATGAATCATTATCGCCGCTATTGTTTTGGAATAGAACGAGAATAAAAAATCAAAAAATAACAAGGAAAAACGTATTTATCAAAGGAAAATATGTATCTTTGCAGTTCTTAAACTAAAGAAAAGAGATTGGAAATGGGAAAAATTATTGCTTTAGCCAATCAGAAAGGCGGCGTGGGCAAGACCACTACAACCATTAATCTGGCTGCTTCGCTGGCCACACTTGAGAAATCTGTTCTGGTGGTCGATGCTGACCCACAGGCCAACGCTTCCAGCGGACTGGGCGTTGACATCAAGGAGGTGGACTGCTCCATTTACGAATGCATTATCGACAAGGCTGACGTGCGCGATGCTATCTACACCACCGATATCGACGGACTTGATATCATTCCCAGTCATATAGACTTGGTGGGTGCCGAGATTGAGATGCTGAACCTGCAAAACCGCGAGAAGGTTATCAAACAGTTGTTGGACCCCATCCGTTCAGAATACGACTATATCCTTATTGACTGCTCGCCTTCGTTGGGCCTCATCACGGTGAACGCCCTGACAGCCGCCGATTCGGTGATCATCCCTGTTCAATGCGAATACTTTGCACTGGAAGGTATTTCTAAACTCCTCAACACTATCAAGATTATCAAATCGAAACTAAACCCGAGGCTGGAAATTGAGGGCTTCCTGCTCACGATGTACGACTCTCGCCTGCGCCTGGCCAATCAGATTTACGACGAGGTGAAGCGTCATTTCCAAGAACTCGTGTTCAAAACAGTTATTCAGCGTAACGTCAAACTGTCAGAGAGTCCCAGTCACGGACTACCCGTCATCCTCTACGATGCCGACTCTACTGGTTCAAAGAACCATCTGGCTTTAGCAAAGGAAATCATTAACAAGAACAAATAAATGGCAGTACATAAGAAATATGCAAAAGGAGCGGCCGTATTGGGCCGTGGACTTGACGATATAGGAAACGGCCGCGGACTCGATGCGCTTATCGACACCAGCGAAGTGAGGCCCCAAGGCTCGTCAAACCTGAACGAGATACCCATCAGCCAGATAGAACCCAACCCTGAGCAGCCCCGTCATGAGTTTGACGAGACCGCTCTGAACGAACTGGCTGCCAGTATCCAGATGATGGGTATCATTGCCCCTATCACCCTGCGCCAAGTGGCTCCCGACCGCTATCAGATTATTGCCGGTGAGCGTCGTTGGCGTGCCTCGCAACTGGCTGGACTCACTTCTATTCCAGCCTACATACGTACCGTTGAAGACGAGAACGTGATGGAGCTGGCGCTGGTTGAGAATATTCAGCGCGAAGACCTGAACGCCATAGAAATAGCTTTGGCCTATGAGCATCTGGCTGAGACCACAGGTATGACGCAGGAGAAGATTTCTGAACGCGTAGGCAAGAGCCGTACTGCCGTGACCAACTACATGCGCCTGCTGAAACTGCCTGCCCAGATTCAGATGGCACTGAAGAATCACGAGATTGACATGGGACACGCCCGTGCACTACTGGCACTGGACTCGCCCTCGATGCAGTTGAAACTGTTCAAGGATGTTCAGAAAAACCAATACTCTGTGCGCAAGGTCGAGGAGATGGTTCAGATGCTGAAAAGCGGTGAGGATGTTCAGTTGGCTCACAAGAAAATCGCTTCTAAGGCACAGTTGCCACAGCGATTCAACGAGGCAAAGAAACAACTGTCGGACCTGCTGCAGTCGAAAGTGCAGCTCACCTGCTCGCCCAAAGGAAAGGGTCGTATCAGCATTCCCTTCGAATCGGAAGAAGACTTGGAAAGAATACTGAAAGCGATTGGAAAGTGAAAAGTAAACAGCAACAACAACGACTTCTGGGTATGCGCAGACTGATGTTCTGCGCACTGTTCGTCATGTTGCAAGCCTCGTTCTTCGGTTCCTCGGTGATGGGACAGACAACGGACAACGATTCTATTTTATCACAGAAAGAGGAAAACGATTCAGTATTCTCACAAAAAGAAGGGAACGATTCAGTATTCGCACTGAAAGAAGCAAAAGATTCCTTATATAGCAAGACGGAGGTAAACGATTCTATCGCTGCCGCCGTCAATTCTATGATTAGTGCCCTTCCACTCATGGAATCGACAACAGGAGCGGAAGACCTTAAGCCCAAGCGCCAACCGCGCGACTGGAGCACATGGAGGCCCAATCCGCAGCGTGCCCTTTGGCTGGCACTCGTCATTCCTGGCGGCGGACAGATCTATAACCGCAAATACTGGAAACTGCCATTGGTCTATGGCGGGTTTATGGGATGTATCTATGCAATGTCGTGGAACAGCATGATGTACAAGGACTATCAGCAGGCCTATATCGACATTATGGACGATGATCCCAACACGGCCAGTTATAACAAGTTCTTGCACTTAGGCCGCACTATTGACGACTCAAATATTGAACGGTACAAACAGATATTCAAGAGTCGTAAGGACAAATATCGCCGTTGGCGCGATCTAAGCTTCTTTGTGATGGTAGGCGTCTATGCCATCTCGGTGATTGATGCCTACGTGGATGCGGAACTATCTGAATTTGACATATCCAAAGACCTGACTATGAAAGTACGCCCTTCGGTAATGAGCTCGGGCGTAAGTCGCAACCCACTGTATGCTACGTCGATAGGCGTCAACTGCAGTCTTAACTTTTAAAATCAGAAAATGACATCAAGGAATTATATATATAATATTAAAAGAGGTATTATCGGCAGTCTCATCTTCGGTGCTTTCTGGGGCTTTTCTGTCCCGGCTATGGCACAGTACGAAAATGACGAGATTATCGTGACCGACAGTCAAGGCAATGAAGAAGAGATTGAGTTTCCGGAGGCTATGACCCAAGATTTGGACAGTCTGCTGAGTCTCTACCACTCAAAGACATACCTTTCTGCCGACAACGATTGCCAGACAAGCAATGTGAACCCCACGTTCGACAAAGAGGTTTACATAGACCGTCTGCGCCGCATGCCCACTGTGATGGAGATGCCCTACAATGCTGTGGTGCAGACCTTCATTGATCGCTATGCAGGGCGATTGCGCCGCTCGGTGAGCCTGATGCTGGGTGCCGCCAATTTCTACATGCCTATTTTTGAAGAAGCTCTGGAGGCCTATCAGCTCCCCTTGGAACTGAAATATCTGCCTATCATCGAATCGGCCTTAAACCCTAAGGCGGTATCGCGAGTAGGCGCCACAGGCCTTTGGCAGTTCATGCTTACTACCGGTAAGGACTACGGACTGGAGGTGAACTCACTGATTGATGAACGCCGCGACCCCGTCCGTGCTTCCTATGCCGCTGCCCACTATCTGAAAGACCTGTACAACATCTTTGGCGACTGGAGTCTGGTCATTGCCGCCTACAATTGCGGTCCGGCTAACATTCAGAAAGCCATACACCGTGCAGGAGGCGAACGCACACCCGACGGAAAGTTTGCCGGTGAGAAGGACTATTGGAAGATATACCCATACCTCCCAAAGGAGACACGCGGCTACGTGCCCGCCTTCATTGCTGCCAACTATATGATGACTTACTATTGCGAGCACAATATCTGTCCGATGCGCTGCGAACTGCCAGCTAAGACCGATACCGTGATGGTGAACAGGAATGTGAATCTGAACCAGATAGCCTCAGTGCTCGACATTGATATTGAGATGCTGCGTGCACTGAACCCCGTCTATCGACGCGACGTAGTGCCTGGAGCAACCCACCCCATGCCCATACGGATGCTGCCCAACGATGTGGTGCGTTTCATTGACCTGCAGGATTCCATTTGCAACTATAATGCTGAACAGTTGTTGGGCAAGCGCGATGTGGTAGAAGTGAGCGAGCCTGCTGTCAGCACTACCAGGCGAGGCCGTTCGGCTCGCGGTGGCAGGACTGTCACTGTGCGCAAGGGCGACAATCTGGGGGCTATTGCCCGACGCAACCACACAACGGTGGCCAAGCTGCGCAGGTTGAATGGCATCAAAGGTACCAACATTCGTGCCGGTCAGAAGCTGAGAGTAAAATAAAACGGAGATAATCTGCTAAACAATAAGAAGATAAGCTGGAAAAAACAATAAGGAGGAAAGATTATGGATGATGAAGTAAAACAAAGGGAAGCTGCTGACGAGAAACTTATTAACGATGCCTTTCAGAAACTGCTCGACAGTTATCTGAACTCACGCCATCGCAAGAAAATTGATCTCATCACAAAGGCTTTCAACTTTGCCAAACAAGCCCATAAAGGTGTGCGCCGCCTGTCGGGCGAGCCCTATATCATGCACCCTATTGCCGTAGCACAGATTGTATGCTCGGAAATAGGATTGGGTTCTACGAGCATCTGTGCTGCATTGTTACACGATGTGGTGGAAGATACTGAATACACCGTTGAGGACATCTCAAACATGTTCGGTCCGAAGATTGCCCAGATTGTTGACGGACTGACCAAGATTAGCGGTGGTATCTTCGGCGAACAGGCCTCAGCCCAAGCAGAGAACTTCAAAAAGTTGCTGCTCACCATGAGCGAAGACATTCGCGTCATCCTTATCAAGATTGCCGACCGTCTGCACAACATGCGCACCCTGGACTCTCAGCCAGCCAACAAGCAGTACAAGATAGCCGGTGAAACGCTCTATCTCTATGCACCACTGGCCCACCGTCTGGGACTCTACAAGATAAAGTCGGAACTGGAGAACCTGAGCTTCCGCTTCGAGCATCCGGAGGACTATGCCGCTATTGAGCGCAAGCTGGCCGACACACAGGTGACACGCCACCAATCGTTCGATCAGTTTACAGCCCCCATTGAGGAGATGCTGAAGCGCATGGGACTGAAATATGAGATTCGCGAACGAGTGAAGACGCCCTACTCTATCTGGTCGAAGATGCAGAATAAACATGTGACGTTCGATGAGATCTATGACATCCTGGCCGTCCGCATCATCTTTACTCCTACCAGTCGTGAGGCAGAAGCCAAGGAGTGCTTCAACATTTATGTGGAACTGAGCCAGTTGTACCGCAGTCACCCCGACCGTTTGCGCGACTGGGTGAACCATCCTAAATCGAACGGCTATCAGGCACTGCACGTTACCCTCATGTCGAAACAGGGTCACTGGATTGAGGTGCAGATACGTTCAGACCGTATGGACGAGATAGCCGAGCAGGGACTGGCCGCCCACTGGAAATACAAAGAAGGCGACGAATATACCGAGGACGAGAAAGAGAGCGAACTGAACGAATGGCTGCACACCATCAAGGAGATTCTGGACGATCCGCAGCCCGATGCCATGGACTTCCTCGATGCCATCAAGCTGAACCTCTTTGCCAGCGAGATATTCATATTCACTCCAAAGGGAGAGATCAAGACAATGCCTGCCGGATGTACGGCTCTCGACTTTGCTTTCTCCATCCATACCTTTCTGGGCAGCCACTGCATAGGAGCGAAAGTGAATCACAAGCTGGTGCCGCTGAGCCATAAGTTGCAGAGTGGCGATCAGGTGGAGATTCTGACCTCAAAGTCGCAACATGTATCGCCGCAGTGGTTCAACTTTGTTACCACGGCCAAGGCACGCTCCAAGATTCACGCCATTCTGCGCCGCGACAACCGTGAGGTGCTGAAAAAGGGCGAGAGCATCCTGGAAGAATGGCTGAAGAAGAACGGCATTCGCCCCTCGCTAGCCATTGCCAAGCAGTTGACGGCCTTCCATGATATGCAGCGCCATGAGGAATTCTATCATGCCTTGGGCGACAAGGTGATTCTCTTGGGCGAGAAAGACCTTGACGAGCTGACTGGCAAGAAGAGCGACACCAACAGTGGCGGCGGATGGCGCAAGTTTGTACCCTTTGTGAAATCGAAGAAGAAAGAGCAAGGCGAGCAGACCGAGCTGTTTGTTGTTCCCGACAAGTTCAACCGCAAGAAGCCCATCTTTATCACCGACGACAATATCAGTCAGTATAAGTTCCCCAACTGTTGTCATCCCATTCCCGGCGATGATGTGCTTGGCTATATTGACAATAAGAACCAGATAGAGATTCACAAGCGTGCCTGTCCGGTGGCCAACCGCTTGAAGACCAGTTATGGAAACCGCATTCTCGATGCGAAATGGGACATGCACAAAACGCTGTTCTTCGACGCTACCATCCGTCTGGGAGGTATTGACCGCCGCGGACTGGTGAACGAAGTAACCAGCGTCATCTCACGCCAGATGTCGGTGGACATCCGCAAACTGACCTTCACCACTGAAGACGGCGTGTTCGAGGGTACCATCGACCTTCGTATTCACGACCGCAACGATGTGAAGGAGATTATCGACAAGCTGAAAGAGGTTGACGATCTGAAAGAAATCTCACAGATACTGTAATAAGAGAAAAGCCTTTAGATATAGTAATTGAGGGGAAAAGCCCTCATTTACGGTAACGGGGGGAACTCAGAAAAGGGGAAAAAGGGGGAAAAGAATTTTTAAGTCAAGCCGTCAAGTTCATGCTTCAATGCCTGCAGTTCGTCACGAACACTAATCAGGCGGAAAAGCACATCGGCACGGCGGTCGGCACCGTCACGGTTGGCATGCAGCATCTTCTTGGCTGCGGCCAACTTGAATCCACGCACTTTCACCAAATTGTAGATTAACTTAACCTGTTCAATATCCTTCTCAGAATATTGGCGCACATTTGTACCGCTTACAGTCTTAGGCCGCAACATGGGAAATTCCTTCTCCCAGTAACGTAACGTACTCTCGTTCAGGCCAAACATATCGGCCACCTCCTTGATGGAGTAGTACATTTTCAAGTTTTTGTCGAGGTTAAGTGCCATACGCTTATTTCTTTTTAGTTTACAAAGATACGAAATCTTCAGCAAGCGAACAGCACTTTTTATTTCTTTAACTTAATAACAGTCCTCCCCGTCTTCGTCCCAGAAATTGTTACGACGACTTAAACCTGTATCAACCTCGGTATCAGGATCAATTCCTCCTCCATTTTCTGTTTCTCCTTCTTGTAAATAGGAGCCTGCCAGCAGGGGAACTGCCTTGATAAGCAGTTCCCTTGTGACGGGTTATTGATATGTTTTCTTCATCTGTTTCATACCTTTTAGAGTTACTTTATCACGACCTTCTTACCATTCTTAATATAGAGGCCACGTCCAGCCTTCTCTACGCGTTGTCCCTTCAGGTTATAGAGATGCTCATTGCTGTTGGTGAACAGTTCGAAATCGCTGATATTAGTGGTTATATCAGTTCCATCATCCTCGAAAGCAATGCTGATAGCACGAGCTTCCTCTGAACCTGACATAAACGAGGTAGGCACCTGCAGGTAAGCCTTTTGGGCTCCAAGCGTTGCCGTCTCCGAGGGAGCGAAGAATCCATATTCGCCGTCCACCTTGTTGAGCAGGAAGTTGCTCATGTCGCCAGAAGTCTTGGCAATCGAGCTTGCAGTGAGGTTTGCTTTGAGCATATTCACATAGTAGGCCTGCGAAGTGCTATATGGAATCTTATAGGTCACACCAGCCTCACCCTTCAGATAGAGACCTGTGCCAGCAGGAATGTCATAGACACGTACCAGAAGCACTACTTTGCTGTTCTTGTTATAACCAGCGGCGATGTAAGCTTTGAGTCCACTGCCGGTGAAGTTCAGGTCTTGAGCGCAACTGAAGGTACTCACGCCCTGAGCCAGAGTAATGAACTCCTTCGTAGCGTTGAAGGTAGCTACAACAACCACGTTGCCAGTAACATTATGGATAGTGTACTGCCCGTCAACCACGTATGCAGTCACATCCTCACCGTTCACAGTCAGCGTATTCAGTGTGCGATCCTCGTCTTCGGCAATGGTAATCACCACATCGTCACCATACTTAGGATTCATATTGTCGGCACTAACGCCACCACCCGTGATACTTACGGTATAGGTCAGCTCCGTCCAAGTAGCCGTCACCGTCATATTTTCAGCAGGCATCGTCTCAGGCAGTTCAGGTGTCCATCCTGCGAAGTTGCATCCAGGCTTTGTAGGATCGTCAGGAGCTGTCACCGTGGTCCCGTAGTCTTGAGTGATGGGATCAACAGCAGAACCTCCATTACTATCAAACGTGATGGTGTACTTGTTCACCTGCCAGGTAGCGGTGTAGGCCAGATGACCTGTGCTGCCCTGAGCAATCGTCACTTCCATCATAGCATCGCCCTCGCCATTCAGCTTCCAGCCCTTGAAGGTATGACCCGTCTTGGTGGGGTTGTTCAGCGTGAAGGTTTCGGTCTCGATGGTGTAAGTCGTGGGATTAGCAGGAGTAGCCGTACCGCCATCCATCGTGTACACAATATTATATACAGTAGGTGTCCATGTGGCGGTATATGCCAAGTGGCCTGTGCTGCCCTGAGCGATGGTGACAGTCATCATAGCCTCGCCTACGCCATTGAGCTTCCAGCCTGCGAAGTCATAACCTGCCTTCGTCGGGTTGTTCAGCGTGAAGGTCGTTGTCTCGATGGTGTAAGTTTCGGGGTTCGTTGCCGTACCACCGTTCAGCGTTAAGATCAGGTCGTATTTGATGGCAGAGAACGAGGCGACAACAGTCTGGTCGGCCAGCAGGTTGCTGACGGTGTATTTGCCTTCTGTAGGTGTCTTGGCTTCGCTGTTTACAGTGAAGGTCTTCAACTCATAACCTGTGGCAGGAGTAACGGTGAACACAGCATCCGTCTCGCGGTCGATAAGGGTGGTCTTCGTTTCATTGTTGGTAGAGCTAATATCAGCAACAGCCAGCGTACCATGAGCCGAAGCTGTGATGCTGACCACAAAGCTGGCGAAATTTTTGTGAGCGAACTCCTTCCAGTTATCAGCTGCCTCGTATGCATCCATTGTTCCGCCAGGAACCCACAGCGTGGCATTTTCCAACTCGGTGTCGTTGAAAATACCTTCATCTATTGTGATAGGTGTCAGCCAAGGAGTCTTCACGTTGGTCAACAATCCTGAGATAGGCGCACTGATCTTGGTCACCTTTGAGCCGAACTCTACACTCGTGGCACTGACGAAAATTGGGTTAACCTCTTCTCCTGTCAGTGTCAGGTCACGACCAATGTAAATGGTGGTGGCTGGACTCCAGAAAGGACGTTCATACCATGTTCCTGGCATGATCAATGGAGTCTCGCTATCCTCAATGGTGATGCTGGCCATGCTATTGCAGTTTTGGAATGCAGCATCGCCAATGGTCATCACAGAAGCAGGAATGGTGACGCTGGTTAAACTACTTCCATTAAATGCCTCATTGCCAATGGTTGTCAGTTTTGAAGGCAACGTGACGGATTTTATATGAGTACAATCTTTAAAAGCATTTGTGCCGATGCTCGTCACGTTGCTGCCCATCGTCACCACAGTTTCAGTAACCTCATCTGATTGGCCACATGCAAGAAAAGCCGACTCACCGATGGTGGTTACACCATTGCCAATAATGATGCTTGCCAGTTTGGAGTTACTATAGAACAACGCAGGATTAATGGTGGTTACTTGCGGGCCAAACTCCACACTGGTGGCATCGTAAGTGAGTGGGTTAACCTCTTCTCCTGTCAGTGTCAGGTCACGACCAATGTAAATGGTGGTGGCTGGACTCCAGAAAGGACGTTCATACCATGTTCCTGGCATAATCAATGGAGTCTCGCTATCCTCAATGGTGATGCTGGCCATGCTATTGCAGTTTTGGAATGCAGCATCGCCAATGGTCATCACAGAAGCAGGAATGGTGACGCTGGTTAAACTACTTCCATTAAATGCCTCATTGCCAATGGTTGTCAGTTTTGAAGGCAACGTGACGGATTTTATATGAGTACAATCTTTAAAAGCATTTGTGCCGATGCTCGTCACGTTGCTGCCCATCGTCACCACAGTTTCAGTAACCTCATCTGATTGGCCACATGCAAGAAAAGCCGACTCACCGATGGTGGTTACACCATTGCCAATAATGATGCTTGCCAGTTTGGAGCTACTATAGAACAACGCAGGATTAATGGTGGTTACTTGCGGGCCAAACTCCACACTGGTGGCATCGTAAGTGAGTGGGTTAACCTCTTCTCCTGTCAGTGTCAGGTCACGACCAATGTAAATGGTGGTGGCTGGACTCCAGAAAGGACGTTCCCACCATGTTCCTGGCATGGTCAATGGAGTCTCGCTATCCTCAATGGTGATGCTGGCCAAGCTGCCGCAACTTTGGAATGCAGCATCGCCAATGGTCATCACAGAAGCAGGAATGGTGACGCTAGTGATTCCTGTTTCATAGAAACCGCTGGCTCCAACTGCAGTCACCGCATAGTCTACATCCTCGTAGGTCACACTCGACGGGATGACCAGTGCACTGGTGAAGGTAGCCTCGTCAGCCTTAGCAATTGCAACGTAATGATTTACTTCATCTGTCACCGTATATTTGAAATTACCTTCGGTGAACGTAGTTGGTTCTTGTGCCCATCCGGCTATCGCCGTGAGAACGAACAGGAATGAAAATAGTAGTCTTTTCATAATCTCTTTCTTTTTATTTGTTAATATGATTGTGCAAATAAAGCAAAAAAGGGACATATAGGAACTAACAAAAAGCGCAAATCGACTAACAATTGCAAGAAATGTTAGTCGATTTGCGTCTTTTGTCTCAGTATTCCCTTAGGAAACTTGAGTATCCTTCCACTCCTTAGGTGTCATGCCTAAGTGGGCCTTGAAGGTACGGAAGAACGACATTTCGTTGGCGAAGCCCGATTGCAGCGCAACGGCTGCCACCTTGATGTCAGGCTGACTGACAAGCAACTGCTTGGCATAGTCAATACGGTAGGCGTTGACAAACTGCGAGAAGGAACAGCCACGTGCTGCCTTGATACAATCTGACACGTTACGGCTGTTTGTACCTGCCAGTTCGGCAATGTCGGCCACCTTCAACTCACTGTTCAGATAGGGTTTCTCATTCTCCATCAGGTCGCAGATACGCGCCAACAACAGATTGTCGGGCAGAGTAGAGTCGTCAGGCACAGCAACAGACTGTGGTTTCCGTTTTCTTCTGAGGAGCCATAAAGCGGCGGCACCGCCCGTCAATACGGCAATGAAGAGTAGCGACAGCCAGAGCCAGCCGTTACCGGCCTCTGCCTCAACGTCATCGGTGGTACCAAGGTGGAATCGATACGCAGTAGCAAAAGGAGTGAAATTATTGTCGGTAATGCCGCCTGTCATCAGCAAATCGCCATCGGGCAGAAGAACAGGAGTAGAGAAAGGCAGGGAATCCTGTAGTTCCGTCTCATAGAGAGTAAGGCGAGCGGGCTGCTTGTCGTACTCCACAGCAAGGACATACAGATGGAATCTCTCGTCACGCCCCACGACATAGCCTCGGTGGATAGCACGATCGACTATGACAGACGTGAACCACTCCAAGCGTCCTCCTGCCTTAACGCTCATGGGGATGCTGCAATCGGTAGGCAGCAATTGAAGGTCGGTGCCCTCCAGTTTGGCTATTGCTGCCTCTTGGCTCTTTTTGTTAAGCACCAAGAGCAGATAGGCGTACTGGCACGAATCCCGACTGATACGACTGGCTTCGGCCGGTTTGGGAAGCAGCACGGATATGGGATACCACTCGTTGAACAGCGGCATCTGCGGAGCATCGCCTTTCAAGCGATCCACAACTACCGTATCGGAGTTGAGAGCCATGTTTCCGTCCATACATCCTATGACGAGGGCATCGTCTGAAGCTATCGGGAAGATGAAAGGAGAAGCCCGGAAGACCGACACCGACTTGACGAACTTGTTCTGTCGCGAACCATCGAACACCTCCATGCAGTCTTCCTCGTAAGAGTTGCCACTGATGAGCACACGTCCGTCTGCCAGCAGGGCCGATGAAGGGAAGAAGCGTTTCTTCTCCATGCAGCCGTAGCCCTCAAAAGTGCGTGTCTCAGGATCAAAAAGTTCCACGGAAAAAGTCTGTCCTATGCCTAAGGCTTTCTCATGACCAGCAGCCAGTAGCACTTTGCCCGATGGAAGTGGCTGGCACAAGCCGTGGTCGTGGGTATAGACCATAGGCAACACATGCCACTCACCGTTCTCGAAATACTCGGCGGTGGGCGTGGGTACGAAACCCGAAGTATGACCTCCCATGACGTATGGGATGCCATTAATGACCAGCGTGCTTCCTCCACCACGTGGGATGTTAAGGTCGGGCAGCCGCTCCACCTGCACCTTTTTCACGGTACAGGATATGGAGGTAGCAGCCTGTTGTTGTGCCTTTGCACCCGAGGCGAGCATCAGGAGCAACAAGATAAACAAGGTACGCACGTACATTTCTTATTATTATGCTTTATTACCTGTAGATTTGATGATTAAGAGTCGTTAGAGCCTAATTGTATGCAAAATTACAAAAAATGCATGAGAATGCTTCGCTTATTTGAGAAAAAAGAGTAATTTTGCACGCAAAATTGAAAATAACCCCAATTAATAATGACTGCAAAAGAAATTCGCGACTCATTCAAGAAGTTTTTCGAGTCGAAACAACATGCCATCGTGCCCTCGGCTCCGATGGTAATCAAGGACGACCCGACGCTGATGTTCACCAACGCCGGTATGAACCAGTGGAAGGACATTATCCTGGGAACCCGCGACCCTGAGCCTCGCCGTCGTGCCGATACCCAGAAATGTTTGCGCGTCAGCGGTAAGCATAACGACCTGGAGGAAGTAGGCCACGACACCTACCACCACACCATGTTCGAGATGCTGGGCAACTGGTCGTTTGGTGACTACTTCAAGGAAGGTGCCATCGACATGGCATGGGAATATCTGGTTGATGTGCTGAAACTAAACCCCGAAGACCTTTACGTGACAGTGTTTGAGGGCGATCCCAGCGAAGGTCTGGAGCGTGACGACGAGGCTGCCGGCTACTGGCTGAAGCATGTGCCTGCCGACCACATCATCAACGGCAACAAGCACGACAACTTCTGGGAAATGGGCGATACCGGTCCTTGCGGTCCCTGCTCAGAGATCCATGTAGATAGCCGTACTCCTGAACAGAAGGCTGCTTCTGGCAAGAGCGGTCGCGAGCTTGTGAACCAGGACGACCCGCAGGTCATCGAAATCTGGAACATTGTGTTCATGCAATACAACCGAAAGGCCGACGGCTCGTTGGAGAAGCTCTCCATGAAGGTGATTGATACCGGTATGGGCTTCGAGCGTCTGGTACGCATGCTGCAAGGCAAGCATTCAAACTATGACACCGATGTGTTCCAGCCCATCATCAAGGCTGAGCAACAGATTACGGGTCTGAAATATACTACCTTTGAGGAAGAAACCGAGAATCCTGTCAGCAAAGAACAGGATGACATCAACGTGGCTATGCGTGTATGCGCCGACCACTTGCGCGCCGTTTCATTCTCAATTGCTGACGGTCAGCTGCCCAGCAATGCCAAGGCCGGCTATGTGATTCGCCGCATTCTGCGCCGCGCCGTACGCTATGCCTATACCTTCCTGGGGCAGAAAGAGGCATTCCTCTACAAGCTCATCCCCACCCTCGTTGAGGAGATGGGCGATGCTTTCCCCGAACTGAAGGCTCAGCAGCAACTCATTGCCAAGGTGATGAAGGAAGAGGAAGATTCATTCCTCCGCACCCTTGACAAGGGTATCCAGCTGCTCGACAAAGCCATGGAGCAGTTGCGCCAGGAGAAGAAGACCGAACTGGATGGCGAGCAGGCCTTCCGCATGTTCGATACCTATGGTTTCCCTCTCGACCTAACAGAACTGATTTGCCGTGAGAACGGTTTCACCGTCAACGAAGAGCAGTTCAATGTTGAGATGCAGAAACAGAAAGACCGTGCCCGCAACGCTGCTGCAGTAGAGAATAGTGACTGGGTAGAACTGAAGCCCGGCGAGCAACAGTTCGTAGGCTACGACTATTCTGAATACGAGTGCGAGATACTCCGCTACCGCAAGGTAACTCAGAAGAAGAACGAGTTCTACGAAATTGTTCTCTCTTCTACTCCTTTCTATGGTGAGATGGGTGGACAGGTAGGCGATCAGGGCGTACTCGTTTCTGAGACAGAGACCATCGAAGTGATTGACTCAAAACGCGAGAACGGTCAGACCATACATATTGTAAAGCAGTTGCCAAAGGATCCTTCGGCACCTTTCATGGCCTGTGTAGATACCGACAAGCGCGATGCCTCGGCTGCCAACCATACCGCTACCCACCTGCTCGACTATGCTCTGAAACAGGTGCTGGGCGACCATGTAGAGCAGAAGGGCTCGTTCGTAAGCCCCGACACACTGCGTTTCGACTTCTCACACTTTGAGAAAGTTACTGACGAGCAGTTGCGCGAGGTAGAGCGCATGGTCAACGACATGATTCGTCAGGACCTGCCACGCGATGAGCACCGCGACATGCCTATGGACGAGGCCAAGAAACTGGGAGCCATTGCACTCTTTGGCGAGAAGTATGGCGACAAGGTGCGTGTGATGCGCTTTGGTCCCTCTTGCGAGCTCTGCGGCGGTATTCACGCCACTAGCACCGGTCGCATCGGCTTCTTCAAGATCGTTTCCGAAAGCAGTGTGGCTGCCGGCATTCGTCGTATCGAGGCCAAGACCGGCAAGGAATGCGAAGAACTGCTCTATCAGACCGAGGACATGCTGAAGGCCGTGAAGTCGTTCTTTAACAATGCCAAAGACCTGCAGGGCGTTATCCAGAAATATATTGAGGAACACGACCACATGAAGAAGGAGATTGAGTCGTTCCAGGCTCAGGCCGTTGAGCGCGCTGCTCAGCAGTTGGTCGAGAAGGCCCGTGAGGTGAATGGTGTGAAGGTGGTATCAGCCCATCTACCTATGACTCCTGCTGCAGCCAAGGACCTTGCCTTCAAGGTACGTGCCAATGTAGAGGGTTCACTACTCTGTGTGCTGGGTACCGTACATCAGGACAAGCCACAGCTCACTATCATGATGAGCGACGACCTGGTAAGCGACCACGGTCTGAATGCCGGACAGATGGTGCGCGAGGCTGCCAAACTGATTCAGGGTGGCGGTGGCGGACAGCCCCACTTTGCTCAGGCAGGCGGCAAGAGTGCCGACGGCATCACTGCTGCCATCGACAAAGTGCTGGAACTGGCAAAACTATCATAAAACAGCAACGGCCTCACAACACACTTGTGAGGTCGTTTTCTTATCTTTCTCTTAACCTTTATCCCTCTTCATTTGCACAATTATGAATTATGAATTATGCATTATGAATTGAGAAAGATTTTTCACTCTTCATTCTTCACTCTTCACTCCCCTTGTTTCCACACATCAGACTACAGAGTCGGTCCTGAAAATTGCGGGCCTCCTTGCCGCTCATCACGCCCTGATTGATCACGGCGAAACAGTATTCATGTCCATTGGCAGCCGTGAGATAGCCGGCCAAAGAGATGATGCCCGTCAGTGTGCCCGTCTTTGCACGCACATTGCCTTCGGCTGGTGTGTTCTTCATACGCTTTTTCAAGGTACCATCCTGTCCGGCAACGGGCAGCGAGGGCAACAGGTGAGCATAGATGCCGGGTTGCTGATAGGCATAGCGCAACAGAGCAGTCAGCAACTCCGGCGACACATAGTTATACAGTGACAGTCCACTGCCGTCGGCAAGTCGATACCGATCGCTGTCCAGTCCCAAGGTGTTAATCAACTGTTTCTCCATTGAACGGGCACCAATGGCACTCGCAGGCCTAAGTCCATAGCTGGCAGCCATCTGATAGTACAGACATTCGGCATAGAGATTGTCGCTTTCTTTCATCATGCGAAGCAGCAACTGGTCAATACTATGATGAACGACGGCAAGAGGGATGGCATCCAATGGTGGACGATCTTCAAACACAGTAAGGCTGTCTATCACTATGCCGATATCGGTCAGTTCAACAATAAAACGTTCCAAAAAGTTTGCCTTCCCATTTACCAACAGAGGCGACAGCGTAGGGTTGTCATCGTCCCAGCACCATCCCTCGCCCCAGTGCAGGGTGTCCTTCATCGAACGGTCGGTGACGATAGAGCCACGCAGCGTATCCACCCCCAGCCATCTGAGCCGTTCGGCAAAGTCGCGCAGGTCGGTATGGTCAAACATAGGGTCCATGCCGCCCGTCAGGTAGATATTTCCTGTCAATGTACTGTCCTTCAGTTCGCCTGAATAGCTTAGCGAAGTTTTCAACTGATAGTTGCCTCCCAGATAGTGAAGGGCCGAAACTGCAGTCACCACCTTCATGGTAGAAGCCGGACGCATGGTCTGCCTGTGGTTATGGGTATAGACAGCAGAATCGGCCGTCAGGTCATATACCATTAGTCCCACCTGCGATGTTTCCAACAGCGGTTCACTGGCCAGTAGCGAGTCCAACCGCACCCTGAGACTATCCTGTGCCCACGCACCGACAGTGCAGCAAAGAAAAAACAGCGATATATAGAAAACTCTTTTCATAACTATCTGCAAAAGTACAGAAAAAACAGAAAAACAGCGCCTCATCTCATCAACTTTTTTGCCATCATCGTCTTTCATGCAATAAAAACGGAACAAAGCCCGTTATTTCATTGTATATACAAACAAAAAATCCTACGATGATTGAATACATAAAAGGCGAACTGACCGAGTTGACTCCTGCCATGGCTACAGTTGAAGCAGCAGGAGTGGGTTACGGTCTGAATATCACCCTTACGACTTATTCTGCTTGCCAGAAATACCTTTCTCACCCTGGCAGTGCTGCCAAAGAGCCTGTAAAGCTTTATATCCATGAAGCCATTCGCGAGGACGCTCACGTGCTTTATGGCTTCTATAATAAAAAGGAACGTGAAATGTTCCAGTTGCTCATCACTGTCAGTGGTGTTGGAGCAAACACCGCCCGCATGGTATTGTCAGGCATGAGCGTTGCCGAGTTGTGTAATGCCATTTCCACCGGCAATGCCAAACTGATTCAGGCAGTGAAGGGCATTGGCAAGATGACGGCCCAGCGCATCATCGTTGATCTGAAAGACAAAATCGTAGCACTGGGTATTGCACAAGAGATTCCCGCCGGCGGTTCCATCGCCTCGCCTGTGAACAATGCCGTACGCGACGAGGCTGTGGCAGCCCTCACCATGTTGGGCTTTGCGCCTGCACCCACCCAGAAGGTGGTGGTGGCCATACTGCAGGAACAGCCTGCCCTACCCGTAGAACAGGTGGTGAAACTCGCACTGAAACAGATAAAGTAACTGAAAGTTAAAGGAGTAAAGGTATAGCCTAACGCGCGTAAAATTAGGATTTTCAAAGACTATTTTTTTCAGCATCATCAAGATTCTGCTGAAAAAAATAGTAAGTACTGCATCCATAGCCACACCAATAGCCGATGCCTCCTTGAACATTGGTTCGAACGCCAAGGGGGGAAGAGAAAAACATATTTGTGGAAAGATTCTGATCTTTAAGATAATCGTCCCAAAAATGGAAAGAACACTCATCGACTTGCGCAAACTTTATGGTAAGCAACTCACGATCAGAGAAATAAGGTATATAACTATCTCCGATAAGTTGATGGCCCCTATAGACAGGCACTTCTGTAGGGCCGTCAAGTACAACGTCGTCAATGCTTCCCAAATAAGATCCTATGAACTGACGACTTTGAGTTCCCTCACGAACAAAGAACTGGTAGTAATTCTTCTCATTAGGATTATCGGTAAAACAAGCCTTGATATAGTGGAGTGAGTCCGATCCTTCCACCCTTTCCACTTTGAACGAATCAATCTGAGGTGCCTTCGGTATGGTGGTTGTAGCGGTTGCATAATAGTTGTCATACTCTACCGTGAGATGATATGTTTTTCCCTCTTGACCAATCATATAACCTGTAGTGTAAACATAAGGAGGATAATACCCTTTGTCAAACTTTCCCGTAAGCACAACACTATTTTCGCCATCAGAAACCGTAACCTTAGCCCATTTAACAAGGAATTCCTGATAATCTTCTATACTCTGATACTCGCTGGTAATGGGAAGTGTCGTAGTAATTAAAACCACTGGCGGTTCACCATTTTCTATCCATCCCTCTACGACAAGGGCCGATTCAGTTTGTTCAACACCATAATCATCACTACAGCCCATTAGCCACATGGTGGTAAAACCTATTATGAAAAGACGAAAGAATCTCATAGCTAAAACTTACAATAATAACTGACTGAGGGCAGAACATCAATAGCAAAAGTCACCGGCTTATAGGCAAACTGGACTCCACCCTTGGTACTGACATAATAGAAGAGTTCATTGCGATGGGCTGTAGCATTATAGACTGACAGATTCACACCTTGTTCTTTGAACCATCGTGTGTGCCACTTGTAGTTTACTGAAAGGTCGAGACGCGCATAAGGTTTCAGTCTGCTACCATTATGCTCTCCATAGTCAATGAGGAAATTGGTGTTTATAAATGCAATATGACGGGGGGCGGTGAAGGGAGTACCAGTGGCATAGACGAAGGTTGATCCAAAACTCCAATGTGGGTTGAGCGAGTAACTGCCGACAAACGTGAGTTCGTGGGGTCTTTCATGAGCTGCTGGAAAATATCCTTTCATATTTTCCTCCTCAAAAGTGCGTCGGGCTCGCGTAAACGTATAACTCACCCATCCTGTAATATTACCTGTACATTTCTGTAACATTGCACTGTATCCATAGTTATAACCCTTGCCGTAAATCAGGTTACGCTCAATATCGTAGGTACTGTTAACATAGTCGAGAACTGAACCTTTGTATTCTATCTGGCGATTGATTTGCATATAATAGGCATCAAGCGACAAACGATATCGGCGACCAAAAAGATAGCGAGAAGCACCTGCAGAATAGATATAAGCATACTGGGGCCTACGTTTATCACTGGACGACAACCAAAATTCCGACGGAAGCCCTATGTTTGAGAAACCTGTCTGAAACAGATATTGATGTTTTGTAGAGAAACTGACGGAGAGCAATGTCATATAATCATCGTATAACAAAGCCACAGACGGGTCGGCACTGGTATAAGACTTTTTATCATCATACAGATAGTGACTCCCTTTCAATCCGGCTACCGCCTGCACATTCCCGGCTATTGGCTGCTGATACTCAACGAAGAGCGATGTTTCAAGAGAATTGGTGGTGGAAGTGTGACCATTGCTTTTATTAAAACTCCCATCAGCCTTTAGCGATTGTGGCTCCACGTGATGCATAACACTCTCTATGCCATAGTGCCAGCGACGGTAGTTGGCTGTGCTTTTAAGACCAATGTCAATGATACCGGATAGCAATTGAAAATCTGCATCATTCATTATGAGACTGAACTTGTTGTTGTAGTTAGTCACATAGCCCATAGTATGCATATTAAAGTCTTCCCTACTATCGTAAAACCAATGAAGGGCAGCCATACTGTTACCCCAATGGTCGCCCATTTCGGCCAAATAGTGGGATTCGTTCATCTCAAGCCTATCATTACCGCTATAGGCATCAAGCACCAACAAATGACGGTCGTTAATCCGGTGACTAAGAGTAACATTGGCATCATAGAAAGAATAAAGCAACTGCTGATCATCAGCCTTCAGCCATCGACTATAGAGCAGGTTCATGTAGGAGAGACGTGCAGATGCCGTAAGACCTGTGCGTTGTCCTAATGGTGTGCGGAGGGTGGCTTGTGAGGAGATAAGCCCTAAAGCCAGTTCGCCTCCCAAAGAGTCAGGTCTGTCAATGGGAAGTTCCATATTCAGTTCACCACCAAGGCGGTTTGAGGTACTGCCCAGTGTTGCATTTCTATGAAGCGAGAGCGCTTTGTAGTGTGATGCATTGAAAGTAGAGAAGAAGCCCATCAGATGGCTGGCATTGTAGATGGGGGCACCGCCAATAGAAATCAAATTGTGAGAATTCTCACATCCACGGATATTGATGCCACTCTTATACTCATTATTGGTCTGTATGCCAGGCAGCATCTGTGTGTAATGCAAGGGGTCAGCATTTCCCAATATCTTGGGAAGGTCATCCATCATCTGCATATCCCAACGTATTGAGCCATCACGCTGGGTCTTCACAGAAGATGTATAGTGGAAGCCACGAACGGTAATACTATCTAATGACAAGCTCCACGCTTTTTCTTCCTCTTGCGCAATGGCAGAGAAAGAAAAAGCGCAGAGCATGAATGCAGTCGGAAAGCAGCTTTTGAAAAGGCTACACATCGACATTTTCTCGAAAAACAGAGTGATTATTTATCTTCTTCAATCAGTTTGGCATATTGCTCAACCACACGCTCGAATCTGTCAATGACAGCCTTGAAATCGTCTCTATCAAAGAATGCTTCCATAGAGAGACTGTAAGAAGTGCCATCATAGAACTGCAATACTGGGTCCATATACCAGTAGGTTCGCTCTGTCCAATTACCATTATACCAAGTCATTTTCTTATCTGAGAAGCTCTCAAACTTCACAGAAGCCTGCACAGTTGAGGTGTTATCATAATAAGCATTGAGGGTAGCCAGACTATTAGCCTGCCCCATATATGACTTGAACTTACTTTCTTCATACTTATTATCCTGAGCTTTCTCAAGGTAGCTGGCAAACTTATTGACATCCTGCACACTACCTTGCAGCTGAAGCATGCCCAACACATCAATCTTGGCAAAGGCATTCTTAACTGAGACATTATCAAAATCAGCCTCACTCTCGTTGCTTACCAGTGCCGACAGGTTTGCTTGAGGAATGCCAGACGGATCGGCCGCCACTGATGCCGACAGCAACGGAGTATCATTCTTTGTCAGCGCTACAGATACTGATACCTTTGAATTGGGGGTGTAAGCCACTTGGCTAACATTCACCTTATAACCGTTGTTTAACTCCACCAAGGCAGACAGCGACAAATTACTACTGCTCAGATCGAATTCTTCGCCAGCTATACCAGAGAGATCAATCTTCACTGTGGTCTTCACCACCTGCTTGCCGCCTTGGGTCAGTGTCACCACAATCTGCTCAGGCACACCAATAGTTGCATCGGTATAATCATAATAATTGTTTCTGACATACACTACATCAACATTATTCTCATTAAATAGTGTATTAGAATCATAGTGGCGTTCTTTAAGTTCTCCAATATGTACCTTCTTAACGTTTCCACTTGTAGTCAATTTCAACACACACTCCTGACGATACTGATCGGTAAAGATGAATTCCAAGTCATTAGCTGCACTACGTACCCAACGACCATCCTGAGCTCGGAATTGGCTGCAGAAATTTGAAGCCAACAACAATGCCTTATAGTTAGTCATGATATCTTTATAAATATACATGTACGAATAATCAGAATCTCCATAAGGCCCATAGGTCTCAGTATCAGTTTCAGACACACCCACCATACTACGTGATGCCTTGAAACAATCATCTGCCCATTTTTCCACTTCATCCCACTCATACTTATTCACATAAGTGGAATTGATATAAGTTCCTAGGTCTGCTATGGATTTAAAATCATCAGCTTTAACCTCATCCATCAACCTGTTAGCCACTTTGTCCAAATAAGCTTTCTGCTCGGAAATTGACTTAGCTTTTCCACTTTCAGGACTTTTTTCTTCATTCTGACTGGTTTGTGGATCGTCATCGTCATCCCCACAAGAGTTAAATGTTATGCCCATAGCCATCGCCATCAAGGCAGTAACCAGTAAATTAATCTTTTTCATTCTCAGATAATTTGTTTTTAGTTTACTAATTCGGTTTAAAATAGTTCTACTTTGCAAAAATAAATATAATTACACATAATTCAAAATATATTAGCACTTTTTTTTTGTTTTACCTGTATATTTCATCCTTTATTATTGTATTGACTCTCAAAACGCTATCTATTACTAAGTAACGGAATATATATATGACTTCAAAAAATACAACGGTTGAAATAATTATAGCTATAATTTTCGGAATTATAGCCATAATTTTCAAAATTATAGCTATAATTTGTTTTAATGCTTTTGCAGACTGGATATAACAGACAGACTATTAGCATGTTGTTTTTGTTCTAAAGTTTTCTTTTAATTGTTCAGGACTTTACCGATTTTCTCCCCGAAAAGCAATAAACAGGCCCCGACTGGCGTTATAGAGAAAGTGGGCGCGAATGGCTCACACATTATTTTATACAGAAAAGAGAATTGAAGCGTTTAGCCTATATACTGTGCATCTTACTGAGCATTACGGCCTTAGCCATACCGCCGCAAGATGACAACACCCAGCCGAAGAAGCCTGCGCCAAAAGCGCAGCCTAAGTCGGTGTCCACAGAGGATGAGAGCATCCCCGACTCGCTGGTACACACCCGCTGGCGCATTCAGAAAACCGCACCACTGACTACTGAAGATGCCGACAGCAGTGCGCTGGACTTGCACATGCCGGAGAACATCAAGCTTGAAACGGTGTACAACGATTCGCTGAACCTCTATTTTCTCGGTTCAAAGATGGGCGACTCGTATCTCAGCGCCCCCATCCTCATGACGCCTGAGGAGTATATGAAATGGAGCGAACGGAAGGCCCGACAGGCTTTCTTCCGACAGAAAGATGCCGAGAATGCCGCCGCTAAGGGTAAGGAAAAGTTTGACTTCACCGACATGCACTTTGACCTGGGACCAGCAGAGAAGATATTCGGACCGGGAGGCGTGCGCATCAAGACTCAGGGAACGGCCGAACTGAAACTGGGCGTCACCATGAAGAATGTGGAGAACCCCTCACTGCCCATCCGCAACAGAAAAACTACGGCTTTCGACTTCGACGAAAAGATAAACCTGAGCGTGAACGGCAAGGTGGGCGACAAGGTGAACATGACCTTGAACTACAACACCGATGCCACCTTCGACTTTGACACCAAGAACCTGAAACTGCGCTACGAGGGAAAGGAAGACGAGATAGTGAAACTGGTGGAAGCCGGCAACGTGTCGTTCCCCTCCAACAACTCGCTGGTGACGGGCGCCTCAAGTCTGTTCGGCATTCGCACCGACCTGCAGTTTGGCAAACTGAAACTGCAGACGGTACTGTCGCAGAAAAACTCTACCTCGAAAAGCGTGCAGAGCAAAGGCGGAAAACAGACTACCCCCTTCGAACTCAACGTATCGGACTACGAAGAGAACCGACACTTCTTCCTCTCACACCACTTCCGACAGATGTACGACCGCGCCATGCAGTCGCTGCCCAACCTGACCACAGGCGTCAAGATAAACCGTGTGGAGGTGTGGGTGACCAACAAGAGCGGTACCACGGCCAACTCGCGCAACATTATTGCCTTCACCGACCTGGGCGAGAATGCGTACATCAGCAATAAAAACTGGAACCCTACAGGACTCAACGTGCCCAGCAACCTGGCCAACAACGAGTATCAGACGCTGGTGGCACAGATCGACTCGGCATCTCGCACCTTCGACATCATCACCTCCCGACTGGAGGCCATACCCGAATTTTACGGCGGCAGCGACTATGAGAAGTTGGCTTCAGCCCGACTGCTCTCGCAGAACGAATATACCGTGAACACCGCCTTGGGATATATCTCGCTGAAAACAGGACTGCAGACTGACCAAGTGCTGGCCGTAGCCTATGAGTACACTTATGGCGGACAGACCTATCAGGTGGGTGAATTCTCTACCGACCTGACGCAGACCGACAAGGCGCTTTTCGTCAAATCACTGAAGAACACCAGCAACAACCCCTCTCAGGGCAACTGGCGCCTGATGATGAAAAACGTGTACTACCTGGCCTCAAACGTGGAACGCGACGGATTCCGACTGGACATCAAATACCAAAGCGATACCACGGGTACATATTTGAGTTATCTGCCTGAGGCTCAGCTGAAAAGTACCTTATTGCTTCAGGTGATGGGATTAGACCGACTGGACAAAAACATGAAGCCCCACGCCAACGGTCAGTTTGACTATGTGCAGGGATATACCATCGACAACGGCCGCGTGTTCCTGCCATCGGCAGAGCCCTTCGGCAGTTATCTGCGCAACTACTTGAAACAGAAAGGACTGGAAAGTCTGGCCGACAAATACTGCTTTGACGCACTCTACGACTCTACCAAGACGTATGCCAAGCAGAATGCCGAGAAGAACAAGTTCATCATGACCGGACAGTTCCGCGGCAGTTCGGCCAACGTGATATCCCTGGGTGCCTACAACGTGCCGCAGGGTTCGGTGGTGGTGACGGCCGGCGGTGTGGTGCTGCAAGAAGGCAGCGACTACTCGGTAGATTATTCTGCCGGTGAGGTGACCATTCTGAATCAGAGCATCCTCGATGCAGGAACGAATGTGAACGTAAGTCTGGAGGACAACACCCAATATGGCATGCAGCGCAAAACGATGTTCGGCATCAACTGGGAATATGACTTCTCGAAGAATTTCACCTTGAGCGGCACCCTGCAGCACCTGCAGGAACAGGCCCTCATCACAAAGGTGTCGATGGGCGAAGAGCCGCTGAACAACACCATCTGGGGACTGAGTCTGAACTGGAAAAAGGAATCGCAGTGGCTCACCAACATGCTGGACCGCCTGCCCCTGCTGCACCTCACGCAGCCCTCGCAGATATCGTTCACAGGCGAGTTTGCACAACTTATAGCAGGAAAAGCACGTGGAACACAGGACAATGCCTCGTATATCGATGACTTTGAGAACACGAAAAACCTGCTGGACGTGAGTGATCCTAAAGCATGGTTATTGTCGAGCGTGCCTTTTATGTTCCCTAATCACGACGACAAGGAGACGGTGAGCAGCGGCTACGGGCGCGCCTTGCTGGCGTGGTACAACGTAGATCCCATCTTCACCCGCCGCTCGTCAAGCTTGACCCCAGGCCATATCAAGAGCGACTTGGAACAACTGTCTAACCACTATGTGCGTGAAGTATATGTGCGCGAACTCTACCCCAACCGCGACCAGTCCAGCTACAACGGCGCCACCTCTACCCTGCCCGTGCTCAACCTGGCCTACTATCCGCAGGAACGAGGTCCCTACAACCTGACCACCGACATGAACGCTGACGGAACACTGAAGAATCCAAAGCAGAAATGGGGCGGTATGATGCGACGACTGGAGACAACCGATTTCGAACAGGCCAACATAGAGTACATTGAATTCTGGCTGCTCGACCCTTATATCTATACGCGTAAGAACGGTACGGCAAGCAGTCACGCCGGAGAGTTGTACATCAACTTAGGCGAAGTGAGTGAGGATGTGCTCTGTGACGGAAAGAAATTCTATGAAAGTGGCATGCCCGTAGATGGCACTTCACAGTTCACCACCACACAGTGGGGAAAAATCCCTGTGCAGGCCACACAGACCTACGCATTTGCCACAACCAGCGGTTCACGCCAACTGCAGGATGTGGGATTCAATGGACTGAACAACGACGAGGAACGCCAGTACGGGGCCTACCAACAGTGGCTGAATGCTATCAGTGGTATAGTGACCAACGACTCATTGATTCAGGCTTGGCGCAACGACCCTGCCGGCGATGACTATCACTACTTCCGTGGTAGCGACTTCGACGATCAGCAAATGAGCATCATGGACCGTTACAAGCGCATCAACAATCCGCAAGGCAACTCTCCTGCCAGCGATAATCAGACAGAAAGCTACGATACCAGTTACAAGACTGGTCCAGATGTTGAGGACATCAATCAGGACTTCACCCTGAACGAATACGAACGCTATTTCCAATACCGTATTCCCATCAGCGATGAAGAACTGCAGGCATACAACCGAGGGGCAAAGAGCGCGAAATCCTATATCGTGGACCATCGTGACTACAATGCCAAACTACGTAATGGCGACTCGGCTACTGTTCGCTGGTACCAATACCGTATTCCACTGGCAGAATATCAGGACAAGATTGGTACCATCAATGATTTCACCTCCATCCGCTTCATGCGTATGTTCCTTACGGGATTTGAACAGCCAATCGTACTCCGATTCGGTTCGCTCGACTTGGTTCGCGGTGAATGGCGCCAGTACAAGAAGAGTCTGCAGACGGCTGTGGGAGCAGAGACTGGACTAATGGAGATGAGTGCCGTGAACGTGGAAGAGAATACCGACCGCACGCCCGTAGCCTATGTGCTGCCACCAGGCATCACCCGTGCCACCGATCCCTCTCAGCCTCAGCTTACAGAGAACAATGAGCAGGCATTATGTCTGACGGTGAAGAATCTGAGTCAGAACGAGTCAAAGGCTGTCTATAAGAACAGCAACCTGGACTTGCGCAACTATCGCCGACTCCAGATGTTTGTACACGCCAACAATCTGGTGCCCAACGAAACTCAGTTGGAAGACTACCAGTTGGCAGTATTCATCCGCTTGGGCAGTGACTACAAGAACAACTATTACGAATACCTGATTCCGCTGAAACTGACGCCCGAAGGACAGTATCGCTGGAACGTTCCCAACGACCGTATTCTGGTATGGCCGGAGGAGAACATGCTCGACATCGACTTGCGCATCTTCACCCAACTGAAGAAGGCACGCAACATGGCACGAGCCAATGGCACAGGCAGTTACACAGAGCTGTTCAGCGACTATGACCCAGAAAAGCCCAACAACCGCATCAGTATTATGGGTAACCCCTCGCTGGGAGAAGTAAAGACCATGATTATCGGTGTGCGCAACCTGTCGAATTCAGCTAAATCGGGTGAGGTGTGGGTCAACGAGCTTAGACTGCGCGAAACCAACAATGAGGGCGGATGGGCCGCTTCGGGCACCATGAACGTCCAGTTGTCGGACTTCGGTTCGGTGAACGTAACAGGCCGCTATATCACAGACGGATTCGGCGGACTGGAAGACGGAATCATGCAGCGTAGCACCGACACACAGAAATCGTATGCAGTAACGGCCAATCTGGAAATGGGTAAGTTCTTCCCAGATAAGGCAAAGGTTACGCTGCCAGTTTACTACTCTTACTCGAAAGAGATTATCAGTCCGAAGTACAACCCACTGGACTCAGACATGGAACTTGACGACGCACTGGCTTCGGCAAAGGACAGTCATGAGCGTGATTCTATAGAGAGTATCGCACAGACACGCAATATCACACGAAACTTCTCAGTATCGAATGCCCGTGTGGATATTAAGAACAAAAAGCATCCTATGCCTTATGATCCGGCCAACTTCTCAGTAAGCTATAGCCATGCCCACCGTAAGACTACTGGTGAGACTACCGTTTGGGAAACCGACGACCAGTGGCGCGGTGCTTTGAACTATACCTACTCTCCCGTACTGAAGACATGGGAACCGTTCAAGAAGGTAAAGGGCAAGTCTAAATGGCTGAACTTCCCCAAGGCTATCGGCTTCAACTTCCTGCCACAAAACATTGCCTTCGGCTCAGAGCTTACCCGTACCTACTACGAACTGCAGGAGCGTGACTTGGAGAACACTGTAAATCCGAACCTGCCACTCTCGTTCAGTGAGCAGTTCCTCTTCAACCGTGACTTCCAGTTGCGCTGGGACTTCACCAAAAACCTGCACATGAACTTCCAGTCGGCCACTCATGCCGAGATTGAGGAACCTTACACTCCCATCAATAAGGATCTTTACCCCGACCACTATTCAGCATGGAAGGATTCGGTATGGACCAGCATCAGGCACTGGGGTGTACCCCTCGACTATCAGCAGTCGTTTACCATGAGCTATCAGTTGCCTATCGACAAGTTGCCCATCACTGACTGGGTGAAGACCGATGCCTCCTACAATGCCAGCTACTCATGGCAGCGAGGCACAGAACTAGACGATGGCACCTCACTGGGCAACACCATCTCAAACAACAGCAATCTGACCATCAACGGTGCCTTCAATATGGAGACGCTCTACAATCACTTTGAATTCCTGAAAAAGACCAACGAGCGCTTTAAGAAGCAGAACCGCAGACCAGACGCCAAGAAAAAGCCTAAGCGCCCGGAAACAAAGAATGCCAAGACCAAGGAGGGTGAACAGGCCGCAAAGGACGATGCCAAGGAAACAAAGGCACTGCCCAAGAACAAAAACACCTTCCAGCGTGAGCTGTCGCTACAGGCCGACACGGTGATTGAAGTGATGCACGCCAAGAAATCCAAGCGCCTCATTGTATCGTTCAAGGACAGCAAAGGAAAGGCCGTCAACCTGAAATGGAAGGTGATAGATGAAAACAAGATCAAGGTATGGGGCACTGACAGCATGAAGGTGAAAATCAGCGTGATGCCCAAGGAGCCCTATGAGAACCAGTGGTGGTATTCACCGGCACAATACACCGCCCGACTGCTGATGATGGTTCGCAACATCAATATCTCCTATCGCCAGCAGCGCTCCATGACTCTCCCCGGATTCATCCCCAATGTAGGCGATGCCTTCGGACAGCGCACCGGCAGTGTGCTCTCGCCAGGACTTGACTTCGCTTTCGGACTGGCAGGTGAGAGTTACCTGCAGAAAGCACTCGACAACGACTGGCTGCTCTGCAACGACAGTGTGGCCACACCTTCAACCATGTCGAAAACGGAAGACCTGCAGCTGAAGGCCACCCTCGAGCCTGTCACCGATCTGAAGATTGACCTCACGGCTTCGCGCACCATGACACGCACCAAGAGCGTACAGTTCATGTATGAGAGCTCGCCCACCACACAGAGCGGTTCCTTCAACATGACCACCATTTCTATCCGCAGTGCCTTCGAAGGCATGGGCGACGCTTCCAACGGCTACTACTCGGCCTCGTTCGATGAGTTCCGCAACAAGATAGAAGGGTTCCGCCAAAGGGTTCAGGCACAATACGGAAATGCACGTCCGTCAATCGTCAATGCCGACGGAACACCCGTGGCTGTGAATCCCATCGATCCCTACTCATCGGATGTGCTCATCCCTGCTTTCCTCAGCACTTACACAGCAGGAGGCTCGTCATCGCTCAGCATATTCCCTGCACTGACCCGACTACTGCCCAACTGGACGGTGCGCTATAGCGGACTCTCCAAGCTGCCTTGGATTGCCGACCACTTCAAGAGCGTGAACCTGAACCACGGCTATAAGTCGGTGTTCAGCATCGGTTCCTACAATAGCTATAGTTCGTGGCTCGAGTACATGGGCGACCTGGGTTTTGTGAAGGCAGCCGACGGTAGTTATACCCCCTCTTCGATGTACAACGTCTCTACGGTAAGCATCAATGAGGCTTTCTCGCCATTGTTCGGCGTTGATGTCACATTGCACAATAACATGACCTTTAAGGTGGAGTACAAGACCACTCGTGTGCTGAACCTCTCCATGACAAGTGTACAGATCAACGAAGCACTCTCAAAGGACTGGGTGATTGGTATGGGCTACAAAATCTCCAACCTCAACATCTTCGGCATGGGCAACAGCCGTAAGGTAAAAGGTAGTAACAAGAATAACGGAAAAGACAACAACGATAACAACAAGAATCAGCAACAGTCACGCCAAAGCAACAAGGGTGGCATTAACCACGACCTGAACACCCGCGTGGATGTGTCGTTCAGAAATCAGGCAGCCATCACCCGTGATATTGCCTCAGGAGTTTCATCTGCCAGCAGCGGAAATCAGGCATTGAAGATTTCTTTCTCGGCAGAATACACACTCTCACGCTATCTGAGCATGAGTGCCTACTACGAGCGGCAGACCAACACGCCACTGCTCTCGGCCAACAGCTATCCTACTACCACGCAAGACTTCGGTGTATCACTGAAATTCTCTTTGACCCGATAGTCAGGATATGACTACCTTTGTAGGCAAATAATTAATATACGAAAAAGAAATATTCAATATGATGAACTCTATCACTGAAAAAGAAGGCATTAGAGATGCCAAAGAACTGGGTATGCCCAAGTATATCATCCTGGGTATCCAACATTTGTTTGCCATGTTTGGTGCCACCGTGCTGGTACCTGTATTAACCGGACTTTCTGTGTCGTCAACATTGCTGTTTGCAGGTATCGGCACATTAGTCTTTCATTGTGTTAGCAAGTTTCAGGTGCCTGCCTTCCTGGGGTCCTCATTTGCCTTTCTGGGCGGTTACCTGTCGGTGAAGGCACTCGGCATAGAGCAGGGCATGAGCGAGACGTTGGCTCTGAGCTATGCATGTATCGGTGTTTTCTTTGCTGGGCTTTGCTATTTCGCGATGGCAGGACTCATCAAGTCGTTTGGCATTGAGAAGATACTGCACTTCTTCCCGCCCTTGGTTACAGGTCCCATGATTATCGCTATCGGACTGGTGCTCTCGGGTAGTGCTATTCAGAACTGTACCACTAACTGGTCTTTGGCTATCATAGCGTTGGTAACGGTGATTTTTGCCAGTGTGAGTGGTAAGGGTATCATCAAGATTGTTCCTATTCTGTTGGGCGTGGTGGTCAGCTATCTGACGGCCGTGATAATGGGAGAAGTAGATTTCTCGCCGTTGAGTGAGGCATCATGGATTGGCCTACCGTTCACCAGAGAGCAGACCGTCTTGGCAGTCCTCGACAATATGGATACAACTTTTCTTATCTCTACCATCATTGCCATTATGCCTATTGCCATTGCAACCATCATGGAGCATATCGGTGATATGTGTGCCATTTCCTCTACTGTGGGCAAGGACTTCCTGAAGGAGCCAGGCCTTCATCGCACGCTAATGGGCGACGGACTGGCTACAGCTTTAGCATCGCTGTTCGGTGCCCCTGCTAACACTACGTACGGCGAGAATACTGGCGTGCTGAATCTGACAAAGGTGTTCGACCCTGCTGTCATCCGTTTGGCAGCTTGCTTTGCCATTCTGCTATCGTTCTGTCCTAAGTTTGCCTGCCTCATAGGCTTGATGCCTGCTGCCACGATAGGCGGTGTAAGCCTGATTCTCTACGGTATGATATCGGCTGTGGGTGTACGCAATCTGATAGAGGACAGCGTTGATTTCAATTCTTCTCGAAATGTGTTTGTAGCAGCGTTGATTCTGGTGATTGCCATCGGCGTAAAATATGGTGCCAATGACAATGTATTCATTGGTCCCATTCATTTTTCGGGTTTGGCACTTTCTGCTATCGTTGGTGTGACTCTCAATGCCGTTCTGCCTGGCAAATTAGGTATGAAGGTGAAAAGTGTTCACGGCAAAGAGAAAAAAGAGCAACATTAATAACGCCTTTTATCCAATCAAAATAAAAAGAGGCCGTGTCAAAAGTAACAGACACGACCTCTTTTTTATGATATATAATTAGTGATCTTGGGTTTAGAAATTCCACTTAACGGCCAGTGTGGGGTTGACGAAGAATGTCTTTGAGCTTGTTGGATCTGTATTATATACGAAATTGTTAGAGAACTCCCACTCAGTACCAACGCTGAAATGATTGTTGAAGTTGTACCACAGCTGGGGCTCAGAGAGCACTACGAGACATCCGTGGCCATTGGCTTTCTCACCACGCCAGAAGTCAATAAATCCTGCAAAGGATAGTTTTTTGTCAAGGAAGTTCAATCCCCACACACCTGTTAGCTGAGCACTAGCATAAGAATGTGTATTATTATAGCTTTTTAAGAAATGCTTGTACATCAGCTGCACTGACCATGTCTTTGAGAAGTCGGCAGTGTGTCCGTTATACGCTGCACCGATGAGACCTGCCTGTTGGAAGCTACCGCTCTTGGAGAGTCCGCCATCGTACTCCACGTGGGCTGCGAAAGGAGAATTCTTGCCCAGATTAAATTCACGTGAAATCTCAGTGTAGGCACTCTCTGTGAAATGGCGCGACATATCCACGTCAACGAAATAGAACCAAGAGCCCCACTGGTCGGCCTTGAACTGCTCAAGGGTTACTGTCAACTTCTGGCGACCAGCTTCCTCACCTGTGTATATATTGCGACCAAAGTCGTAGTGTAACTGAATGTTTTGTGCATTGGCGCTCAAGGCCGCAACAGCCATGAGTGCAATCGTCATGATTTTTTTCATATTCTAAAAAATATTATTAAAGATTACAGAAATGCATAGCGGCAAATGAAGAGGATAGCCAGCAGGATGGTTCCCCAGTTGATGTCGTTGCGGGCATCGCGGTCCTTCATGGTGAAAGACAACAGGTGGATGAGTACATAGGAGATAACACCCATGAGGATACCGTCAGAGATACTGTAGGTGAGCGGCATGAGCACGATACACATGAAGCAGGGGATAGCTGTCACATAGTCAGAGAAATCGACCTTACGGATATCGTACATCATCATGACACCTACCAGCACAAGGGCCGATGCCGTAGCCTGACCTGGAATGGAGAGGAATAGCGGAGCAAAGAGCAGAGCCACTGCAAAGCAAAGGGCTGTTACTAGACTGGTAAGTCCAGAGCGGCCACCGGCATTCACGCCCGATGCACTCTCTACATAGGTCGTAACAGTAGATGTACCCAGTATGGCACCAACGGTAGTACCCACGGCGTCAGCCATGAAAGCCTTGTTGAGGTTCTTCACGTTGCCATCGTCATCCACCATGCCGGCACGGTTAGACACACCGATGAGTGTGCCGATAGTGTCGAACATATCGATGAACAGGAAGGTGAGAACCACGATAAACATATCGACAGTGAAAATGTTATGCCATTCAAACTGCCATAAAATAGGGGTAATGGAGGGAGGAGTTGACATAATGCCACCAAAGTGGGTTACACCTAAGGGGATGCCCACAACCGTAGTTACCAAAATACCGATAAGCAATGCACCCGTAACGTTCTTAACCAACAGGGCAGCAGTGAGCAGAATACCAAAGATTGCCAGCAGTACCGCCGGATCACGCAAGTTGCCCATCGTAACGAATGTAGCATCAGAAGGACCTACAATACCTGCACTCTTCAGGCCGACAAAGGCGATGAAGAGTCCAATGCCCGGACTAATGGCACGCCTCAATACCAACGGGATGGCATTGACGATATAACTGCGCAGTCCCGTAATGGTGAGCAGAATAAAAATGAGACCTTCGATGAATACAGCTGTCAGCGCGAACTGCCATGAATAGCCCATAGTAAGCACCACTGTGAATGCAAAGAAGGCGTTGAGACCCATGCCGGGAGCCAGTGCGAAAGGCAGTTTGGCATACAGGGCCATCACTACGGTAGCCACAACGGCAGAGATGCAAGTAGTTGTAAACACGGCCCCCTTGTCCATGCCGGTAGCAGAAAGGATGTCTGGGTTAACGGCCAAAATATAGGCCATTGTAAGGAAAGTAGTAATGCCACCAATGATTTCCTTACGAATAGTCATAGTAGTAGCATCAAATCCAAGCAAATTTAATAAGTTTTTCATCTTGATTAATTTGTATGTAAATGATCTCACTTGTCGTAGGCGTGGACAGGATAGTCGGTTGTAAAGTGCAGTCCACGACTTTCCTTACGCTCTATGGCGAAACGGGTGATGAGATAACCCACATTAATCATATTGCGAAGTTCGCATATGTCACGGGTTGCATGCACACGCTTAAAGAGTTGCTCAGTTTCTTCATAAAGAGTATCAAGACGTACCCAAGCGCGCTTCAAACGAAGGTCTGAACGCACTATGCCTACATAGTTGGACATAATCTCACCCACCTCCTTTACACTTTGGGTGATGAGAACTTTCTCCTCATTAGTCATTGTTCCCTCATCGTTCCATTCAGGCACCTTTTCATTGAAGTCGTACAGATCGACATGCTCAAGCGAGTGCTTAGCAGCAGCATCGGCATAAACGACGGCCTCAATAAGTGAGTTGCTGGCCAAACGATTTCCGCCATGAAGTCCTGTGCACGAGCATTCACCGATAGCATAAAGGCGATCAATGCTTGACTGGCCATTCAAGTCAACCTTGATACCACCACACATATAGTGCGCAGCTGGACGCACAGGAATATAATCGGTAGTGATATCAATACCCATCGACAGACATTTCTGATAGATATTGGGGAAATGACGCCGAGTTTCAGCAGGATCTTTATGTGTTACATCCAAACAAACATGGTCAAGGCCATGAATCTTCATTTCCTTATCAATGGCTCGTGCCACGATATCGCGTGGTGCCAATGACAGGCGCTCGTCATATTTCTCCATAAATGACTCACCATTGGGCAATCGAAGAATGCCGCCATAGCCGCGCATTGCCTCAGTGATAAGGAAAGCGGGATGGGTCTCGCCAGGAGAATAGAGTGCCGTGGGGTGGAACTGTACAAACTCCATATCCTGAACGGTTCCCTTGGCGCGGTAAACCATTGCCTCGCCATCGCCTGTGGCAATAACAGGATTGGTAGTAGTCTGATAAACCGCGCCACAGCCTCCGGTACACATCAGGGTGACTTTCGAAAGGTAAGTATCCACCTTCTCTTCCGGATTCAGGACGTAGGCACCATAACAGTTAATATAAGGTGTACGACGAGTAACCTTGGCACCCAAATGATGCTGGGTGATGATTTCTACTGCAAAGTGATTCTCCTTCACCGTAATATCCGGACAGGCACGCACAGCCTCCATCAGTCCACGCTGAATCTCAGCACCCGTATCATCAGCATGGTGAAGAATACGGAACTCAGAGTGACCGCCCTCACGATGCAAATCAAATGTGCCATCGTCCTTACGGTCGAAATTGACGCCCCACTCCACCAGTTCCCTAATCTGTTCGGGAGCATTGCGCACCACCTGTTCCACAGCAGCCCGATCAGAGATATAATCACCTGCTATCATGGTGTCCTCAATATGTTTGTCGAAATTGTCAACAAGCAGGTTTGTAACACTTGCCACGCCACCCTGAGCAAAAGAAGTATTAGCCTCATCGAGACTTGTTTTGCAAATGATACAAACAGAACCTTTCTTGGCTCTTGCCACTTTAAGAGCATAGCTCATACCAGCTACGCCCGCTCCAATAATCAGAAAGTCGTATTTATAGACCATAGTCTTACGTATGTTTAGCGATGCAAAAGTACATAAAAAAATCGACTTACAAGCCTGTCGTCCTGAAAAACTGCTATTTATCAATAAAAAGCAGAAATGTAATAGGATACCACGAAATAGCCTGTCAGTTCCGTCAACAGAAAGAGTGCGCCACAGCAGTCACCTGTATATCCTCGTAATCGGTTCCAAATAAAAAGGTATAAAAAGTACATAGTCAGACAAGGCATAAAGATCATCATCCTCCAATCCACAAGGTCTCTCATCCACCAGAGGTACAGTCCTATGGGCAACAATCCCTGAACAGCGAGAGCAATGCCTGATGAAACAGGCATTTTCCTGTAAACAGTTCTATTCTTTGCTGTTTCCTCGCTGCGAGCATACGGCATCATCTGAATAATCTGAGCACTTAGCATCTTTGCATATGGATCCACAGCAAGAATGGTCAAGGAGGCATAGACAGGAGGCATGGAATAAAGAGTCAGGAACAGTAACGCCATATATGCGATAAGCGATAATACCCCATAAGTCCCGATATTAGAATCTTTCATAATGCTAAGGATGCGCTGGCGGTCAGTTCCCCCACCGCCGAACCCGTCAAAGAAATCGGCTAGTCCATCCTCATGAAGAGCCCCCGTTAGTAGAATACGACTGATGATAGCTAACACGACAGCCATCTCATAACTAAACACTAATGAGCAACCATAAAGAACGCCTGCCATCACGCCTGCCGTAATCCATCCTGCCAATGGCCAGAACTCGACCACACCTTGATAAGCTTCTTTCGGAGGCTGATAGATTCGCCAAAAGGGTAAACGGGTAAAAAACATCCATGCAGCCCAAAGACGATCGTACCACTTACTTGTTTGTTCATTATTCATAGTCAAAAGTACTTTGTAATCTTAGCAGTATCAAAATTATTCATCTCGTTCATCATACGCACGGCAGAATCGAGAATGGGGAAAGCGCATAGTGCGCCCGTTCCCTCTCCCAGTCGAAGTCCTAATGACAGTAATGGACGAGCCCCCATTGCATCCAGCATTCTCCTGTGTCCGCTTTCATCGCCACAATGTCCAAATATCATATAATATTGTGCTTCAGGATATAGTTGACAGGCAGCAAGAGCGCAGGCCGTCATGATGAAGCCATCTACCAATATGACAATATGCTGTTCGGCAGCGCGAAGCATGGCCCCAATGGCAGTAATCATCTCAAAGCCCCCAAAGTACCAGAGCGATGCTTGTGGTGAAGGGAGTACTGCATTCTCCATTGCCTGGCGAAGTACCTTGTACTTATGTTGTATGCCTGAAGCATCAAGTCCTGCTCCGGCACCAATACACTCTTGAAGAGGAATATGGCAAAACAAACTCATCCATATACTCGAAGGAGAGGTATTTGCAATACCCATCTCGCCTATACAAATCACCTTACAGTCTTCAGCTACACAATCGTCAACCAACGATGATCCTATCTCTATGGCTTGTTCAAACTCTGCTTCAGTCATTGCGGGTTCATAAAGGAAGTTGCGCGTGCCACGGGCTATCTTTTTGTGAATGATTCCGTCAATATGAGAGAGATCGTAATCTACACCCACGTCCACAATTCTCAATTTGAATCCGTGCTGTCTGCAAAACATATTCACCCCGCCACCGCCACGTGTGAAATTAATCATCTGCTGCCAAGTTACCTCACGTGGCGATACACTCACCCTCTCACGCTCAATACCATGGTCGCCACCTAATAACAGATGACAGGGATTAGCCAACGATGGAGTAAGCGTCTGTTGAATCAGACACACCTGCATAGCCAGTTCTTCTAATCGCCCTAATGAATTTTTGGGCTTATTCAGATTGTCTATTTTATCCTGAATGGATATGCGTATGGCCTCATCGGGGCGTTCTATCTTAAAATCTCTCATTGGATTGTTCTATCTTTTAAAAACTCTCATCACTATTCACCTTTCACTTTTACAGGTATTCCGCTAACCATCAGCACCACCTCATCGGCTTTACTTGCCACATACTGGTTCATCCATCCCTGCAAATCTGTAAACTTACGTTGAACAGCATTCTCGCTTACGCCGCCCATACCTATCTCGTTGGTGACAAAAATAAAAGTAGCATCGTGAGCCGTAAACTTATCAAATTCTGTTTTCAATGCCTCTAATGCCATTTCAGCATTCTGTTGTTCAAAGAAGAAATTGGTACACCATAGTGTGATACAATCAATAAGCGCCACTCGCCCTGTCAGGTCGTACTTACTCAGTTGTTTTTCTTCCTCTATGTTTGTCCATTCAGACCCTCGTCGTTCCTGATGTTTTCTAACACGCTGAGCGAACTCTTCATCCCATATATGGGCAGTAGCCACATAAACAGGATTCTTGCTCAATTCGAGTGCCAGCTGCTCGGCATATTGACTTTTACCTGAGCGGGCTCCACCTGTTATAAGTATAATCTTCTTCATAGGCAATAAACAACAATTATAATGACAATAGCAAGAATCTCAGAAATTCGATTCACACAAACAGCTTTTTCCATATCAGCAGTTGTCAATGGTCGGGGATTCTCACCTATATACGGTTTATAGAAGATTTCTCCAAAATAGTAATGCGGTCCGCCAAACTGACAATCGAGGATACCTGCAAGCGCAGCCTCTGGATATCCGCTATTGGGAGAAGCGTGGTTCCGTCCATATCTGCGAATGAACGAAAAAAGAGAACGATGATTTGCGGATGGTGTAACGAAAGCAGAGCCCATCATCAGTAGAGCAGTAAGACGGGCAGGAATATAGTTAGCCACATCATCAATATGAGCCGCCCAACAACCAAAATCCTTATATCTCTCTGTCTGGTAGCCTATCATCGAATCGAGAGTATTTACCATTTTATAGGCCATCATAGCCGGAACTCCGCCAACTGCCAACCAGAACAGGGGGGCAACAACGCCATCACTCAAGTTCTCGGCAAGAGTCTCCAAAGCCGCAGTTCTGATTTCCTGGGCAGAGAGTTCTGATGTATCACGCCCTACGATACGTGCCACCTGCTTACGCCCTTCTTCCAAAGAGCGGTCAACAGCCTTAAATACTTGTTTGACTTCACGGATAAGTGTTGTGCCTGCCAAGCAATAGAAAATGGCTATCACATCAAAGAGAAGTCTCAGACCTGTTTCACCGCCAAAGGGGGATGGGAGCAAAAAAAGCGCCTTACGTATTACCCATGTCACAACAAAAATGAAGGTGATAAGAAAGCAGGCCGTCAGAGCCCCTTTCATTTTACGTGCCCCTCCTTTGTTCAGTCTTTTCTCACTAAAAGAAATCATTTTCCCAAAGCCTACTACAGGATGTGGCAACCATACGGGGTCACCCATCAGAAGGTCAAGCAGCCAACCGACAAGAAGTGCAATCGGGAGAGCGAAGAGTGACAAATCGGTTATTTCCATACCTGTTCCTCCACAATACTCTTTATGGCTGCCACCAATTCATCATTTTCATTGGGTGCCTGTGATGCTACTCGAAAATGATGGGGTGTAAGTCCTTCGAAATTAGAAGCATCCCGAATCAGTATTCCATAATCTTTTGCCAAGCGTTCCTTCAGTTCTGCTGCCGTGCAAGACTGAATTTCACAAAGCATGAAGTTGGTCTTTGTTTCTCTTACGTTAACATAGCCTGTACTTCGAAGCATCTGAACCAGTCGCTGCGCTTCATTCAAATCGGGCTTAAGATTAACACCATTCGTAAGAAGGAATTTTCCTGCCTCAATAGCTAAGGTATTAACCGACCAAGGACGCAAGAACTTACGAATTTCTTCTGTAAGTTGGGCAGAGGCTGTAATGTATCCTATACGCAATCCTGGGATGCCATAGGATTTTGTCAGGGAATGCAACTGAATCACGTTTCCCATTTCTATTGCCTCTCTGACACTAAGCATCGGTGCATCAGTATAATCCTCATACGACTGGTCGATAACCACGAGATGGTATTTCTTTGCCAATTCATCAATATCAGCAATACTAAGCACTTCGCCTGTAGGATTATTTGGATTACAAAGCCAGAGACCAGTCAACGGACTTTGCTGAGGGTACATCGAAAGTGCATCTTTATATTCGCTGAAGGATGGTGCAGGGAGCTGAAAATGATATCGGAAAGTCTGTGCTAACAGATAGATGGCTTCAGTAGCGCCATTGGTCACAACGACACACTTTTCAGAGACGCCCTCTTCTTGGGCTATCATCTTTTCCAAAGACCATGCTTCTGGTTCTGGATAATTAGCTATCAAATCAAGATGAGCAGAAAGATGTGCCTTCAGCGTTTCAAGACCTGCATGATGACAGATGTTCGAACTGAAATTCATTCGAATATTGTCATACTGGTATATATCATCTCCGTGCCCGTTAATCATTATTTTGCAGAATTTGATAGATTCGTGACATATCAACATGCTTGCGCACATGATCAGCCAACAGATCATATTGTTGCTCCTTGAAATCGGCATAGCTCTGCATCACACAATTCTCCTTCACTTTGCCTTTCAACAAATGCTCAATAACGGGAGCATTATCCAGGAAACCATGAATATAGGTTCCAATGCAATGATCTGTTTGAAGAATAGCCTGATCAGTATCGCTTACACCTTGATGGATTTCATAGCCTTGACAGACCTTTCCATCAAACTGAAAGTTCACCTGTCGGGTGGTTTTCTCTGCAGTCATGGTGGTATTTATTGGAAGGATTCCAAGACCCGGCAAACTGACGATTGTCCCCTCGATACCCATTGGGTCGCTAATGCTTTGTCCCAACATCTGATATCCGCCACAGATACCCACGATGGTCTTTCCATCGCGATATGCGCGCTGAATAGCCTGTGCGCAACCATTTCTGCGCAGTTCCAGTAAGTCATCGAGTGTTGCTTTGGTTCCAGGAAGAATGATTATATCTGCCCTACTGATATCCGAAACATTATTAGTATAGAACAGATTCACTCGTGCATCTCGCTCCAGCACATCAAAATCAGTAAAATTTGAGATATGGCGCAATAGCACAACAGCAATATTCACTTTCCCTTCTGCCAACTCATGTTGCTTCTTTTCAAGGCTTACAGAGTCTTCTTCTTCAATATAAATGTCCTTAAAATAAGGGACGACACCCAGAACAGGAATGCCACAGATTTCTTCCAACATTCGTCTGCCATCTTCGAAAAGACGCATATCGCCACGGAACTTATTGATGATGATTCCTTTGATGAGGCGCTTGTCTTCAGGAGTTTGCAAGGCAATACTCCCATATACCGAAGCAAACACCCCTCCCCTATCTATATCGCCTACAAGAATCACATCAGCATTGGCATGCCTTGCCATCGGCATGTTTACGATATCGGTCTCACGCAGATTGATTTCTGAAATACTGCCTGCGCCCTCCATCACAATGGGATTATAGCGAGCCGCCAAGCGATCAAAAGCGTCACAGACTTCTTTCCTAAAGTCAATTACTTCTGAAGTACATTTCTTTCCTTCCTTCTCACTCAAGGAAGAACTTCGAGAAGGTCTTCTCCAATAGTCGTACGCATTCTTGTTTCCAATAGGCTTACCATTAAGCACCACCTGACTGGTATGATCACTTTGAGGTTTCAGCAACAACGGATTCATATCCGTATGACAGGGGATGCCTGCCGCCTCTGCTTGTACCGCCTGTGCGCGCCCTATCTCCAAGCCTTCAGGAGTGGCGTATGAGTTCAGGGCCATATTCTGAGCCTTGAAAGGAGCTGGCAGGTATCCGTCCTGTTTGAAGATACGACAGAAAGCTGCAGCAATAATGCTCTTGCCTACATCGCTACCGGTACCGGCAAACATAATGGGATGGAGCGTTTGTTTCATTCTTTTTCGTTGGCTAATACAAAAAGATAGTCAGACAGTCGGTTCATCATCACAAGGATTGTCTCGTCGATAGCATACTGACGGGACAGCGACCATAACCGACGTTCTACAGTACGAGTTTGCGTACGGGCCAGATGGATAAATGCCGATAGTGTTGAACCATTGCCTGGAACAACGAAGCCACCTTCCTTCTGAGTTTCATCAATTGCTTGTTCCATTTGCTGAGTCAGACGTTCAGTATGAAGTTGACGAGGATTGCTATTTCCTTCTGGCGTTGCCACATGGCTCATAATGGTCATCAGTTCACATTGAATGGCATGAATCAATTCACGAGCTGCCTCATCATCGCCCAATTGCGAACGGACTATTCCCAACTGCGCATTCAATTGGTCAATCTGTCCGTTGACTTCAATACGAAAATCGTCTTTTGCCACTCGCACGCCATTGCGAAGACCTGTTTCTCCCTTGTCGCCTGTTTTGGTATAGATTCGCTTCATAACTGGTACAAATGTGTGTAACTGGCCAATACATTTTTATATTTGAGCACAGGTGTCGGCACTTGGTTTCCCTTAGCGTCATACACCTGAACAATACTTTCTGGCACCTGTCCTAAGAATTGGGTATAGTGAAACTCATGACCTCTATACTCTTTTCCATCGAGAACAAACTGGCGATAACCTAATGAAAGTTTTCTGTCGGCTTTTCGTGCTGAAATGGTATAAGGAAGAACGCCACACATACAGTACTCTCCATTCTCCGGGTCTTCCCTTTCGTCAGTCACAATAGCTTTGCACAGATACATCATTCCGCCACATTCAGCAACAATCCGCCCTCCTTGTTCGGCATATTCCTTGACTGCCTTCCTGCAGCGTTCGTTCTTTTCCAAATCAGCCAAATGTTTTTCAGGATAGCCTCCTGGCAGGTAGAGTAAATCAATATTTTCGAAAGAAGGGACATCCTTTTCAGGGTCAAAGAAACTAACTTTCTCGAACCTATCCAAGGTCTCTTGATAAAGGAAAGAAAAACTCTCATTGTTCCTGGCTATCAATACAGAGTGTGTTTCATTAGAACGCTCGGAGTGTTTAGCCGAAACGCTCGGAGTGTTCAATTGAGATGCTGAGAGCGATAATAATCTTTTCCAGTCAATCTTTGAATCAAGGGTCTGAATCAAAGTCCTATCATCTGATTCTGTTGAGAAATCCAAACCTAAATAGCGCGAGCTCTGTTCAAAGGCTGCTGATTTGGGCAGATAGCCCAGACATTCAACGCCCAAATCGTCACACACCTGCTTAAGCATTTGGAAATGTCTTTCCGAACCTACCTTATTATATATAATACCGGCGAACCGAATATCTTTTTTAAAATTCAGAAAACCCGACAACAAGGCAGCCATGGAATAGGCTGCCGACTTAGCATCGACCACCAACACAACAGGTAAATTCAATAATCTGGCTATTTCATAGGAAGAACCTTTCTCCCGGTCATAGCCATCAAACAGTCCCATCATACCCTCTACCACACATACCTCAGCATCAGCTGCATAGTATTCAAAACACTCACACACATGTTGTGGCGTTGTCATAAAAGTGTCAAGATTTATGCTGGGCCTTCCACATACCGCTTGGTGGAATTTCGTGTCAATATAGTCCGGTCCACACTTGAATGGTTGGACCTTGAATCCCTTTTCGCTCAGCAAAGCCATCAGTCCTCTGACAATTGTTGTCTTGCCAGAACCACTTGTTGGAGCTGCTAAAAGGAATTGTGATTTCACTTTGCAAAAGTACAATTTATTTTCTAAAAAGATTGTTTATTTCCAAAATATTCATACCTTTGCAGCCGAAATGGCAATTAGGTGGCTGTAGTCGCCTAGTGTAAGGGAATCCGGTGAAAGCCCGGAGCTGTACCTGCAGCTGTAACCCCCTTTGAAAAGAATTTGTTAGTATAACGCCACTGGCTAAAAGCTGGGAAGGTATAACAGATTGGGGAAGCCAGAATACCTGCCTTTCAGAGAATTAGTACCCGTGTACAGGAATATACTCGAGGGAAAGCAAACTTGTTTTTATGATAAAAAAGATTGCGACGTTGGCCACCTTCTTGATGGCAGGTCTGACAGCGGAATCACAAACGGTGGAGAGAGAAGACTCACTCCATGAAGTGGTTGTAACAGGTACTGGTACCCAGCACTTGCTGAAGAATGCGCCTGTCCAGACAGAGGTCATCACTCAGAAGATGCTTCGACAGTATGGAGGAAAAAGTCTGGAGGATATTCTCTCTGGTCTTACTGCTTCGTTTGCTTTCAGCGAGGGCGATATGGGTAGTCAGATGCAATTGAATGGTCTTGGCAACAACTATATCCTGATACTCATCGACGGCAAGCGTATTCACGGCGATGTGGGAGGTGAGAACGACCTTGGCCTTATTGATCCACAGAATATTGAAAAGATTGAGATAGTAAAAGGTGCACAGAGTGCGCTTTATGGTAGTGACGCTATGGCTGGCGTTATCAATATTATTACCAAGAAGCATGCCCAAAAGGGACTATTCGTTGACAATAGCACCCGATATGGCTCGCACAACGACCTTCGCCAGCACAACACCTTAGCCTTCTCGCTCGGCCAGTTCTCTTCACAGACAAATTTTCAGATTCAACGAAATGACGGTTGGCAGAACACCAAAGAGGAATTTGCAGAAGCTACGGTGCTTACCGACAGCAAGAACAAGACTGTAAACAAATTCCACAACTGGCAACTCTCAGAACGCCTCACTTATCGGCCTACTCCCCATAGCGAATTATATGCAGAAGGAACTTACTACAAGAAGAACATCCTGCGTCCTCAGGATGGTACACATCCCAGTTGCGATGTCTATACTTACAACCTGCGCTATAACAATGCTTCGGCTGCTATCGGCAGTAAATGGCTATTAGGCAGCAATTCTTCTAAATCCGAGAACCATCATCAGAATACCATCACCCTTGATATTGACTGGAACAAACATGCTTACTACTACGATTACACCCAAAGAACTTACGAATATATCTTGTTGAAAGGCGAGGAATTTGGCAATCTTGACGGAGAATGGTATTCCGTTTTGATGAAACCAGGGCAAAGCAAACTACAGAGCGATCAACAGCGTGTGATGGGACTTTTAAAAGGAGTGTTCTACCTGCCTTATGGCAACACGCTGAATACAGGCATTGAATACCGTTATGACTATCTGAAGGCTCCCGATCGCACAGAAACGGGAACAGCCAGCGACCGTACATCGTCCTTTTATGTTCAGGACGAGTTCAACCTGATGGAATGGCTGAACATTACAGCCGGACTTCGTCTGGTTGACAATCGTAGTTTCGGATTGCGCCTCACGCCAAAGTTGAGTGCCATGTTATCTGCTGGCGATTTCCGTTTCCGCTTAGGATGGAGCCAAGGATTCAAAACGCCTACCGTGAAGGAATTGCACTATCGCTATCTGCATGTTATGGGCAGCAGCACCTTCTTCAATATCGGCAATACTCATCTTGATCCTCAAACCAGTAATTACTATTCTGCTAATATTGAATACCGTGGTCGGAAACTTACTGCTTCCGTCACCGGCTATCTGAACCGACTTGACCACATGATAGCTTTGGTAAACGTTCCTGTAGGCGAGATTCCTTCAGGCATCACCACTGCCTATCTGGGCGATGGAAGCAATAATGTTCAGGCACGCATGTATAAGAATATGGACGATGCCCGCACCTGTGGCATTGATGCCACCCTTTCCTATAAGGTGATGAAAGGACTCACGCTAAACACCGCCTATAGCTACCTTGACACAAAGGCACATCTCTATGACGAGAAGAAAGAACAGATGACTACCGTCACCATCGATGGAACGGCCCACCACAAATGGAGCGCATCGGCTATGTACAGTCATTCTTTTACTCCCACCTATGCCCTTGGCATCAGTCTCTCAACCCGTGGCAGCAGTACCCGATTCTACCAGAACAACCGAAACGGAAAAGCCTTTCAATTATGGCGCATCAACACCACCCATGATATTGGCAGACAAGACCGTATGCTGAGCTACAAGATTGACTTGGGCATAGACAACATCTTCAATTATATTGACCGTACTATGCGCCCCTACCATCTGGGCAACAACACCCCTGGCACTACGGTGTATGGCACATTCGCTATCAAATTCAATTATGGCAAGCGATTTAACAAACATAATTTATCAACAAAACAAAATGTTTACAATGAAGAAAATTAAATCTTTCATGCTGGCAACAATGGCATTTGCATTGGCTGCCCCAGTATTCACATCGTGTGGCGATGATGAAACAAAAGTGGAAACGGTTGAAAAAATTATCGACAACATCGTTTCCGAGTATTCGGTCAACGACAATATGGTGGCCGATCAGAAAGCTAAGTCGGGCAAGAACACAGCCGTGCTGCTGGTAGCCTTCGGCTCTACTTGGAACAATGCCTTTCAGGCTTTTGACGCTACGAAGAAAGCCTACGAGAAGGCTTTTCCTGAAGCCGATGTCTATCTTTGTTTCTCAAGCGACATCTGTATCAACCGTGCCAGCGTAGGTGAGAATACCGATGATGAAGGCAAGATCGTAAAACGTGACTATTACGAACCACGCTATCTGCTGCACGCCATCGGTGCCGCCAAGTACGGCAAAATCTACGTGCAGTCGTTGCAGGTTATCCCTGGAGAGGAATTTGCTGCTGTAGTGGCCAGCGTAAAGAAATTCATGAACAATGGTTTCCTTGCCAACGCTCACCTGGACGACAAGTATTTGTCTAAGTTGGCTGAGGATGAAGCCATCTTCTTGGGTATGCCTCTTTTGAACGACTCTATCGAAGACATTAATGAAGTGGCCAAGCAATTGAACGAAAAGTGCAAGTCAGAAATTTCCGATGGTGTTGTGGCTTTCATGGGACACGGCAATCCCGACAAGTATGACACTTTCAAGGCCAACATACGTTACCGTCAGTTGGAGACTGCTCTGCAGAAACTCAATCCCAACTATTTTGTAGGAACGGTAGATATGGAGAACAACTATAAGCAGGACGTGATGGATCGCATGAAGAAGAAGGGTATTACAAATGGAAAAGTTTATCTGCATGCCCTGATGTCTATCGCCGGCGACCACGCTCACAACGACATGGCTGGAGAGGGTGAAGAGTATTGGGATGAAGAAGACCCCGAGAGCGAGGATAACAGTTGGTTCGAGTACTTCACCAACAACGAATACACTCCTGTTGTTCCTGCCGTCAACAACCATCCACAGGGTCTTCTCGAAATTCCCGGCATCCTGGAAGTATGGATCAACCACACCAAGAATGCAAAATTCCTTGAAGATGCCTACCATAGCATGTATCCTGAAGAGTAGAACTACTTACCTCTATAATATATATTGTGAAGAAACTGATTATTCTTTTTTCGGTGGCACTCCTTTCCGGGGGTGCCGCTTTCTCTCAAATCCATAAAATGGAACATCGCGACTCTTCGGTCGTTAGTCGCACATACAATCTGAACCCTGTTGTCATTACCGGTTCAGGCCATCACCAGCGTCTGAAGTCAACAGCTACGCCCGTCCACGTCCTATCAGCGCAGGAAATTCGTGAACAAGGCATTACCACTTTCGATGCCGCTCTTACACGCATGATGCCACAAGTATCAATGGCCCCCAATAGTATGGGAACCTTTCTTCGTTTAAATGGATTGGGCAACAAATACATTCTGATTCTCATCAATGGTCAGAAACTTTCAGGCGACATCTCCAGTAATGTTGATTTGAACCGAATCAACATGAGCCGGGTAAAGCGCATCGAAGTACTCGATGGTGCAGCCTCATCACTATACGGCTCGGATGCCATTGCAGGTGTCATCAACATCATTACCGACCAGCCTACTGATGCGGTGTGCAGTATTTCCAACGATACTCACGTCAGCGGGCACGGTGTACTGACAGAAAATGTCAATATTGATATTTTCAAGAACGGTTTCGGTTCCTACACTTCTTTCTCTCACGACCGTGCCGACAGTTATCAAAACAACAGTTTGGAATACAAGAAAGGAAGCGATACAGGAACACAACAAACCATTGCTCCTTTTTTCACAGGCTACCGTTCAAACATCATCGGACAGAAATTCACCTATACCCCCCTTCAACAGTTGGCACTGAATGCAGGTATAGACTATTCATACAAAATCACCGACCGTCCAGAGACTCAATCCGACATCACGGGTGGCACCGACTATGAGATGCGTTACAAAGGACTGAGATGGAATTTAGGCGGCATCTACAAATTCACCAAAAGAAATTCTCTGCAAGCCAACTTCACCGTTGACCGTTTCCACTATGGCAAGGAATACGATGTAGAGACCAAGACCAACGCTATTGGCGACTATGTTCAGTCTAAGAAACAACGCTCTATGGAGGGAGAGTTGAGGGCAATTCTCGGATTGAGCAAAAACAGCACCACCATCTTTGGTTCCGACTGGCGAAAGGACTATCTCACAGCCTCTTCAGGCAATATCGACGAGCATGTATATACCATGGCTGTCTTTGCCCAGCACGAGCAAACACTCTTCAAGGACTTTACAGCAACTGTTGGTTTGCGACTCACCCATCACCAAACGTTCAACCAGCACCTCACTCCAAAAGTTGCCATGATGTATGCCCCGGGTAATTTCCGTTTCCGTGCCACCTACTCAGCCGGATTCCGTGCTCCAGGTCTGGACGAACTGTACTATCACTATTTTTCCGTGAATCGTGGCAAACCTCAGATTATTTTCGGCAATCAAGACCTTTCACCCGAGAAAAGCCACTACTTCTCTTTGAATGCCGAATATCGTACCCAGCAGGTTGCTTTCAGCATTACAGGTTATTTGAACCGTATCAGCGATATGGTGGTTCGACAGAACATCGATGTTGACAACGCCTCCATGACCATGCTTCGAAAGGAGTTTCCTGAAATGACTGATGCTCAAGCAGCCAAACTCGAGCGCTATTCGCTCTATACGAATAGTGACAAGGGCGATGTAAAAGGATTTCAGGTAAACATTTCCTCCAACATCGTTCAGGGATTTAATCTCTCTGCCAACTATGTCTATACCTATGCCAGAACCAAGAGCGGCGACGAATGGAACGTATTGGAGCGCAGTATCCGTCATACTGCCACCATTGCAGCCAACTATCATCACAGTTGGGGGAGATATGGTCTGAACATTAATCTGAACGGCCGTTTGCAGTCTAAGACCTACTATCCCGACTACGAAGATGCACCCGGCTATGGTGTATGGAACCTGCATACCACACATTCTTTCGATGTAGCGAAGTGGGCCTTCATCGAACCGAGTATCGGTATCGACAACCTTTTCGACAAGGCCGACCGTCGCATCGACTCCTCTAATCGTAAATATGCCCTATACAGTCCTGGCCGCATGCTGGTAGCAGGGCTGAAAGTGAAGTTTAAGCACTAAACTTTGGCTCTTTGCCATATAAACATTATCTTTGCTCACAATATGGGAAAGATTATCATTGCCGGCATTGGTCCTGGCAGCAAGAACGACATCACTCCCGCCGTACTCGAAGCAGTACGTCAGGCCGATGTGATTGTTGGCTACAAATACTACTTTCAGTTCATCGAACCGTTTGTGCCAGCAAATTGCGAGTGTATCGACACTGGTATGAAAAAAGAGCGAGAGCGTGCCGAACATGCTTTCCGACTGGCAGAAGAAGGCAAGACGGTGGTGGTCATCTCTTCGGGCGATGCAGGTATCTACGGCATGGCGCCACTCATCTACGAGATGCAACAAGAACGGGCTGCCCTTCATTCTTCTGCCGACATCGAAGTTGTTTCTTTACCTGGCATCTCGGCTTTCCAAAAAGCTGCATCATTGCTGGGTGCTCCCATTGGCCACGACATGTGTATCATTTCCCTTAGCGATCTTATGACCCCATGGTCTGTCATTGAACGGCGCATCAAGGCTGCAGCCGTCGGCGATTTCGTAACAGCCATTTATAATCCGAAATCGCACGGACGCTATTGGCAACTATACCGTCTGCAAGAGTTGTTTCTGCAGGAGCGTAGTGCCAACACCCCAGTGGGCTATGTACGTCAGGCAGGCCGCGAAGAGCAGGAAGTGAAACTGACAACCCTCGGTGATTTTGACCCGGAAGATGTAGATATGTTTACCGTTGTACTGATTGGCAATTCGCAGTCGTACATAAGCCTCACCCCCGCCCCCTCTCCAAAGGACGAGGGGCGTAAGATCTTTATTACACCACGCGGGTACTACCGAGAGGAGAAGCAGGAAGACGTAAAGCCCGGCCAGTCTATCATGATGGAAAGCTTCCGCACGATACGTTCCGAGATGCAACATCCTGATGTGCCAACGTGGCGTCTATGGCCGTTGCTGCACGCCATTCATACCACGGTTGACTTCGGCATGGAAGAGTGTCTTTGGATGGATGAACGTGCTACGGAGATACTATATAAAAAGGTGGTTGACGGCAGTCTGAAACATATCGTTACCGACGTCACGATGGCTGCCAGCGGTATCCGTAAGGGGGCTTTGGAGCGACTTGGCATCGAGGTACATTGTTACATCAACGACCCTCGTTCCAAGCAGATGGCAGACGAGAAAGGCATCACTCGCAGTCAAGCCTGCATGCAACTGGCAGCGGAGGAATACCCAGAGGCGTTCTATGTGGTGGGCAATGCGCCAACGGCACTCTTCGAGATATGCGACTTGGTACGTAAAGGCAAGATGCATCCCGTGGGCATTATTGCCGCTCCCGTCGGTTTTGTGCATGTGTGCGAGAGCAAGCATGCCGTCAAGACGCTGCGCCACATTCCCAAACTGATTATCGAAGGGCGCAAAGGCGGCAGCAACCTCGCTGCCACACTCTGCAATGCCATTCTGACCTACGACGATGCAGAGCAGTTAACCCCTGGACGGGATCTATAGTTAGTGAATAATGATTAGTGAATAGTTGTTGCCATGCAGTTCATCGTTATTGGTATCACAGACAATCCTCAACCGTTCTTTCCACCAGAAGTTTTGAACATCATCAAGAACGGGAAAATATTTTCGGGTGGTCGTCGCCATCACGAGATTGTAGCCCCATTGCTGTCTGCCGATGCAGAATGGATTGACATCACCGTCCCTTTGGACAACGTCTTTGATCAGTACCGAACCCTTTCAACACGAGTTATCATCTTTGCCAGCGGCGACCCCTTGTTCTTCGGCTTCGCCAGCACCATCCGCCGCAAGATGCCTGATGCCGAGGTGGTGGTATATCCCACTTTCAATTCACTCCAACTGTTGGCCCACCGCCTGCTGATGCCCTATCACGACATGCGTATTGTCTCGCTCACAGGGCGTCCCTGGCCACAGTTCGACCGTGCGCTTATTGAACGAGCCGAGAAGATTGGCGTTCTAACAGACAAAGAGCATACCCCTGCCGTCATTGCACAGCGTATGCTGGAGTTTGGCTACAAGGACTATACCATGCACGTGGGCGAACATCTTGGCAACCCGCAATTAGAGAGAGTCAGCACATGCACACTCGAGGAGGCTGCAAAGATGGATTTCTCAACGCCCAACTGCGTGATACTATCTACTCCCCTCCATCGCAGGGAGGGGTTGGGGATGGGTCTCCCCGACAGCGCATTTGCGCTACTCGACGGTCGTGAGAAGATGATCACCAAGATGCCTATCCGTTTGTTGACCCTTCAGGCTCTCGACCTCCCCCATCGCCATGTTCTATGGGATATTGGTGCCTGCACCGGAAGTGTCAGCATTGAGGCTCGTCTGCTGTTTCCGCACCTTCAGATAGAAGCCTTCGAGATACGTCCTGAGTGTGAGGCCATCATTCAAGAAAACACACATCGCTTTGGTGCTCCAGGCATCAACATCCACATCGGCGACTTCCTGAAGTACGACCTCTCACCTCTCACTTCCCCCGACGCCGTCTTCATCGGCGGACATGGTGGTCATCTGAAAGCAATCATGGAAAAGGTGCTGACCGTATTGGCCGACGACGGTATCATCGTATTCAATAGCGTCACTTCCCCAAAGGTACCTACCAATAGTCGTGCGCTCTGGGACGAGGCCTGCCGGGACTTAGGACTTCGACAGGGAGAGCCGCTCCATATTCATCTCAACGACTATAATCCTATAGACATACTAACCGCATCTAAATCACATATACAATGAGACAAGACATCGCCATCTACACACTGACGTCCGAACTGCACGACGAGCATGCCGTGACCACCATGACAACAGCTTTTCTGGAGAGTCTGGGAATAGACTATCTGCTGAAAGGCACTGACTATAGCGACTATGGCAGTCATGCACTCAACCTGATATATGTCCGCACAGGTGGAACAGAAGGTATCTTCCGCCGTTTACTGCCAGAACTGCAAAGCAAGAGTCTCCGTCCGTTCTATCTGTTGACATCGGGGAAGAGCAATTCACTTGCCGCCTCAATGGAGATTCTGTCATTCCTGAGACTGCATCATATCGGTGGCGAGATTATACATGGCAACAGCGATTATATGACGCGTCGCATCCAGCTCTTATCAAAGGTTGAAGAAGCCAGAAAGTCTCTTTTTGGCACGCGGCTGGGCATCATTGGTGCACCTTCCGACTGGCTTATCTCCAGCCATGCCGACAAAGCGAAGGTGAGAGAGAGGCTGGGAATAGAACTGATAGACATCCCCATGCAGGAACTGCTTGACGAGATTGGCGAGTCAAAACAGATATACCAGGCACTGAAGGTGCTCATCAACAGATATCAACTGCGGGGCTTTACCCTTCGGTGTTTCGATCTTCTCACCACCGTAAAAGATACGGGGTGCATGGCTTTAGCCAAACTGAACAGTGAGGGATATGTGGCTGGTTGCGAGGGTGATGTGCCTGCCATGCTCTCAATGATGATTGTCCGTTCGTTGTTGGGGGTGTCAGGCTTTCAGGCCAACCCTTCGCGCATCGACCCGGAGACTGGCGAGATGCTCTTTGCTCATTGCACCATACCACTTGACATGGTAGAGCGCTATGAGCTCGACACCCATTATGAGTCGGGCATCGGAACAGGCATACGCGGCTATATGAAAGAAGGCCCCGTCACCATCTTCAAGGTCTCGGGCAATCTCTCACGCCACTTCATCGCTGAAGGTGAACTCGTCCGTAATGAGTCAAAGCCAGATCTTTGTCGCACCCAACAGGTGATACGTCTTGCAGACAAGAGTCTCACCAACAGTTATTTCCTCACAAATCCTATTGGCAATCATCATATCATCATGCCAGGACACTGCCAAGAACTCTTAGAACAGCTTTTAGTAAAATGAACAGAATTGCCATCATACCAATAAGCGAGGCAGGCTGTGCCATCGCTGACACCTTGCAACAACATTTCCCCTCGGCCGACACCGTGAGTCGCAATTCAGTTGCGACATATTGGAACAACTACGACGCCTTCGTGTTCATCGGTGCCATGGGCATCTGCGTGCGCACCATCGCTCCCTGTATCGAAGACAAGCACAGTGATCCCGCCGTTGTTTGTATTGATTCCATGGGCCAGCATGTCATCTCTGTTCTCTCTGGTCATATAGGCGGTGCCAACGACCTGACGCGTCAATTGTCGGCCTTCCTTGGTGCCCATGCGGTCATCACCACCCAGAGCGACTGTGCCGGACTGTGGGCGCTCGACACACTCAGCGACCGCTTTCAGTGGCCCATCGCCAGCAATAACGAGGATATGAACGACTGCATCTTTGCCTTTGTCAACCGCAAGCCTACGGCTCTACTGCTGGAAGCGCGCGATGAGGGCACCGATTATTTAGAGTCTACCAAGCCCGACCATGTCACCATCATCCACAATATCAGCGAAGCCGACCCACAGAAATACAAGTTGCTGATTTTAGTATCTCCTTTCATCCGCAATGCACCCGATGGGATGCTCAAACTTCATTTTGTTCCCATGATAGGAACCATCGGCTTCGGACTGGCCCATCATCCCGACAACTACCATCAGATAAAAGAAGAGATTGACGAGGCTTTTGCTAATCATGGCATCCTGCCTTGCTCCCACCGCTATTGCACCATCGATGTGAAAGCCGATGAACCCTTTGTCAAACTACTCCAAGAGGATTATAAAGCTGAAGTCGTGTTCTTTACAGCCGATGAGTTGGCAATGATTGAGGTGCCCAACCCGAGCACTACTGTGATGAAACACGTGGGTACGCCCAGCGTCTGCGAGGCAGCATCCATTCTGGGTTCTAACCACGGTCAACTCGTTGTTCCTAAGATAAAAGGCAAGAACTGGACAGCTGCGCTGGCCATTGACCAGAAGTATCTTAGACGGAAACTGGGCTTCATCGAAATTGTCGGTGCCGGTCCTGGCGATCCCGATTTAATAAGTGTGCGAGGACGGAAGATGCTGGAGCGTGCCGATTTAATTCTCTATGCCGGATCGCTGGTACCCAAGGCATTGACAGAATGCCATAAGTCTGGTGCCGTGGTGCGTTCGTCGGCCGATATGAATCTTGAGGAACAATGCGCTTTGATAAAGGAGCACTACGACCGGGGGCACTTCATCGTACGTCTGCATACCGGCGACCCCTGCATCTTCGGTGCCATACAGGAACAGATGGCTTTCTTCGATGCTCACCACATGCGCTATCATATCACCCCCGGCATCTCATCGTTCCTGGCTGCCGCTGCCGAACTGCAAAGTCAGTTCACCATCCCCGAGCGCTGTCAGACCATCATCCTCACCCGTGGCGAAGGGCGCACGCCGATGCCCGAGAAGGAACAGCTACACCTGTTGGCCCGTTCACAATCTACCATGTGTATCTTCCTCTCTGCCGCCATTGTCGATGATGTGCAGCGCGAACTGCTTCAGGAATATCCAGAAGACACCCCCGTTGCCGCCTGCTACCATCTCACCTGGCCCGACCAGAAAATCTATCGCGGCACACTGAAGAATCTTGCCAAGATTGTTCACGACAACCACCTCACACTTACCACTATGCTGGTGGTAGGAGAGGCTATTGACAACCGTCATGGACTATCTGCTCTTTACGACAAGCACTTCACTCATCTATTCCGCAAAGGAGAGTGAATTCTTGCATATTCATTCAGTTTATTTTTCGAAAATCAAGACAAATAAAAATCGCAAACTAGAACAGCGAAACAACGAAAATTCACCTTTTTGTAATAAAAACGGCTGTTATACCGCAATAAAATAAGTCTTATACTGCAGTTATTTAATTCCTATACCTCAATCTAAGTTCAATTGAGATATAACTGAATGGTGGTTGCAATATAGTTTTCATTCAGTTGCGGTATAACCACCGTTCTATTGCAGGCGGTATTCAGGGGGAATGAAGGGAAAAGAAACGCCCTTTTTGAGTTACACAATCGTAAATGGTTGATGTTCAGTAAGTTGCGAATAATTCGCAACTTACACTACAATCGCTCATATTTCGCACAGAGAAGTCCAAAGTAGGAGTTGGTGAATTCCGCGCGATTCTCACGCGCTTTAACATCATAAATATGCAGTAAGAAAGTGCATATATATAAAGATTTTGATGAACTATCTTATGGATAATAGTTTGTCTATTCCGAGAGATTTTATTAACTTTGCCACACATTCTTAATGCAAACAACAAAAACATGATACTGGTATTCGGCGGTACAACGGAAGGGAGAAAAGCAGCTGAGGTGCTGGAGGAAAGCGGCTCACCTTTTTTCTATAGTACGAAGACAGGCGAACAGGAATTGTCACTTCATCACGGGCAACGTATAGACGGAGCACTCGATGCGGCGGCAATGAAGGCATTCTGCATGGAGAATGACATCCGACTGATTGTTGATGCTGCCCACCCTTTTGCCTCAATGCTGCACCAGACCATCGCTCAAGTGGCCCAACAGTTGGACCTATCCGTTGTCCGTTTCGAACGTATCTATCCCCCTCGCCAAGAGGACATCGTCTGGATAGACGACTACGCTGAACTGCCCTCAATACTACCTCCTCATTCTTCTTTGTTAGCCACGACAGGCGTCCAGAGCATCAGCAAACTGAAACCGCTGGAGGTCAACAAAGGTATCAAGGTGTATTACCGCATTCTGGAACGGGAATCGTCGATAGCCTCAGCCTTAAAACAAGGAGCAACGAAAGAGCAGCTGTGCTATTATACGAACCCAAAGGACATTCCCGTCAAAGCAGAAGCTATTCTGCTGAAGGAAAGTGGGACAACAGGCGGTTTTGCAGAGAAAGTAGAGGCGGCCAAAGCTCAAGGCATGAGAATTATTGCCCTGAAGCGCCCCGCCATGCCGGCAATGTTTATAACCGTAAATGGCCCGTATGGACTTCGCAGGACTGTAGAAAAGCTACTGCCAGAGTTCTTTCCTTTGCACAGCGGATTGACCACCGGCACCTGTGCTACAGCAGCAACAGTAGCCGCAATAATACAGTTACGGGAAGAAGCACAGCCCACACAGTTGCCACTTCCCACAGAGGTACCGGTTGAACTGCCCAACGGTGAAACCATCATGGTGCCAATAGGGTATGGAGATGGATATGCTTATTGTAAAAAGGAGGCTGGCGACGACCCTGACGTGACGAATGGTATTGAGGTGAGAGCCTACGCAAAGACCAACCCGGAAGTCCTACCTTCGGGAGAGGTTGGAGGAAGACCCTTTCTCCATGTGGGGGCATGGGAAATAGTGGCGGGTGAAGGCATCGGACACTTCACCGTGCCGGGATTCGACTACCCACCGGGTGAACCAGCCATCAACAAAGGACCAAGAGAGATGCTAAGAAGAAACTTGGCCCACCCCCTCCTAAGGGGAGGGAATCCTTTTGAGTTACACGGTCTAACTGAGATATCTCCCCTCCCCTCGGGAGGGGCTGGAGGTAGGCTTCTCCTCTCCATCCCCAATGGTGCCGAAATAGCCCGCAAGACTTTCAACCCCCGATTAGGCATTGAAGGAGGCATCTCGATTATTGGCGTCAGCGGTATCGTTAAACCTTTCAGCGAGGAAGCCTTCATCGGTTCAATCCGCAAATGCATGGTAGTAGCAAAAGCCAGTGGAACCTGTCGGGTTGTCATAAACAGTGGCGGAAAGAGTGAGCGGTTTGTGAAGGCGCTCTATCCCACGCTACCCCAACAGGCCTTTGTGGAGTATGGCAACTACATTGGCGAGACTCTGAAAATTGCCAGTGAACTGAACATTCCACGCATCACCCTCGGAGTAATGCTGGGCAAAGCAGTAAAACTGGCAGCAGGCCATTTAGACACGCATAGTAAGAAAGCTACTATGGACCTGCAGTTTATTGCCCAGATGCTGAAAGAGGCCAATATCAGTATCGACCTGAATGGCATCACACTGGCAAGGGAGCTATGGGAAAGGATTCCGGCCAACCAACTGAAAGACTTCACACAAACCGTCATCGGCCACTGTCGTAAGCATTGCGCTCCACTACTGCCAAAAGGTGAGCTCACCATTTTACTGATAGATGACAACGGACAAATATTCGGGAACTCATAAGAATAAAGAATATACACATCAAAATGAAATACAAAGACCTGTTTATCGATTTTGACGATACACTCTACGACACGCATGGTAACGCTGTCATTGCCCTACAGGAAACTTACGAACAGTTCCAACTGGAACGCTTCTTTTCCAATCCACAGATATTCTATGATGCCTATTGGAATGCCAATATTGACCTATGGACTCGCTATGCAAAAGGAGAGATAACGCGCGACTATCTCATCGTTGAACGTTTCCGCCGACCGCTAAGTGCATACGATATCACTCCCGCCAACGGAAGTTCAGAGAATGGCGAAAAACTAATCGCCACGCCCTGGGAGGAACAGGGCGAGAGTTATTACTTAAAGATGAGTGATGCCTTCCTTAACTTCTGTTCATCAAAACCAGGAGTGATTGAGGGAGCTCACGAACTGATGGACTATCTGAAAGGCCGGGGCTATCGGATGCACATGACGAGTAACGGTTTCCATGAGGTGCAATACAAGAAACTGGCAGCCTGCGGTTTGAAGGACTATTTCGACACGATTATCCTGAGCGAGGATGCCGGAGTGAACAAACCTTCACCATTGTATTTCGACTATGCACTGAAACGTTCAGGAGCTGAGAAAGAAAGTACGCTGATGATTGGCGACAACCTGAATACCGACGTGATGGGAGCTCTCTCTGCCGGCATCGACGCCATGCTGTTCAATCGCTGGAAGGTAGAGACAGCCGACTGTCAGCAACAGCCCACCTTCATCGTTGATAGCCTCAAAGGCATCATCAAAATTCTTTAGTTTAGAAACACTTCAATTTTCCAAACTGAATTTATTCACTCACATCACTCTTCCTGCGACTGAAGATGACGGCGGCAATGACAGGAGCGCCAACAAGTGCCGTAACTGAATTGACAGGAAGAGCGCCCTCGAAACCTGGCATACGGGCTATGAAGTTGCATACAAGGGCAAGAAGAGCACCGCAAAGGGCAGTGGCAGGCATGAGTATGCGATGGTCGCTACTACGGAAAAGGGCCCGTGCCAGATGAGGAACAGCAAGACCGATAAACATGATAGGGCCGCAATAGGCGGTGACAATGGCCACAAGGATGCCACTACTGAGGATAACGAGCATACGCGCCTTTCGCACATTTAATCCGAGATTGGCGGCATAACGCTCGCCCAGCAATAGGATGTTCATGGGTTTGACAAGCAGGAAACTGAGGGGTATCAAAATACACATCAGTCCTACGAAAAGCATCATCTCATCGCCACTGACACGAGAGAACGAGCCCAATCCCCATACCACGAACGATTTCACATCTTCTTCAGGCGCGAGGAATTTCAGCACACCGATAATGGCATTGGCCAAATAGCCTATCATCACACCAATAATGAGCAAAGTGACATTGCCCATCACTTTCTGTGCTACCCAAACAATGAGCAGCATCACAGCAAGTGCACCTATAATGGCTGCTATGGAAATGGCTGCATCGCCCAGATAGCCAAGACGAGAAAGGGCCACGCCGCCTAACTTACCCGACAACAGTACGACAAAAGCCACACCAAGGGCAGAGCCGTTGCTAATGCCTAAGACGGAAGGACCTGCCAGCGGATTGCGGAACACGGTCTGCATCTGAATACCGCTCACGGCCAGACCTGCTCCTGCCACAATGGCTGTGAGTACCTGAGGAAGTCGGGATTTCCAAATGATGTTGGTCCATATCTCATGACTGTCGTCACCCAACAGGATGCGACAGATATCGGCCACTGGAATCTCTACAGACCCAATGAGCAGATTGACTATTGCCATCAGTACAATGGCAACCATCAGTACCAACATCAACGAAATTTTCTTCATCGCAATAATTGATAGTATTTCGGGTGATAATCATCTTCCACCAGTTCAGGATGGAAAATGGCTACGAAGTCTTTCAGCAGCACATCAGGTTCAACAGGCGAAATTTCATAATAGGGTGTCTGCTTCATGTTGCAGTAGATGACCTTGCGCTCCTTGAACGCTTTGAACAACTCGTTGCGGGGTTCAGATGCTTTTAGGGCTTCATAGGAGAACTCATCTGGATAACTGTTCAGAATACGCCAGTAATCGGCATTGGCAGCAAGTTCATACATTTTCTCAAACTCAAAATCTTCACCTGCCGTTTCCTCGTCGTTAACGACATAGACAGCACCGGCATCACGAAATATCTGAGCCAAATAGTTCTTGCCACCCACGGAGTGCCAATTGCCATAATGCATTTCGCCGCTGAACACGGTGGGACGTTCTTCCAACTTGAGGTCTGCGGTTTGGGTCTTCAGTGCATTGTAGCGTTTTTCGATAGCTGAGAAAATATCGTAGGCCTCACGCTCCTTGCCAATGAACATAGCCACAAACTTTATCCACTCTGCTTGTCCCAACGGATCAAGTTCTTTATATCCCAGATGGGGCACCAGCGTAATACCCGATTCCTTGATGGCATCATAGCCTCCGCGCTTGAATGGTGAGATAAATATCACATCAGGATTGGCGGCCTGCACCAACTCGGTATCGATATTGCCTTCCATACCTATTTTGACAATGCGACCGTCTTTCACACGTGCTCTAATATCTTCATTGAAAAGATTTTTCGTACCCGTCAGTCCCTTCACCACATTGTGAGCATTGAGAATGGTGAAGTTTGACAGCTGCAGTGAGGTCATACAAATGGTACTTTTGATGGGCACCTTCACCTTTATATAGCCTTCGGGCACCATAGCATCATCGGTAGTCACGAGAGCAAAATGATAGTCATTCCCTACATCGACCAGTCGAATGCCATGCTGAAGAGTCACCTGATAGCCCGTAGCATACTTTGGACATATCAGGCTGTCTGCCTCTTCATCACCCCCTGAAACAGTTTGATTTTTTTGCTGACAAGAACTGCATATTAGCATGCAGAGCAAAATAAGATTAAAAAAACGTAATCGCTTCATAGTTGGATGCAAAGATACGTATTTTTTCTTTCTTTTTGTTAGGTATCTACAGAAAAATGTGTACTTTTGCAAGCAAATTCGTTTTAACAACAACACAAATATAAAAGAAAATGAAAAAAATCAGAGTAGCCGTTGTTGGATACGGCAACATCGGAAAGTATGCACTTGAGGCCCTTGAGGCCGCTCCCGACATGGAGGTTGCAGGAATTGTACGTCGTCAGGGCGCTGAAAACAAGCCTGCCGAGCTGTCACAGTATGAGGTTGTAAAGGATATCAAAGAGTTGAAGGATGTCGATGTAGCCATCCTGGCCACTCCCACCCGTTCATGCGAAGAGTATGCCAAGCAGATTCTGCCACTGGGCATCAATACCGTCGATTCGTTCGACATACACACCATGATTCGCGACTACCGTCGTAATCTCATGGAACTGAACAAGAAAACAAATACCGTCAGTGTGATTGCAGCTGGATGGGATCCAGGTTCAGACTCAATTGTTCGCACACTGATGCAGAGCCTGGCTCCTAAGGGCCTGAGCTATACCAACTTTGGTCCTGGCATGTCAATGGGCCACTCTGTTTGCGTGCGCTCAAAGGCAGGCGTAAAGAATGCACTCTCAATGACTATTCCTTTGGGCGAAGGCATTCACCGTCGTATGGTCTATGTAGAACTGGAAGAGGGCGCCAAACTGGAAGAGGTAACAGCAGCCATCAAGGCCGATCCTTACTTCTCTAACGACGAGACCCATGTGTTCCAGGTAGAGAGTGTTGACGATGTTCGTGATATGGGCCACGGTGTAAACCTTGTTCGCAAGGGTGTCAGCGGCAAGACTCAGAACCAGCGTCTGGAATTCAACATGAGTATCAACAACCCCGCCCTCACTGGTCAGGTACTGGTAAACGTGGCTCGTGCCTCCATGCGTCTGCAGCCCGGTTGCTACACCATGGTAGAGATTCCAGTGATCGACATGCTTCCCGGCGACAAGGAAGAACTGATCAGCCATCTGGTGTAATCATCCTTTTAGAACAAATATGAGAATGAGGCAGTTCAGTTGAACTGCCTCATTTATTGTCTCCTCCAAGGTATGTATTTAGGAGTAAGACAACAATTGATAACTAATAATTTTTAAAAATGCTTCTTTCTGAAGCTTATTTCAGACGGAAAGTGAAAGGAACTGTATAGTTAACCTTGATGGGCTTTCCTTTGTCCATGCCAGGATTCCATTTCGGCATCAGCTTCACCACACGAAGTGCCTCTGCATCAAGCTGTGGATCGACAGACTTCTTCACCTTCACATCTGTTACATTACCATTTTCATCAATCACTATGTCAATTAGCACACGACCTTCTATTCCCTTTTCCTCGCACTCAGGAGGATACTTGACATTTTCACTAATAAAAGTCACAAAAGCTTCCAAACCGCCGGGGAACTCTGCCATCTGCTCGATATCTTCATGAGCCCCATCAAGTTCAAACTTGACAGGCACCTTGTATCTCACTCTCACAGCCTCACCTTTCTCATTTCGTCCGGGTGTCCATTCCGATAAGAGGTTCATAACACGCAACGCCTCAGAATCGAGCAACGAATCAGCCGACTCTACCACTTCGACATTACTAACTGAACCATCCTTCTCGATAATAAAAGAACAAACGACTCTGCCCTCCATGCCGACTTCTTCTGCATGTACAGGATACTTTATATTCTCACCGATAAAGGCCATCAATGCTTCCTGACCACCAGGAAACTCAGGCATTACGGCACAAGAGTCATAGACCTCATCGGTAACAGCGCCCTGCTTGTTCTGCGAACACATACTCAACCCTATTATTGTGATGGCTGACAGCAAAAAAAACTTCATTTGTTTCATACTATTCTATAACACTTTAAATAAGCACAAAGGAGAGAAGTTAATTCATTCGACTACGAATGTCGTTCCAGTTCTCTAATTGACTTGTCTTTGCTTTACGTTTGTTATCAAACTTGTAAACAAGTTTACACCATACATTCGGATAGTAAGAATTTATCCGAATGTCATAGATGAGTGTCGGACTCATATGAACAGAATGGATTCTTCCCCCGTTAAGAATATCGTTTATGCCAACGGAAGCAATAAAACGCTTACCGAGGTTGCGCTCATAAGAAAAATCAATTTCGACAGTTTTCTGTTCTTGTGTAATATTTGCCTGGAGATATTTCGTCATATAGGAAGTATTTAGCTCAAATATACCAATACGCTCCCATGAGAAACGGTTCACCCAATTAAACAATCCTGTCCAATTTGATTTCAGATTGAACCCGTTTGGATAATAGACATACAAAGCATTAACTCCTGCATCCGTCTGCCACCAAGGGAGAATCATTCCACCATAAGTGTAGGTCAGAAAAAGAATCTTCCTTGTTCCCTCATTTCTTTTCTGTATATAGGTTATCCCATTATCTGTATGTAACGTTTCCACCATGGCATCAGGTGTAAACCAGTATTCGACCGAGAAGTTATGTCCCTTTCTGTCCACTGACAAATTAATCTTATCAGTTAACTCATGCTTCAAATCAGGATTTCCCATACCATAGAGTACATCGGAATAACGTTCCATATACCCCGTAAGGGCCGAGAATGCGGGTCGGCTGATTGTCTTTGAATAATAAGCACTAAAGTTCCACCCATTGTCAGTAGAGTATCTCATAAAGGCATATGGAACCACATCGGTATTGTTGCGTTTTACCTCATCGTTTTCTGTGACATATCCGGACAGAAGGGTATGCTCTACCCTCATGCGGGCAACAGCATAGATTCGCCCCCATTGTTTCTCCACCCCAAGGTAGCCACCACCAATATGTTCGCGATAGTTCCACGTGGCCATCTTCGTCGTGTTTTCTAGCAACATATTGAAGGCAGTCTCACTATAACGCTTGGAAGTTAAATATTCACCACCAATAGTAATTTTCCATCCACTCCCCCAATTCTTTTCAAAGTCAACACGTCCCGAGATATTCTCGGCATCCGCCTTGGCGGCATCGATTTCATTTATGTTATTTGCAGGCAAATTTGTATAGGTAGCAATCAGTTGATTCTCGTTTTGGCTCTTTATTCTGTTATAATTCATCAGCACTTTGAGACTGCTACCCAGCGTATCGACATCCCATTTGTAGGAACCTGCCACATTATAGAAATCACGCTTGCTGGGATTCTGTGTGGTCATATATGCTGTATGCTTGGTTCCATCCGAAAGTGTCAACTCCTCATCGGCTGTACTCACACTGGCTGATGTAGGACTAAGTGAACCATTCACTTCAAAGCTCAATTCGTGGTTCTCTGCAACGTAGAACACTGTTCCTACCGTATAACTGTGTTTCTTATCTGTACCAGACACATCATAAAGATTACTTTTATGAACAGTATTATTGTAAAGAAATTCGTTAGTAATTTCACTATACGACTTTGATCTGCTTTGAATAAATGAATAGTTCACATATACATTCCACTTCGGTGTTCCGAAGAACACACTTGTCCTAGGAATTAATGTATATATGTTTCTGAATTGTGTGCTCGAATACATACTGGCTGTTCCACGAACGCCCAAAAGAAACCTCTTCGTTACAATATTTATAATACAGCCCTGCATTTCTGCGCTATACATACTACTGTGACTTGTTCTCAATTCTATGCGTTCAACGTCACTCGCATTGAGGTTAGCCAAATAGTCTAGGCCAACAACCCTGCCGTTCACCATTACTACAGCAGTCTTTCCCGTATAAGAAATAACATCTTTACCGACAATTACCCCTGGTACATATTTGAGTATATCGACAACCTGCATAGCCTCAATGTTATTCATAAGCTGAGGATTAAATACCACCTTGTCTCCCACATGCTTGGTGAAAGGGCGCTTACCTTTCACAATGACATCAGCATATTCTACGACATCGTCCTCCATCACCAAACGAAGGTTGGCTATATTATCGTTGCAATTCATAACAATGGTCTTATAGCTCACCGATGAAACTTTAAGTAATGCAGGTTTGGGCTGACTCTCGCCAACCTGAAGGCTGAAGCATCCCAGCTCATCTGTAATACAACCGCAAATGAAAAGTGAATCCGCTGTTTGGAGAACGATAGAGACAAATTGTAGAGGCTGGTCTTGGCTATCCACAACGACGCCACTGAAACTTTGAGCCGCTATGGATAATAATCCTCCCCAAAGAGAGAAAAACGAGAACAGCAATCTCTTTACTATCATATATTAATTCTCTTTAGAGTTCTACCTTGATACTATCGGTGGAAAACACGTCATTTGATATAGAATCATTCAAGATAGAATCTTTTTTTAGATGTTCATCAACAGGTAATTTGAAATCTTCCTGCCCTTCCTGAGGAAGCTCACGTGTCATATTTTCAGCACGCTCAATCATATCAAGCAACTGTGGGGTAGGTGTTTTTTCTTCTTTAGCCCGTTCCATAAACTTTTTATAATACTTTTTTGCTTTATCATAGTCCTCCAACAAATAGGCATAGACATTAGCTATATTATAATAGGTGACAACTGTATTTGGATTGTAAGCGATATGCTGTAACCAAGCATCGACAGCCTCTTGGTAATGTTCAGTCTTGTAATTGGCCTCAGCCAACGAAAGAGTAAACGAGCGCATTTGCATAGTATCGGGATATATCAGTTCCTTTGCCATTTCAAGATATTTTAATCCCTCCTCATAGAGCCCCATTTTCAGGCATACTGTTCCTAACCTACTAACGCATGCGTCGTTTTTGAAATCATTGATAGTTGCTGCTTTCAAAAGCAATGAATGTGCCTGCTGCAAACTATCCAATTTTGAATAAGAAAGACCTGTTAGAAAAAAAGTAGTAAATACAGAATCTCCCAAAGCTAATAGGCGTTCCCCAATAACAGTTGCCTTCTCAAACTGAAAATCCATAAAATATGCGTTCTCCAAAGCACGATTCACTTCAATACTCGTAGAATCGACCTCAACATATTTCAATGCACACTCTACACCATTTTGTGGTTGATTGAGTTGGGAAAAGCCTGAAATCAGCTTGGCAACAATCTCTGCATCCATAGGATAACGATTCACAGTCTGCTCTGCCCAATATACCATCGAGGGTATGTTGGACAACTTATGATAGCTGAACACCAACTGGCGAAAGGCCTCATGACTCAAACTATCCTCGTTCATCACCTTCAACAGGTTAATTGTCTGCTGATACGCTACTCGCTGAAAAAAGCAGTTAGCTAACTTCATACGGGTCATCGCACAATCATTCTGTTTAAATGCCTGCTCATAATAACTCAGTGCCTCATAGGTATTGTAACTATTCATCAGGCTATCACCTTTGCACAGAAACACATTTGCAGGTTCCTCCTCCTGACTCCATGACGTTGTCGTTGCACAAAGGGCCAAACTTAGTAAAATAAAATATTTCATTTTTATATCTAAAGAATTAGTCATCTAAAATGATAATGTATGAGATAAAGATCTACTGAATAGCAAAATTATAATAAACATTGCACACTACTAAAAAAAAACAGTGTGCATTTTAGTGTGCATTACATAAACACTTGATTTACAATGTTTTTTAAAAGCTATTCAATAAGTATATTTCACAACACTTTAATTAACTGGTCCCAATCTGTTGGTTTTCCTTTTTTTCCAAAAGCACGCTCATAAAGCCTACGACGCGTTGAAGAAATTGCCTCATCACTACGAATAGTAAGCCGCGCAATGTCACTGGGCTTCATCCCCACCTTGAGTAACAAACAGACATGATAGTCGTGGGAAGACAGGCGACATAGTTCATAGAGACGCTGTCGGAATAAAGGATAGGCACTGAGCACTGCCTGCTGCAGAGCCTCCCAATCACTGTCAGTCATCAGCGTAGTATCACCTCCATTCAGTTTCAATCTTAACAGCTGGTATATGTCAGTATGCTGAGTACTCTGCTCAGTTTCGTGCCTGCGGTCTTCACTCTTTTGCAGGTAATCCACACGCCATTGTCGCAGTTTGTCAATCCTGTAACGAAGAATGACCTGTCGCTGCCGATAGACGCGCACCCAAAGGGAGAGAAGACCGATTATTAACAGACTGACCAACAATACACTTAAAATATAAGTCCATTGACGGCGTATATCAATTTTCAATTTTCTAATGACCTTTTTAGATCGTGCATCCTGATAGCGAGCATGATGTTGCAATATTTGCTTCGTAGTCTGTTCGCCTTTGCGAATCAAAGCATTAGTCTCTTCGTAATTTCTTAGCATTTCCTCAGCAAAATCCAACTCGCCCACACTGAGCCATAGGCGTGAAAGATGCAATTGTGCAAAAGCGCGCACATAGTAAGAACGGGCATAAATCAACCCTGTATACCTTCCTATAGCCATCTTTACCTGTCCTTTCTGCTCAGCTATCCATCCTTCGAAAGCAGTTTCCAGTTCCGCACTTCGTGGCGTTAGATGACTCATTTCTCCGACATAAGTTGAAGGCAATTCGGTCTGCATTTTCATCATCTGATCGTAACGTTTCACATGGTCAATCTTCCTAGTCACTTCTATCTTATCAGTAGGCATATCCTTCAGATAATTGGCAGCTATCTGCCGAGCTTGCTCCAGTTGTCCGTTACTCTCGTAGGCAAAGGCAATACTGCGTAAGCTCTTGATCATTGAGAAGGTGTCTTTACGTAAGGAATCGATAATATAAGCCTGACGAACAGAAGTAATACATTCTTCGGGCAGACTCCAGCGCATAAAGAGGAGTCCCATACGGAAATACGTTTCACGAAGCAGACTGGAATCCGGTTCGTCAAGTAATTGATCAAGAGACTCTTCATAGAGGTCGAGTGCCGTCACTGCATCGCTATCCTCTATGGCAATAGCCTTACTAAGTTGCCGATGTACCCGTTCAAAAGATGGTTCACTATTGTAACAAGAATTAAAAAAGAAAGCGACAGCCATCCATAGAAGAACGGCTGGAAACTTTCGTTTTTGCTGTCTAATGCGATGGTTGCCAGTCATTATTGCTTGTGTTGGAAATAATGATTATTGTTCGGCAGCGGTAAACAGTATCTCTCCAACCGTTGGGTGAATATGCACCATCTGGCGCAGTTGCTTCACAGTTGCTCCACAACACATAAGCACACTGACCTCCTGAATCATGTCGGCACTGTGGGAACCATACGCATGGCATCCCAAAATGCGACCAGCATCGGGTTCAGAGAAAAGTTTTAGCATACCTTCGGTTTCATTCATGGCTACAGCCTTGCCATTGGCACGATGAAAGGCTTTGCGACATTCGTATGCGATGCCTTGCTCCTTCAACTGATCTTCGGAAGGACCTACACAGGCGGCTTCTGGAGTGGTGAAGATGGCGGCTGGACAGTATGAAAGTGGAGAGTGGAGAGTGAAGAGCGAAGAATCTGACTGCGCATTGTTTCCATTCACTATGCTATCAATAACAACTTTTGCCTGAAACTCTGCTGCATGAGCAAGCATCTGACGGCCGTTCACATCGCCGATGGCATAGATGTTGGAGAATTGATCGCTCGGCCCAAAGGGACGTTTTGCTTGCAAAGAATTGATAATTGATAATTGACAATTGACAATTGGCCGATCGGCCCCAAGGGACAAGTGATAATTATCATCTACGGGGATGGCACCGTTGGGAGCGAGAGTAACGCCTATTTTTTCCAGACCTAAGCCTTCGGTACGGGGCTTACGCCCTGTAGCCATCAAGATAACATCGGCATCGATATCGGCAATATTCTCAACGGCCGTTTTCATTTTGAAGGTGATACCTTGTTTTTCAAGATATTTGCGCAGACGCTTGGCGATATCACTATCGAGAGCGGGCAGACACTCCTTCAGAAACTCAATGACTGTTACCTCTGAACCAAAGCGATGGAATACCGAGGCAAACTCCATACCAATCACACCAGCTCCGATAATGACAAGGCGTTTGGGCAGCGTATCAAGATTGAGCAAGCCTGTAGAATCGACAACACGCGGATCATCGAGTCCTTTGATGGGTAGCCATTTAGTTTCTGAACCGGTGGCAATGATTATATTCTTAGCGGTATAGTCATTGACAGTATGGGCATCGACAAACACGCCCTTCTCACGAACCAAGGTGATGTTGGGATGTGTGAGAATGGACTCTACCCCACTACGCAATTGCTCTACCACCTGTGGCATACGTTCACGAGCCTCAGCAAAGGAGGCACTGTGCACATAAGTTTTTGTTGGTATGCACCCCACATTCAGACAGGTGCCACCCACTTCGGAGCCTTCGAACACTACCACCTTCAAGCCTACCTTAGCAGCAAGCTCGGCGGCACGATAGCCACCAGGTCCCGCACCGATGATGATAAGATCAGTACTAATCATATTGTCTCGCTTTTCATCTGACGGAAGGTTGTAACCGGATGTTTAGCAGCCAGTACATCATCAACACGACCAATAGGAGTGTTGTGGGGGGCCGACTTCACAAGGTCAGGATTTTCACGAGTTTCAAGTGCTATCTGGCGCATCACGGCTATAAAACTGTCGATAATTTCCTTTGATTCGTTCTCCGTGGGTTCAATCATCAGACTCTCATGGAAAAGTAAAGGAAAATAGATAGTTGGTGCATGATAGCCATAGTCAAGCAGGCGCTTGGCCACATCCATGGTAGTAACCCCAGTTGATTTATCTTTCAGACCATCGAAAACAAACTCGTGCTTACACACCGTATCGATAGGCAGTTCATAGATATCTTTGAGCGACTCTTTGATATAGTTGGCATTGAGAGTAGCCAGAGGACCTACCTCTTTGATGTGCTCACGACCGAGTGAAAGAATATAAGCATAGGCACGCATAGCCACTGCGAAATTGCCATGATAGGGAGACACTTCAGGAAAGAACTCTTCAAGACCTTTGCGTACACCTACCGGACCAGCACCCGGACCACCTCCGCCATGAGGGGTAGAGAAAGTCTTGTGTAGGTTGATATGCATCACGTCAAAGCCCATATCTCCAGGACGACAAGCACCCAACATCGGATTGAGGTTGGCTCCATCGTAATACATCAAGCCACCGACCTCGTGTATGATTTTCTCAATAACAGGAATTTGCTGTTCGAAAAGACCAAGAGTATTGGGATTGGTCATCATCATTGCAGCGATGCGGGGCCCCTCTGAATTGACAAGATTCTTCAAATCTTCAAGATCCACCAAACCGTCTTTGGTCGATTTTACCTCTGCAATCTCCAAACCGCAAACGGCAGCCGAGGCAGGATTGGTGCCATGGGCAGAATCGGGAACAATGACCAATTGGCGTGCCATATCGCCACGACTCTCGTGATATTTCTTGATAACCATCAGTCCTGTCAGTTCACCATGAGCGCCGGCAAAAGGCTTCAGAGTGAATGCATGCAAGCCTGTGAGTTCACAAAGAGCCTTGCAGAGCAGCGTGCATACAGCCTCAGCACCACGCACCGTTTTTTTCGGTTGCAGGGGATGCAGATTCTGGAACTGTGGCAAAGCAGCCATTTCCTCATTGATTTTGGGATTATACTTCATAGTGCAGGAACCAAGTGGATAGAATCCGTTATCTACACCGAAGTTGTTGGCCGAAAGGTTTGTATAGTGACGCACAACGGTCATCTCGTCACACTCAGGCAGATCGGCCTCTTTTTCACGACACATAGATGCCGGCAACTCGTAGTTTCCAAAATGATTCTTTGGCAAAGAATAGCCACGTCGGCCTGATTGCGAGAGTTCGAATATCAGGCTGCCATATAGTTTATTGTTCATACCAATTCTACCAATTTATCGATTTCTTCTTTAGTACGTTTCTCTGTAACCGCAAACATAATCTGATTATCGGCCACTTTGATGCCGCCAAAGATACCATTATCAACAAAACGACGCTGCAAAGCATCAATATCACCATCATAACGCACAACAAATTCATTGAAGAAAGGCTGATGACAGACTAAGCTGAAACGGCCCGTAGCAACCAGTTGATCGCACAGATAGTGGGCACCGGCATACGACAGTTGAGCAGCCTCTTTCAATCCTTGCTTGCCCATAAGCGAGCAATAAACTGTCACCCAAAGGGCCATCAGACTCTGATTAGAACAGATATTTGACGTAGCTTTCTGGCGACGGATGTGCTGTTCGCGAGCTTGAAGGGTGAGTACGAAGGCACGCTGACCGCGAGAGTCCTGAGTTCTACCTACAATACGACCAGGCATTTTACGGATCAGTTTCTCCGTACAACACATATAGCCTACATAGGGGCCACCCCACTGCATAGGAATACCCAACGACTGTGCATCGCCACAAGCAATGTCGGCACCCCATTCGCCTGGTGTTTTGAGAACGGCAAGGTCGGCAATGATACTGTTTACGATGAAAAGGGCCTTGTGTTCATGAATTGCATCAGCAAACCCACTGTAGTCCTCTACGATACCGTAGCGGTTGGGCTGTTGTACGATCACACCAGCGACACTCTCTTGAGTTGAGAGTTGAGAGCTGAGAGCTGAGAGGTTTGTGACACCATTTTCAGAAGGAATCATCTTCAGTTCTATGCCATGGAAATGGGCATAGGTGTCCAATACGGCTATTGTTTTCGGATCGACAGTTTCGCTCACCAGCACCGTGTTTTGCTTCTTGCCAGCAGCCACAGCCATCATCATCGCCTCGGCAGTGGCAGTAGTGCCATCATACATGGAAGCATTTGAAATGTCCATGCCTGTCAGTTCGGCCATCATCGACTGAAATTCAAAGATATAATGGAGCGTACCTTGCGAAATCTCTGCCTGATAGGGCGTATAACTGGTAAGGAACTCTGAGCGTGAGAGCAGATTGGGGATTACGGAAGGTGTATAATGATCGTAAACACCGGCGCCAGCAAAGCAGGTTAGTTGCTGGTTCATTGAGCCCAACTGCTCAAACAGTTGACGGACCTCCAATTCGCTCATCTCCGAAGGTAACTGATAGTCACCCTTGAAACGAACAGCTTCAGGCACATCGCTATAGAGTTCATCAATGGAACCGATGCCTACAGTGGCAAGCATTGATTCTATATCAGCCTCAGTATGAGGGAAATACTTATAATCCATAGCTATTGTTTTTCACAGAAAGCAGCATAGCTGGAAGCATCCATCAGATTGTCAACCTCAGTCTTGTCAGAGAGTTCGACCTTGATAATCCAGTTCTCCCAAGGATCCTGATTGATTAGCTCAGGCTGATCATCGAGGGCCTCGTTGACTTCAACGACAGTACCACTGACGGGAGAAATCAAATCGCTGGCAGCCTTGACGCTTTCAACGGCACCAAATTCCTCGCCTGCTTCCACATCATCATCAACATCGGGCATATCAACATAAACTACATTTCCCAATGCATGCTGGGCATAGTCGGTGATACCTACGAAACCGAAATTTCCTTCAATTCTCACATACTCGTGCGACTCACTATAGAAGAGTCCTTCCTTTACTGTTGCCATAATTAGGGCCCCCTAAGTTAGGGGGTTAGGGGTCTGAACAAGCGTAATCAGACTATTTAAAAGGTTAGTAATAAAAGGACCTGCGCCTGTTCAGGCCCCTATTATCCCCTTACTTAGAGGAACTAATGCTTATAGTGCTTATCATAGAAGCGTTTCTTCACGACTACACCGGGGAAGGTCTTTTTACGGATCTGTATCTCGACCTCAGTACCCAACTGTGCATACTGGCTGTCGATAAGTGCCATACAAACGCTCTTGTCGGTAGAAAGGGTGTGATAGCCGGTGGTAACCTCACCAATAGGCTGCCCGTCCTTCAAAACGATATATCCATGACGAGGAATCGCTTTATCTTGTAGCTCGATGCCAACGAGTTTGCGCTGGGTGCCTTCAGTTTTCTGCTTCAGAAGGGCTTCCTTACCAATAAACTCTTCTTTATCGAACTTCACAAACATCGTTAGGCCTGCCATCACAGGTGATATCTCTTCTGACAGTTCATCACCATAAAGCGGTAAACCGACCTCGAAACGCAGGGTATCACGACAACCCAGTCCGCATGCCTGCACACCAGCAGCTATCAGTTTGTCCCAACAATCATTTATGTATGCATGTGAAGCATAGATCTCAAAGCCATCTTCACCCGTATAGCCGGTACGGGATATCACGCCAATCCCTGCCTCGGAAGAAGGAAGTTCTGAAAGATAGCGAGCTTCATAGAAATTGAGTTCTGCACATTTCAGCCCCAACACACGCTCCACAACTTCTTCACTTTGCGGTCCTTGAACAGCAATCTGTCCATAATAGCTGGACTTATTCTGCAGATCAATATCGAAGCCGACAGCCTGTTGTTGCATCCATTCCCAGTCTTTATCAATATTGGAAGCATTGATTACTAAGAAAAAGTCCTGTTCGCCCATTTTATAGACCAACAGATCATCTACGGTACCACCATTCTCATAGCACATCATGCCATAGAACACTTTGCCCACAGGAGCGCCTGCCACATCGTTGGTAAAGATGTGCTGAACATAACGCTCAGCATCTTTTCCCTTTACGGTAACTTCGCCCATGTGACTGACATCGAACAGGCCCACCCGTTCACGTACGGCAGTATGTTCAGGAGCTATACCTGCATATTGTATGGGCATGATAAATCCGCCAAAAGGCGACATCAACGCCCCCATCTGCACATGCTTCTCATAGAGGCAGGTGCGTTTCTCTCGTTGTACTGGTTCTTGTCTGATTCCCATTGTTTTAGGTTATGATAATAAGTAAATAATCGGTTATGATATAAGGTGAATAAACTCTTCACGCAGATAAGTCTGTTCCAGGTTCTCAATGCCAGCCACGTCATCGGGCTTCAACACCAGTTCACCTTGACAGAGGGTATTTCGTACAGCCGTCTTAAAAGCGTCTATGTCCAACGACAAATAATCTTTCAACAGTGTGATACGCTGCCGAACACTCTGAATACCTTTCGACTGCAATTTCTCCTTGCTGGGCGTTATGGCGTGAAGCATATTCTCCATATCGGTATCGTAGAGCATTGTAGAATGAACGATACTACTATCGGGAAGATGATAGCAGGCGGTACCGCTCACCTTGCGGTTGCCAATCATGATGTCATTGTGACTGGTGCCTACAGCCTCAATACCTAAATTGCGAAGCACTAACAGCATCTTTCCCATAAAACTGTTGAAAGCAAAGCCCACATTCTCGCCTTTGGTGATATAAGACATCATGATATTGGAACGGTCGGCATAGACGCAGCCTCCCCCACTCTTTCGGCGATAAAGAAGGATGCTGTGTTCACGACAGTAGTCAACATTGACTTCGTTTTCCAATACTTGATTCCTACCAAAGATTACACTGGGCTGCACCTGCCACATGAAAAACAATTCGTCGGTGCCAGCTTCCTTCAGAAGATGACGAGCCACATACTCCTCCATGGCAAGATAAAACGACAACCGTCGTTCAGTATCCATGGGTAGCACTACGTATTTCATGTTAAGGACAAACTTGTTTTAAGGTTAGCCAAATATCACTGCAAATATAGGAAGTTTTTATATACAAACCAAAAGAAAAGACGGCAAATTTACAAAAAATGCTTGCACAGATAAAAAAAAATGTGTTACTTTGCATCTATGTTTTTATAAACACCACTAATATAAATAAATCAAAGACCCGAAATATGAAAAAGCTCTTTACGGCCATTGTGGCAGCTATTTTTGCAGTTCCCTCTTTTGCCCAGATTCACAGCGGCGATTTCTCACTGAACGAGACATCGGTATATTATGGAATCAGGCTTGGTATGAATGCTTCCACTTTCAGTGGCGATGCAGACATGTCAAGACTCGATGCCAAGACAGGTCTCACATTGGCGGGTACTGTGGGTTTGCGGCTGTCGGATGTGGTGACGCCTCTTTTCCTTGAAAGTGGTCTCTACTACACTCAGTATGGCGCAAAGGAGAATAAGGATGAAGTTAATCTGAATTACTTTGAGATACCTATTTTAATAAAGGCCGGTTTCGAGCTTCAGAACGACATGGCCTTGCTGCCCTTTATTGGCCCGACCTTTGGACTGGGTATTGCCGGTAAGACGAAAGGTTATGACGAGAATGGTGATTTCTATAGCAAGTCATCATTCGGAAAAGGAAAATGTCTTCGCCCCGACGCTGCTATCAAGATGGGATGCGGATTTGAATGGAATGTTGTCTATCTGGAATTAGGCTATCGCTTCGGTCTGGCAAATATTTACGACAGCGATGAGTTTACGCTCCACAACAACGCATTCTTCGCCAATATCGGTGTAAATTTCTAATCATTATAAAATACCATCCAAAGGGACATTCCTACAAAGAATGTCTCTTTTTTTATATTTATTTGTTGCACACTATCCAACAAAAAGCTGTTTATCATTGAATAAAGTAACTTTTTTAAAACAATAATTTTGGGATTTAAGACTTTATTACTATTTTTGCATCATACATGATGAATATAACACAAGTTTAATTAAATTTTATCAACATGAAGAGAATCTACTCCATTGCAAAAAGAACAGGACTGTTCTTCTTTGCCACTGCATTTGCTGCAACCGCAAGTGCACAGTTCCTACGCACATCGTATTTGCAGGATGTACCCTACTCACTGCAGATGAACCCTGCACAGGTACCCTCACACGGATATTTTAGTCCGCTGCTCGGTCCGCTCAGTGTTACCATGCAGTCTAACGCCTTTGGATTCCAGGATCTTCAGGATATGTTCGACAAGGGCGAAACTTACTATAAGAGTAACGACTTTATGGACAAGCTGAAGAGTGATAACAGCCTGAACTTGAACATGGCATGGGACCAGATCAATGTAGGTTGGTTCGCAGGAAGCAACTTCTGGAACTTCAGCACAGGAACACGTATAGAGATGGGTGCCTCGATGCCAAAGAGCATCTTCACTTTCATGAACGAAATGAATGGTAACACCCTCGATCAGGATATGTGGAAAAATGGACTGAATGCTGATCTGGCTGGTGAGAAAATCAATATGATGGTCTATCAGGAGGTTGGTATCGGCTTTGCACGCAAGATTAACGACAAACTGACTGTTGGTGCAAAGGTGAAGGCTCTGCTGGGTGTTGCCAATATGGACTTTGAAATCAGTGACATGTCTATCAACACACCTCAAGGTATTGACATTGAGAAAGTCAGAAATATGGATCAGACTTTTGCTGAGGCAAACCTTGACTGGTCAAAGTATAAAGATGGCAGCTATAAAGATGACAACATGTTAACAGCAATTCGTAATGAAATTGGTGCACACGGAAAAGCAGGTATCAAAGTTGGCGCAACAGGTAAGGCATCTATGGGTGGTCTGAAATGGAAATATGCTTCAGACGACGCAGGCAACAACACTTATATTAACGGTGCTGAAATGAATGGCTTCAAAATTTCCGGTTATGGTCTGGGTTTAGACTTGGGCGCAACCTACGAGGTGATGGAAAACCTGAAAGTGACTGCTGCTGTCACCGACCTGGGCTTTATCAACTGGAGCAAGAGCGAGTCAAAGGTAGTTACAGCCGAACTAGACAGATCTTATGATCTTGACAGAGATGAAGGTGAAGGTGGCCTGTATGACTTTGCCAAAGCAGTTGCCAGCAATGAAGTTGTAAACTTCGACATGTTGAAGATGAAGGAAGATGACGGTGACGGATACTCTACTTCACTCTACACCACTATCGCACTCGGCGGACAGTACACCACACTTGACGACAAGCTTGTAGTAGGTGCCCTCTACACCGGTCGTATGGCTAAGCCCGAGAGCGTTCATGAGCTGACGCTGTCAGGTGCTTACAATCTGAGTTCAATGCTGAACGTAGCCGTTTCATATTCTATGATTCAGAGTGCAGGTAAGTCATTTGGTCTTGGTTTGAAGTTCGGTCCTGCCTATATTGGTACCGACTATATGTTCTTCGGCAGCAACACCAAGTGTATGAACCTCTTGGCTGGTCTGAGCATTCCTCTCGGCAAGGGTAAGAAATTCGCTATGTAAAAAACGAGTTTTAAGCAACTGAATAAATAATTCAATTCATAAAACGAAATTCAAACGACTAAAAAAGGCTGCAATCCAATTGCGATTGCAGCCTTTTTCATATTTAATTCCTTCCTACTTTTAGAACTCAGCGCTCTTTGGAGTACGGGGGAAGGGAATGACATCGCGAATGTTCTGCATACCAGTTACGAACAGGATGAGACGCTCGAAGCCGAGGCCAAAGCCTGCATGAGGACATGAACCCCAACGGCGTGTATCGAGATACCACCAGAGGTGAGTCTTATCCATTTCACGGCGTTCTACCTCGCTCATCAGTTTATCGTAGCTCTCTTCACGAACAGAACCGCCAATGATCTCACCAATCTGTGGGAACAACACATCGGTACCCTGCATGGTAGGACCAGGAGCAACAGCTCCCTTGTAACCTACAGAACCGCCATTGGCAGTATCTTCGTTCTGCTTCATATAGAACGACTTGAAGGCACGGGGATAGTCAGTCATGATGACTGGCTTTTTGAAATGCTCTTCAACCAGGTAGCGCTCATGCTCGGATGCAAGGTCATCGCCCCAGTTGCAGGGGAACTCAAATTTCTTACCCTTCTTAATAGCTTCCTGCAGAATATTGATACCTTCAGTATAAGGCAGACGTACAAAGGTTTCCTTCAGTACACCCTCCAAACGCTGAATGAGTGTTTTGTCAATCATCTGGTTCAAGAAGGCAAGATCGTCCTTACAGTTGTCAAGTGCCCATTTCACGCAATACTTGATAAAGTCTTCCTCCAGGTCCATCAGTTCTTCCTGATCGATGAAAGCGACTTCAGGCTCTACCATCCAGAACTCTGCCAAGTGACGTGGGGTGTTTGAATTCTCAGCACGGAATGTTGGACCGAAAGTGTAGATGGCGCCGAGGGCTGTGGCTCCCAGCTCACCTTCCAACTGTCCACTCACTGTCAGTGAGGTCTGCTCACCGAAGAAGTCATCGTCATAGATAATCTTTCCCTGCTCGTCCTTCTTCAGATCATAAAGGTTCTTGGTTGTCACCTGGAACATATTGCCAGCTCCTTCACAGTCGCTTGCAGTAATCAGCGGTGTGTGGAAATAGTAGAAGCCATGATTGTGGAAGTAAGTATGAATGGCCATTGCCATATTGTGACGAATACGCATCACTGCACCGAAGGTATTAGTGCGCAGACGCATGTGAGCATTCTTACGCATAGCCTCAAAGCTCTGTCCCTTCTTCTGCATGGGGTACTCATTGTCACAGAGACCGTAGATTTCAAGAGCTGTAGCCTGAATCTCACTGTTTTGGCCTGCACCCTGACTTTCAACGAGTGTACCTACTGCACAGATGCAAGCACCCGTGGTAATCTGTTTCAGCAACTGCTCGTCAAACTTGGTTGGATCTACCACTACTTGCACATTCTTGATGGTCGAACCATCATTCAGTGCAATAAAGTCAACAGCCTTGGAAGAGCGGTGCGTACGCACCCATCCCTTCACACAGACTTCTTTGCCATATTCCGTGCACTGAAGCACGTCAACGATTTTAATTCGTTTCATTTCGTTATTATTATTTCTAGTTTGACTAGTATAGCTAGTCTGACCAGCCTCATTCATTACTCATACGCACCCATGCGCAGACGGTCCACCTCTTCCTCAGTGAGGTAACGCCAGTCGCCACGACGCAGATTCTTCTTGGTCAGGCCGGCAAACTGTACACGGTCGAGCTTGGTAACCTTATATCCAAGACTCTCAAAGATACGACGCACAATACGGTTCTTTCCTGAATGAATCTCAATGCCAACCTGCTTCTTGTCAACAGGATCAGCATATTCAATTGCATCTGCCTTGATTTCGCCATCATCGAGCATCACACCCTCAGCAATCTGCTGCAGGTCGTGAGCTGTCACGTTGCGGTCGGTATATACATGGTAAATCTTCTTTTTCAAGAACTTAGGATGTGTGAGCTTTGAAGCCAAATCACCATCGTTGGTGAGCAGAAGCACACCAGTAGTGTTGCGGTCCAGGCGACCTACAGGATAGATACGCTCGGGACAAGCGCCCTTCACCAAATCCATCACAGTCTTACGCTGCTGGGGATCCTCACTTGTAGTAACATAGTCTTTGGGCTTGTTCAGCAGCACATAGACTTTCTTCTCCAAAGAAACGGGATCATCGTGAAAGCGAACTACATCGGTACGCATCACCTTTGTTCCGAGTTCGGTAACCACCAGTCCGTTAACGGTTACCACACCTGCCTGGATGAACTCATCGGCTTCGCGACGGCTGCAAACGCCGGCATTGGCAAGGAACTTGTTCAAACGGATGGGCTCATTGGGATCGAAGTTCTGCTCTTTGTACTCAATGCGCTTCTTCATAGAGTACTTTGCATTGGGATCATAATCGGCAGTACGGGGACGGAAGCCGCCCTGACGCTGCTGACCATAACCGCCACGCTGCTGGTAACCGCCGCGCTGCTGACCGTAGCCACCACGCTGCTGACCGTAACCACCACGCTGCTGGTAACCGCCACGCTGCTGGTAGCCACCCTGCTGACGAGGCTGATAACCACCCTGACGAGGCTGATAGCCGCCCTGCTGACGGGGCTGATAGCCACCCTCACCCTGTCCATACTGGCGGGGAGCGTAACCTGTCTGGCCCTCAGCGCCTTCCTGATTATAGCGAGGGCGATAGCCGCCCTGAGGACGCTGTTGAAAACCGCCCTGAGGACGAGGCTGATAGCCACCCTGAGGACGCTGCTGATAATTGTTTGTACGAGGACGATAGCCAGTATGCTGAGCTGCGGGACTCTGCAAACCTGCTCCGAAGCCTTCGGGACGGAAACCGCCTTCGTCATCATTATGCTTATTGAAACTAGGACGTTCGTAGCCTGATGTGGCTGGACGCTGTCCGGTGTGAATGCGCGGACGGGGTGAACGCCCTACAGGTCTAAATTCTTTCTGGAAACCTTCGCGGTCTTGTGCAGTGGACTGTTCCTCCTGCTTGTTTTCATTTTCAAAATCCATAATACTTTTTAAAAAATTAAATTGTTGATAATTGTGTTGATTATTACTCGAGCCTCACGGCCCATTGTTACATTAATAATAGGTTTTTTATATTTATTATTTATTAATTAAACTCCTGTGTAATTCCATGGAGTGATGGCCATCAGTTCCTGCTTCACACTATCGCTCACCTCGAGGGTTTCGATAAAGGCATGAATAGTCTGTTCGGTCATTTTCTCATTGGTACGAGTCAGCGCTTTCAGCGTCTCATAAGGATTAGGATAAGCCTCACGGCGCAGAATAGTCTGGATAGCTTCTGCCACTACAGCCCAAGTATTCTCAAGGTCTTCGTGCAGTTTTCCTTCGTTCAGGATCAATTTGCGCAGTCCTTTCAAAGTGCTCTCAAAAGCAATAACAGCATGTCCCATGGGCACACCTACATTGCGAAGAACAGTTGAGTCGGTCAAATCGCGCTGCAAACGACTTACAGGCAATTTCTGTGCCAAGAATTGTAAAATAGCATTGGCTATTCCCAAATTACCCTCTGAGTTCTCATAGTCAATGGGGTTCACCTTATGAGGCATAGCACTCGAACCTACTTCACCGGCCTTAATCTTCTGCTTGAAATACTCCATTGAGATGTACATCCAGAAGTCACGGTCTAAGTCGATTACGATAGTATTGATACGACGCATGGCATCAAAGATGGCACCCATCCAGTCATAATTTGAAATCTGTGTGGTATATTGTTCACGCTCAAGACCAAGTTTCTCACTCACGAAAGCATTGCCGAACTCTTTCCAATCGTACTGAGGATAAGCCACATGGTGAGCATTATAATTGCCTGTAGCGCCTCCAAACTTTGCTGTAATTGGCGTATCCTTCAGCGAACGCAACTGTTCTTCCAAACGATAAACGAAAACCTTAATTTCTTTTCCCAAACGAGTAGGCGATGCAGGCTGACCATGGGTCTTTGCCAGCATAGCTACGTTTTTCCACTCTTCAGCGTAGTCGTTCAATTGTTCAATCAGTTCTTCAACCAGTGGATAGTACACTTGCTCCAATGCTTCTTTGATAGACAAGGGAACACTGGTATTGTTAATATCCTGAGAGGTTAGTCCGAAATGAATAAACTCTTTGAAAGCTTCCAGGCCTCCGATTTTGTCAAACTCTTCCTTAATGAAATATTCTACCGCCTTTACATCATGGTTAGTCACTTTCTCGATGTCCTTTACTCGTTGGGCATCAGCAGGTGTAAATTGGCGGTAAATGTCGCGAAGACGTTCAAAAAGTTCATGGTTAAAGTTTGCCAATTGAGGCAATGGGAGTTCACACAATGTGATAAAATACTCAATTTCTACACGCACACGGTAACGAACCAAGGCATATTCAGAAAAATACTCGCTAAGCGGTTCAGTTTTTCCACGATAGCGGCCATCAATAGGCGAAATTGCGGTCAGTTTGCTTAATTCCATTCTATTTTACAATACAGATAATTATCCTTTGGGCCGACAAAGTTACAATAATTAATTAAGAATGAAGAATTAAGAATGAAGAATTTTAAGAATAAAAGTACTTTTTTCAAATTTTACAGAAAGAAAAAAGACTGTAACCTTTCGAATTACAGTCTTTTGTTGTGGGCGTTGACGGATTCGAACCGCCGACCCTCTGCTTGTAAGGCAGATGCTCTGAACCAACTGAGCTAAACGCCCTCTTCGTTTTGAAGTAGCTTATCAAGTGTTATTCCTTGTAAGCGGTTGCAAAGGTACGGCGTTTTTTTGGAACCACCAAACATTTTCCAAACTTTTTTCATGTTTTCTTCAAAAAAAGTTCATTTTGCCTGTTTTTAGCCCATTTTCGGGTCTCAAACAAGCACTTTTCTTACTACAAACGGACTAGACACTAACTTCAAACTTACTGAACATTTTCCTCGATGAGCTGGATTTCTACCAAAAAGGTACTGGGGATCTACTCAAAAGGTACTAGGCTTCTACCTAAAAGGTACTGGCTTTCTATCCAAAAGATACTGGGTATCGATCTCAAAGGCACAGGATATTGCATCCATACGGATTAGAAGCAAGCAAACGGATTAGAAACATGCAAAAAAAATTGCCATGCTGTTGTGCAGCATGGCAATATATCATTTTGATTCGTTCAAAATTTAGAGAGCGCTTGAACCACCGCTGTGAGTAGGAACAACAGTAGTAGCAGTGAATTCAGCAAAAACCTTACCGTAGATGGTAGCTTTGAATACCAACGAACCAGAAGTAACGGTTACTTCCCTCATCTCCTGCTTGATTACAACTGTACCATCGCTAACAGCGTTGAAAGCATACTCTTTATCAGCAGTAAACTTAGAAGCACCGAACATGTTGCGAAGTGTACGACCAATAAGACCAGTTGTCTGTCCGTCAAAACCGAAGTTCTCCTTATACTTAATGGTGTTTGCACCAGCCTTCACATCTTCATCAGCGAGTGTTGCATAAGTTGTCTCACCAACACTAACTGTCACCTGCAGAGTGATGTTCCAAATAGAGAAGTGAGGCAGAGTAGCAGAAAGAACTGCAGTCTCCTTGTTGAAGTCCATTGTGGTAGGAGCATCACCTCCCTCATGCTGAAGATCTACGAGAGCGCCCTTAGCCTCAGGAATAGTAACAACCATAGGAATGCTAGGATTGAAAGTTGCACCTTCAGGTGTGCAATAAACAGCATAAGGATTCTCGGTATAAGTCTTATTCTCAACATCTACAATAGGAGTAGAAGCAGGAGCGAACAGAGTCATTGACAAGTTCTGTGTAGTATTGTCAACAGTTGTGCTACCAGGAATGGTTACAGTACCGCTAATTTCTCCTGCGAAAGAGTCATTATCAGTGGTAGCACCAGTAGTTTTGCCAGCTCCATCCAGAGGAGCGATTGGTGAACCAACAGAAATTGCGGTAACAGGAACTGCAACTACAACGAGGTTACGACCATCAGGGAAGTCAATCTTAACTGTCTGAGGAATAATACCAGCACCAGTCAATACGAGGTTCTTACCACTAGCTGCATTCTCGAAGGTGTAAGTCTTCTTATCAGTGCTAATAGTTGTTGCACCTGCACCATTAAACTTCAAGGTAGCGCCTGAAGGAAGAACATCAGACAACTGAGCTACCAAAGTGTTGGGAACATTTACAGTCTGAGGCTGAGGCTGAGGCTCTTCTACATCGCCCTTATGGCATGCAGTGAATGTACCAGCTAGTAAAGCGCAGAAGGCCAAATTTCTAATTAGATTCTTCATTTTCGTTTGTTTTTAATTGTTCTACATTTTATTTAATAGCAACAGTAGCACGACGGTTGTAAGAGATGGGGCTCAGAGTCTGAACGCCACCAGCAGCAACAACTTCGATGTTGTCACGGCTTACGCCCATCTTAACGAGTTCGTTTGCTACAGTCTCAGCACGCTTCTGGCTCAGCTTCTGGTTGTAAGCAGCGCTACCAGTCTTGCTATCGGCATAACCGGTAACAACGAGCTTAGCATTCTTTTCCTTAGCAACATTGGCCAGTTCCTGAACATTCTGCAGATCCTTACGAGAAGCAATCTTGCTCTTGTTGATGTTGAAGAATACAGATACGGGAGCAGCAGTAACTTCCTTAACAGTAACAGTCTGAGCCTCGGGGCACTTGTGATTGTTGATCATATTCTGCAGACGATCGTTCTCAGCCTGTGCGTCAGCCAACTGAGCATTGAGGGCATCAATCTGGCTCTGAGAGAGAGCTTTGAGAGCGTCCACATCAGGAGTCTTGTTCCAAGTAGCCTTACCCAGGTTGAAGGTCAGACCCACCTCAGCAGCGAAGTAACGATCGGTCTGAGCAATTGAGTGACCATAACCAGCATGACCAGCACTTGCATTAGCATAGTCATCATCAGAAACATTGAAGCCGAGGTCGAGGTTCAGAGCAACGTGCTTAGAAAGCTTCCAAGTGTTCAGCAAGCCAATGCTTCCGCCGTGAGCATACTCATTGTCGCTGCAGTTACGCAGAACGCCAACACCAACATAAGGAATCAGGTTCCAAACGCGATTCTCGTTATAACCACAGAAAAGATTGCTCAAGTTGAAGAGCACCTGCTCCTGAAGGTTCCAGAACTTGATAGCATTGTCATCAGCATTATCGGTCAGTACGTGACGGCCCCAGATACCCTGGAACTTAGTGCGCAGACCCAAACCGGGAGTGAACCACTTACCGACAGCTACTGAAGCGCCCAGGTTACGACGATAGTCTGTGAAGGGGCTCTTTTTGAAGTCATTTCCTTTCTCCTCGTTAGAATAGAAAGCGCCGTACATTACGTCAGCTGAAATGAACCAATTACTCCAGAATGAATTAGTAGCTACGCTATACTTCATTTCAGGAGTTTCATTCTGTGCCATACCTGCCACAGAAACGCTAGCCAAGGCCAGCACCATAAATAACTTCTTCATAATAAATATATTTTATAAAACAATCAATAAATATTTCGAAATCATTTGCAAAAGTAGATAAAATACTTTAAACCTCCAACAAAAACGTCCAACAAAATGCCTCAGTACGCTTAAAAAAGATTAAAAATGGACATTTTTCACTAAACAAGGCCACTATTTAGGCCCTTTACCCGAGCAATTGCTCTATATCATTTTGGGGCAAAATAGCCAAGATATTCTTTCCATCTGGAGTATAATTTACATTTGAACAGGTAAACAGTTGATTTACAATATACTCCATCTCTTCATTTGACAGTACCTGCCCCCGAGGAATGGCAGACTGTCTTGCCAAACTGAGTGCCAGTGTCTCATGCAACTGCTCAGTAGTAGCACCTTCTTTCTCGGCAGCATCAGCCACGAGAGCCTTAACCAAGGCCACAGGCGACAGGCCATCTAAATCGGCCGGCATACCAGAAACGGCATAGGATGAACCGCCAAGATTACTCATATCGAAGCCAACAGCCACCAGGTCGGGCATCATCTGTTCTAAAAGTACTGACTCAGCTGCCGACATCTGAACCATTTCAGGGAAAAGCAGTCGCTGGGTGCGACTCTGACTTTTCTTCAATTGCTGTAAATACCTTTCATAACGGATTCTCAAATCGGCTCGGTGCTGATCAATAATCATCAGTCCTGAACGAACAGCTGTCATAATATACTGCCCTTTATACTGATAGTGAGCGGGCGACTTATCTGCCAGCATCTGTTCAGGTACATCCTTTACAGGTATCTCATTGCCGGGGAACAATGTATCTTCGTACAACTGTTGCCATTCATCACTCACCTTTGGCTGCATCGTAGCACGCTTTGCATAGTCGGAAGACATATTTTCCGAACCACCAAAAGACGAAGGAACGCCTACTACCCCACCTGTATTAAAGGGATTGTATGACGGGTTGTATGTAACCTTTGGCATTTCCAGGACCTCTGTTTCCGGATTGAAAACAGGAATCTCCGGTCGTCCTTCAGTATCGAAATCTATGGCAGGCACTTCACAGAAACGACCAATAGCATCTTTGACTGCAGCAGACAGGATTTGCCAAATGCCTTGTTCGTTCTCAAATTTTATCTCCGTCTTGGTAGGATGGATATTCACATCAATATCAGCGGGTGCCACTTCAAAATAGACGAAGTAAGGTACCACCATGCCCTGCGGTATCAGTCGTTCGTAAGCATTGGCCACTGCCTTATGGAAATAGGCATGACGCATATATCGGCCATTCACAAAGAAATAGTTCTGCGTTCCTTTCTTCTTGGCAGCTTCCGGTTTTCCAACGAATCCGGTTATCTTGCATAGTGCCGTATCAACTTCTATTGGCAGCAGGTCCTGATTCAATCTTTTTCCGAACACATCGATGATGCGCTGGCGAAGAGAGCCAGGTTTCAGATTCATCAGTTCCTGTCCGTTGCTATGGAGGGAGAAAGCTATCTCCGGATAAACGAGTACTATACGTTCGAAGGCAGTCAGGATATTACTCAACTCTGTAGCATTTGTCTTCAGAAACTTACGCCGTGCAGGAACATTAAAGAAAAGATTCTCCACTCGGAAATTAGAACCCTCTGGACAGGCTGTCGGTTCCTGCCTTTCGATGCGCGAGCCTTGAAGCACGAGTCGGGTTCCCACTTCCTCTCCCTTCAATCGTGTGGTCAGTTCTACCTGAGAAACAGCAGCCACAGAAGGAAGAGCCTCACCTCGGAAACCCATCGTATGCAAATCGAACAGGTCGTCAGCCTTCCGTATCTTTGAAGTGGCATGTCGCTCAAAGGCCAGGCGAGCATCAGTCTCTGACATTCCTTTGCCATCGTCAATCACCTGTATCAGTGTCCTGCCGGCATCAATCACCACCACTCGTATTGTTTTGGCTCCGGCATCAACGGAATTCTCAACCAGTTCCTTTATCACAGAAGCCGGTCGTTGAATCACCTCACCCGCTGCAATCTGATTGGCCACGGAATCGGGCAGAAGTTGAATAATATCACTCATAGTAGTAATTTCCAAACAATAAAAATAAGAAACAGTAACAACACCAGACACACAAGATTCCAGATGCGCCACCATCCGTAGGCATTGCGTGGTTTTCCAGATCGCCATTGCGACATTTCCTCCATACGTTGGCGGTGGCGATCAATATAGATCGGACTATGGTAGAATCTTCTCGGTTTCTGCATTCTTCTGTTCTATAGCTATCGGCTTATTATGCTGTTCCGGTGTCTGGGTTTGAAATGTATCCGGTGTCAGAGATGCGTCAGGTTTTGATGTCTCAGCATCATCCTTCGGCAAAGAAAGCTTCTGTAGTGGAGCCTCACGTCGTTTCTGAACTTTCAACTCGGTTCCAGCTTTCTTACCTCGCCAAACGAATATATCTTCTTTCGACAGAGGACGGATATAGTCAAACCAAGTAAACCCGCTCAAATAACGCTTCTGTGGAGGAATCTGTGTCATGGGATAAACAACGCCCTCGCTTTTAGGAGTCCAAATACGTTCCAGCTTTTGCCCTTTTAGGAACATACGCATCTCGCTTGTCTCCATTGTCACCATTCCTATATAGCTGCTATCCGATTCGTCAATCGGGTAATAGACCACCAGTACATTATCGACAGCCCTACCCTCACGGATATTTCCTTTTTCAAAGAATGCCAGCATCTCCTTCGATGACACCTGATTGTACATATCCTTCTGATGAAGGTCTTCAATAGAGAAAGCCTGATTGATGACATGAGCACGATCTATAACGGAGTCTTTCATATAGACCTTGATCTCTTCGCCCAACAGTTGCTGGTTGTTATTCCAAATGATGGGATCCTTATAAAGTGTCATGCAAGAATCCTTTTGAATATACACCAAAGAGTCGCAGACGGCCTGAATATCTAAACGGTACGCGCGTACCTTATTGTACGCGTGTATAACACGATACACAGAATCCGTTTCCTTATTATATGTAAACACCTTGAATGTATCGGCATGCATGAACAGAGAATCACGCTGCGAATAGTCAATGGTCACAGCACTATCGGTACACATAGCATACCCCGTCTGGTCGTCATAATATCCATAGTTGCCCGTGAGCATATTTCTATTAACCGTGTCATTATAGACCACATTCACGAACGCCTCACTGACGCCAGTCTGCCCATTATACCATATACTGTCGCCAACGAGCAGTTTGCCATCGTTGTCAATTACCGAACGGTTGAGCAATTGTCCGCATTCAGAGTCAGTATTATAATATCCCAACTCTGAATAGATATGACTAGCACCGCTATGAATGTCAGAAGGACCGATGATATGTGCCAGTTTTGATTCAGTATTATAATAGAGAGAGTCGGTGGTAAGCAGGAAATCCTTGTCGCGCATAGACACGTCATAATAGAAAATAGCCATTTTCGTATCGGTGTGATATTCGCCCCAGTCGCTTACCAGCGTAGTCGTCTTGTCTATCATCTTTCCGCCTTCCATAAAATACCCCATATTCCAAAGGCGGTCGAAATATAGAGAATCAGTATAAAGTGTAGTACCGCGATGTTTCAGTACCACATTCTGAAGTGCCTGCATCAGCTGCTCGTTACCGTCGTAATAGCCATAGTCACTGACCAACGACAGTGTATCGCCCTGATACATTCTTACGTTTCCAAAAGCTTCAAACGAATTTGTTGATTCAAAGAAATTGGCACTATCGCAGAGTAGTCGGGCACCATCGTGCTCGAACTCAACGTTTCCGCGCAGCACCTGTGCATCATTGTTGCGCCAACGTTCATAAAACAGCTCGTCGGCATGAATCAGGTACACACGGTCATCTTTTTCTTTTTTGGCCGCTGCATACACGAAACAGCAACAGAGCGCAAAGAGAAAAAGCTTTATCTTACCCATCCTTGATATTCAAAGTCGCAGTCCCGATAGTTGTCGTTGATACGCACATAAGTGTTCTTTATCTTATCGACAACCCACTTGTGAAGTGCCTCAGCACGGCGTTTTTCCAACACTACATCCTTCATCACCTGAAAATCCTCAGTGATGGTAGCCTTATGTCCTTCCGTGCGACTTTTCAGTTTTGCGATGACACACACCGTCTTACCACGGTCATTAATCATGGTGAAAGGCTTAGAGATCTGTCCCACCTGTAGAGTGTCCACAACCTTTGCAACCTCAGAAGGCAGGTCTTGCAACTGGAACTTAGACGTCTGTCCCTGTCCTGACTGGTTAGCCATCAGACCGCGGTTGTTGCGTGTATTCTTATCGTCTGAAATAAAGGTAGCACCCTCTTCAAAGGTAAACTTCCCTGCTCGTATATCAGTTGCCACTGAATCCAGGCGGGCCAGCGAAGCGTTTATAGACGAGTCGTTCACCTCGGGTTTCAGCAGGATATGGCGCACTTTCACCTTGTCGCCACGCTTGTCAATAAGTTGTATGATATGATAGCCGAACTCAGACTCCACGATTTTTGAAATCTTTTTCGGATCGGTCAAGTTGAAAGCCACATTGGCGAAAGCCGGGTCGAACATGCCACGACCAGTATAGTCAAGCTCTCCACCCTTTCTGGCTGAACCTGGGTCTTCCGAATACAAACGGGCCAAAGTCTGGAAGGTTGACTGTCCACTCATCACGCGATCAGTAAAATCACGCAGTTCGTCCTTCACACGGTTAATCTCTTCTGGAGCCACGGTTGGGGTCTGTGCAATAATCTGCACCTCCACAGTGGTAGGCACGAACGGAATGCTGTCTGGTGAAAGTTCCTTGAAATAGCGGCGCACCTCAGCAGGCGTTACGATAACATTCTTAGCCAGATGCTCCTTCATGCGCTGAATCATCATCTGGTCGCGCAGTTCGTCGTGCATCGCAGCACGAATCTGACTGATACTCTGCTTACGGTACTCTTCCAGTTTCTCGCGCGAACCTATCTGAGAAATCATATAGTCCAAACGGGCTTCTATCTGAGACGAAACCTCCGATTCTGTCACCTCAATACTATCAATGGCAGCCTGATGCAAGAAAAGTTTCTGAACAGCAATTCGCTCAGGAATGGCGCAGTCGGGATTACGCTCCCAGCGTACCCCTTCCATAGCGGCCTGAATGCGCATCACCTCGATATCACTTTTCAGAATGGCCTCATCGCCAACCACCCATACCACCTCATCCACAGTACTTCCAACTTCCGTACTATCGGCAGCATTTACAGTGGTAACCTCTTTTGCCGAAGATGCGATGCCCAGTAAGGGCACCGCCATCATCAGTAAGAGTATTATAGTTCCTGTATTCTTCATTCGTGGTTATTTACAGTCTTCAACACATTCTCATCTACAGTGAAGAGATACTTCTTGCGCAGCTCTGCCACCCACTGTTTTTCCAGTTCTTCCTGATAGTCGGCAACCACCAGTCCACGCACATCAGTATAGTCTTCCGGTCCTTTCTTCAGCACCTTTCCATATACATCATCAAAAGGATAGTCCTTCACCTTGGTCACTGTAGTATCCTTCTTGAATACGATGCTATCCACCAAAGCATTATCGCCTTTCTTAAAGATACCTTTCTCTACACGGATACGCAACACAGAATCGTTGTTGAATGTAGTGCGAAGCTTGTCGGCCCATTTGTCGAAAGCCAGTTTCTTCACACAGTTCTTCACAGCCTGCAGGTCGGCAGCATCCTTCACGTGGTATGCCATACCTTTGAAGCGAGGCTCATCCCAAGCATATTTCTTTTTGTTCTTCTTGAAATACTTAGCCAGTCCGGCCTCATCCTTGGCAGCCTTGTCCCATACCAGCTTATTACTGATTTCATAGAGCAACAGGCCATCGTGGTATTCACGAATCAGGTTCTTAAGGTCAGAATCAGTAGCTGAGAACTCGTTGGCTTTCTCTTCCATCAGCTGAGCCTTTGTCTGAGCGCCGTTGGTAGCTTTCACCAGTTCATCCACCTTCTGCTCGGCAATGCGGTCGCGCAGGTTACGCTGCTCAATAAACTTCAGAATGGCTTCGCGATGGAATTCGAACGGTTCCATCTGCTTACGCTCTTTCACCATAATAATATGATAGCCAAAAGGCGACTGAACCACATCTGAAATCTTTCCTGGTTCCAGCGAGAATGCTACATCCTCATACTCTTTCACCAGTTGTCCGCGCTGAACGAAAGGCAGCAGTCCGCCCTGTCGGGCCGAGCCTGGATCTTCCGACACTTTCTTTGCCAGTTCAGCAAAGTCAGCACCATTTTTCAGGGCTGTATGAATACTGTCTATGCGCACCTTCACGGCAGCCTGTTCCTCGGGAGTAGCCTGCTGGTTCAAGCGCAGCAGGATATGAGCAGTCTGTACCAGTCCGTCAGGACCGATACGCTCTACCGTCTGGTCATAGATGCGGTGGGCCTCAGCCTCTACATCAGCATCCGTAATCAGCAAAGGCATCACCTGCTGGTCGCGATACTGAGCAAACTCATCCTTGAACGACTGCAACGTATCATATTTCTCGTCGAGAGCAGCAGCCACTTTCAACTTGTAGTTGATAAAGAGATCTACATACTCATTAATGGTCTTCTTGTCTATGACACCCTCTGAGTTGTTCTTATTGTAAGAATACTCAAATTCGGAACGGAGCACAGGAACGCCGTTCACCGTCATGATAACGGGATCCTTAACTTGCTGCGACTGAGCCACAACGCCCTGAGCAGATGCCGCCAAAAGAGCGGCCATTAAAACATGTTTCATTGTTATTTATTAATCATTAGGTCTCGAATAGTTGGGAGCCTCGCTGGTGATGGTGATATCATGCGGATGGCTCTCCATCACACCGGCATTGGTGATGCGTGTGAACTTAGCATCGTGCAGCTTTTCGATATCAGCAGCACCGCAATATCCCATACCTGAACGCAGACCGCCAGTAAGCTGATAGATTACTTCCTGAACGGTTCCTTTGTAAGGTACGCGGCCAGCGATTCCTTCTGGCACCAGTTTCTTCACATCCTTTGTGTCTGCCTGGAAGTAGCGGTCCTTTGAACCGTGTTCCATCGCCTCCAGCGAGCCCATGCCACGATAGCTCTTGAACTTACGTCCGTTGTAGATGATGGTATCACCAGGACTTTCTTCGGTACCGGCAACGAGCGATCCAATCATCACGCACGAACCACCGGCAGCCAATGCCTTCACAATATCGCCCGAATAGCGCAAACCGCCATCAGCGATAAGGGGCACGCCTGTTCCTTTCAGTGCGCTATATACGTCATAGACTGCACTCAACTGAGGCACGCCAACGCCAGCCACCACACGAGTGGTACAGATAGAACCCGGACCGATACCCACTTTCACAGCATCGGCACCATTATCCACCAGCATCTTGGCAGCAGCACCCGTAGCGATATTACCTACCACGATGTCGATATTTGAGAAAGAAGCCTTTGCTTCACGCAGCTTGTCGATTACGCCCTTTGAATGACCATGGGCAGTATCAATTACGATAGCATCGGCACCGGCGCTAACCAAAGCCTGCATGCGGTCAAGAGTATCGTTGGTTACGCCTACACCGGCAGCAACACGCAGACGACCCTTTTCGTCCTTACATGCCATTGGCTTATCCTTTGCCTTGGTAATATCTTTATAGGTAATCAGACCAACCAGACGGTTGTCCTTATCTACCACGGGGAGTTTCTCGATTTTATTTTCCTGAAGAATCTGGGCAGCAGCAGTCAGATCAGTCTGCTGATGAGTAGTCACCAGATTCTCTTTTGACATAACTGCTTCAACGGGGCGATCCAAACGACGCTCAAAACGCAGGTCACGATTGGTCACGATACCCACCAAGTGCTTGTCGTCATCGACCACGGGAATACCGCCAATATGATATTCAGCCATAATGTCGAGAGCCTGAGCTACTGTACTTCCAAGGGGAATGGTAATAGGATCGTAAATCATACCGTTTTCAGCGCGCTTTACGATAGCCACCTGACGCGCCTGCTCTTCAATTGGCATATTCTTGTGAATCACGCCAATACCACCTTCGCGAGCTATGGCAATAGCCATCTGGCTCTCTGTCACGGTATCCATGGCTGCCGTTACAAATGGAACGTTCAGCTCAATATTCCGTGAGAAATGAGTCTTCAGCTTCACGGTTTTTGGCAACACTTCTGAGTAAGCGGGAATCAACAGGACGTCATCGAAAGTAAGGCCGTCCATCACAATCTTGTCTGCAATAAATGATGACATATTTTGGTACCTTTAAAAAATTATTGCGTGCAAAGATACGAAAAAGATTGGAGATTGCAGATTGAAGAATGAAGTTTTTGGTTTGCCTTGCCATTTTTTAACCAATCTTCAATTTTCAATCGCCAATCTCCAATCTTCAATTTTTCAAGCTTGTTCTCTCTGCAGCTTACTTGACTATCTTCTTTCCGTTCTGAATGTACAGTCCGTGCGTAGGGGACTTTCCAAGCCGACGGCCTTGGAGGTCAAAGAGTGCATCATTCTCAGTCTTTGTTGCATTTTGACGAGTGTTGACTATACCCAATGGTATCACTTCTTCCGCAAGATCGGTCACAGGAATTAAGAAATAGTTGCAATCATGTACGCCCAGAATGCTCTGCATCTTTGGGCAGCTTGCGGGAAGCGGCAGTTTGTTTACCACCCCATACAGATCGACAACAGGGATGCGCTGTTCATTCTGTATGGCATAAAGAACACGCGCGCCACTATTGTCTTGCAAAGAGTCTAACGTCACATCTTTCACAATGACCACATCACTCAGCCCATTCCCTCCGAACAGTTCTTCAATAGTCACTACTCTATCAGACATATCAAAAGTCTGATTGACAATTAAATGCTCATCATTGGTACGCTCAGTAGGCAAAAGTAGTGGCACTCCATTGTCATCTCCTCTGACACCAACGAGGCTTCCTTTCAACACCATGCCCTTCTTCACATCAAGCTTGGTGTTGCGCAGACAGATGGCCGAACATGCTTCGCCACGGATGTAGATGTCATTTCCGCCCACGAACATCACAGTGTCGTAGAGCATCACCATACGTGCCTCTGTACCCAATTCCAGTTTTCGGAATTCACGAATATCCTGCACCATGGGTATGCCGTCATCGCCACTCACCCCGGCAATATCCTCCAAAGTCTCCGTATCAATATCATCTTCCTTTTGATCCAGTTCATCGAATGTATACACGTGGTCTCCTAACTCATAAAAAGAGCTGCATGTGACATCTCCATCCGATGTACGTTCAGACGGCAACAACAGCGGCATGCCATTATCATCCCCTCTGACACCAACGATGGTTCCTGTCAGCACCATGCCTTTCTTCACATCAAGCTTGGTGTTGCGCAGACAGAGGGCCGCACATGCGTCGCCACGGATGTAGATATCGTTGTCTCCCACAAACATCACAGTGTCATACAGCATCACCATACGTGCCTCTGTACCCAATTCCAGTTTTCGGAACTCGCGAATGTCCATCACAGTGGGTATGTCGTCATCGCCACTTACCCCCGTCGTATTCACTCCTGCCCACCCAAAGAGGGGCAACGCTACAATAAGCAAGCTTAATACTCTTGTTTTCATATGGCTGCATTTTTTAGGGTTAATACTTTTCTTACCTGAAGTCATAATTATAAGGTAAGCCTATTTATTCATTAATAATTTCTTTTTCCCGTCTTTAATATAAAGACCTCCCTGTAGGGGAACTTTCATTAATCGTCCTTGAAGGTCATAATAAGGAGGTTTACCCAGATGAAGTTCTGGATTTGGCGAATGTATCTTTAACAGAGAAGTTGCATTGTTATACAGGACTACTTCGTCTGAGCATAGAACAAGGGTGGGGATGGCACCTTCCAAATCAGCTGTATTTATCAACCCTGTCAAGAGCGATCCTATACCTTCCACCCAGACATCTGTCTGATAGGGAATCTCAACATTCACGACATGAAGGCAGTGTCGTACCTTTCTGTCATTACCACTATCAAGAATAGTATCCGTTACAGCTATCACACGCCATTGCCAACCAAATTTTTCAATCAACTCACCCTTTTCTAGTGAGAAATCAAAAAGAAGCTGACATGTATTTGTAAGCCCGTTATATGTATATACCTTACCATTTTCCTCACCTATCCAAATATTCTGCGGTGTCCATTCCGCAACGGAAGTTTCGTCTTCGTCAGGGACCTGTCTTTCCATCACTCTATTAAAATGAATTCCTTCTATCAAGGTATCGCCACTAAGACACATTTCTCTCTGATACACATCATCGTAGTCAGGATTGACGACTAACTTATACTGATAGCGCCATACTTTCCCTTCTTTCAAAATCGAATCGAAGTTGTCATTTGCAAAGAGTGCTGATGAAAGAAACAATACAATGCCTACAAAGAATAACAGTCTCTTTTTCATAATTATTAATTTTAGATTTTAGTTCTGCAAATATATGATTTTTAGTTTATTAATCCAAATTAAAACGAAGAAAAATCAGAAGAGTTACATATTTTCCCAAAAGTAGCATTAACAACTGAGCCAACAGGAGTGCTAAAAACAGAATTGGTTCGTATAACAATAATACCTCCGTTTAATAATTGCAACTGGCTTCCACTTTGCAACTGAATATATGCATTTGTTATAACGCCGCCATCTATTATTAACTTGCCACCATTCTCTACCGTAATAGTTGTACGTCCAAACATATTTAAGACGTTACGCACTATCAACGTCGCATTCGGCTTTATATTTATATGTGAATATTGACTTTGTTGAGTAGTATACGTTTGGGTTCCATTAATAATTAGAGCTGGCGATTGGTTAGGATTTAAAGATTCCAACACTCCATATTGATTCATCGCTCCTTGAGTATAACTTGCATCGTTACCATCAGGTATATCGGGAACCCATGAAGGGCAAAAAGACGGTTTAGACCCAATCCCCCAAAAATAATAGCCATCACCATCAGCATCTTCGCACACCACATCTGAGTCAGTATACGACATTGTTGTTATGTTTCCTTTCAAATAATAAGGCGTATTCAGATTTGCCGCATTAACATATACGTAAGCATAACCATTATCTCCCCATGAAGTACCCCAACTATTTTTCAAGATCCAAACAGTTTTCCCAATCAAATACGAATGATCAGTACTATTGATTTGTACCCAAACAGTCTCATCTGAAGAACGTATATAAATATAATCTCCTACTTCTATTGTTTTATATCCAACGAGAACGAGAGCATGCCCCCAATCACTAATGCCAAATGTAACTGGGGCTACAAACAATTTTTTCTTTATCGAATCCTCGTTAAAGGAAAGAGATCCGTAGTTTCCTAAGAACACTTCTTCGTCTGGCGAATCACATTTATTACTACAATCACTATTAGTTGCCGTATAAGGGAAACAACCCTCATTGACCACTCCATTATTTTTGATATAGTTCAAAGCAACGCCACGATTTCCGCCAGAACATCCGTTAGAATAAATACACGAGACCAATTGTTGTTCTGACAGATTCATATTCAACTGCTTGTTATAATACAAATTAACATAGGCTTCAAGTGCGCCAATAGCGGAAAAAGCCCAACATGAACCACAGTTTCCTTGATTCTTTACAGATGTCATCCAATTTTTCCCATGTCGATTCCTCCAATCCCAATTATCCACATATAAAGAACGTTCTTCCGAATCGACCTGAATTGTAGAGTTTTCAACACTTGGTATCGCAAATATTCCACCAATATAATAATCAAATCCGTACAATTCCGGTACTTTTCCACCAAACAAATTCTTTTTTTCTTCATAACTCATTTGGCTTAGGGATGTATGACCTGCACGCCATGTCATATTTCTCGCATTCAAATTCACATTTAGCTTATCAATAATAGCCTGAGCCTGTAAACGCTCAATTCCTATCTTTGACTCTCCCCTATGCCTGAGATAGAACAAAGAATCAATCTTAATTGTAGCTCCACGAACTGTCACAATCAATTCCTTGGGACGAATTTTTTCTAGCGATAATGTTTCTATGCAGACATTTTGAAAAGAAGAAGTTCCCGTTTTAGTCAACAAAGGGTAATTCTCATATACCATGTAATCATAGTCATATTCATCTCTCAGTAGAATCCGAACATAACTATTCTCTGAATTTAAAGTTGCTGTCCCCGAAACGGAAAGGCCGTAGACAAAATCATCCACGCATAAAAGTTGAGTTGTATCCTGAGATGTCAACAGCCCAACAGGCACACTCACAGCCTCTCCCTTATTGCCCATTATAAAACACTTTTCTGTGTACTGAGCTAACAGAACCTGAGGAATAAGCATTAATAAACACAAGAAGTATTTCATGATGGTATTCCTATTTCGATAAGATCATTCTTTTCGTATCCACTTCCTTGCCATTGACAACCAGAGAATAAATGTACATGCCAGCAGAAAGCTCGTAGCCATTGATGGTGACACTTTCCATAGCAGCGTCAACGGCTATCTGTTTCTGCATCTTGCCCGACATATCGAAGATATAGATATAGGCATTCATCGCATCTTCGGGCAGCGTAAAACGAATGACGGTGCGCTCAGTGAAAGGATTAGGAGTGTTCTGAGCCAAAGCGGCTGTCTGTGGTAGTAAGGTCTGGCCGGCAGTAGCTGTCATAGTAGGAGCGTTCTTAGTGAGGCCTTCATCATCAGTCCCGCGTAAATCGTCTATCTGCTCCTTCAACTCCTGAATACAGCGGAGCAGAATGGGAACCATCTCTGTGTAATTAACGCTGAGGTAGCCATCCTGACCTTCCGTCACCAGTTCGGGAAAAACTTCTCGAAGTTCCTGAGCTATCAGTCCAATATGACGCTCCTTGCCTGACTTGTCATTTAACTGACGTAGTTTCAAGGTTGTTGCTGAAGCTGTATCAAGATCTACGTATTCATGAGGTTTATAATTATAGGAAATCACGCTCAGATTCTTAATACGAGCTAATGCATTCCCATTTTTAGCGTCATCGAACACTACCACGTTCTCCTTTAGTCTTATGTCGGATGGAGTTATGAAACTTGTTGCAGTAAGACTACCCACAACACGGGTTTCTCCATCAAAGTAGCCTGCATAACGCCCTGGGACATACACTCCCAACACATTGGTTGTGGTTCCAAAAATACCAGCACCATTTTGAGTTCCTTGCACACTACCAAGCACTCCATAGTTATATCCACTAGTTGTACTACCTGCTATGCCTCTGACACCTATTGCTCTCCCAAAATTTTTTGGTATTGGAGGATAAGTATCGCTATTAAAGCCTATATAGTAATTTCTGCCATCATCTACTTTATTGCGAGAGAAAAGATTAAAGTCAAACTGGCTGTATTCGGTGTCTTCTTTATTGCCGATGGCCAACTTTGCATATTGGAATTCGGCGGGAGTCATCACTCCGACCCTTCCACTACTATAAACATTCAACTGAGCATTCAATGTCAAGAAATTGTAGCACAAGCAAAAAGCTACGAAAAGATATTTTTTCATATTCTCTTATTTTTTAAAAGGTGATTTCACAATAGTAGTAGTAGTTGCTGCCGTCATAGAGCTGCAGCTCATAGTCTCCAGTGAGGGTGCTGGGCAATGTTACTGAATCCACATCAGAGGGAGCAACTGCTGAATAGACCTCCTCACCCTCTTCGTCAAGCAGCACAAGTGTAAAAGACGGATGATCTGTCTCAAAAAAAAGAGTGTAATTGCCTAATGCCACATTAGGAGCTTGCAAAGGAGAACGAGGACGTGGAATTCCTTGACCAACAGGAACAACGACTCCTACTTCAAAAGTTATACGCGTCATCGTTCCAGGAATGAATGCAAATGTTGACATACAACAAAGCATTACCAACAATAATAAAAAACCTTTCTTCATGATAATAATTAAAAAGTACGCCACAAAAATAATTACATTCCTTGAATCAAGGACAATTATTTCAGAAGAAAGATGTAACAAAATGTATCAACACAAAACACAATATCTTGATTATCAAATAGTTAACATCTAATTTATCGACATTACTATATTATCAAAATCTTCAGGTTTTCCTTTAATATTGAAGATTTTCTTCAAAAGACGGCTTCGACGGGTAGACACATATTGTGAATAAGTACCCATGATTGTACATATTTCCGCAACTCCAAACTGCATACGAATCAACATACACAGATGTAAATCAGCATCGGTGATACTCTTTCCACGAGTAAGTGTTTGACGGAATGCTGGAAGTTTTTCATCAAACAGCATTTCGAGTGCCTTCCAATGCCGTGTTTTTACTTCTACTGAGGGATGGGTCGTAACATAAAGGAAGAAATCGTATATTTCGTTGTCTCTAAGATTGACAGCAGGTATATTCTGAATACCCAACAAACTCAATAGCTGTTGTTGGTTCTCCAAAAGTTCCTTTTCATATTTTATCCTATACTCATTCAAGGTTGCCGCAGAAAGTTCCTCTTGTACTTTCTGAATTTTCTCAATTTGATGCTCATACTCTTTTGTCAGCCTTTCTACCAACATATTCCTCATGACACGCTGACGGTACAAAATGAACAATAAAACAAGTATTAATATGGCACAGATAGATAATGATACGGTTCTGTTCAAACGAACCTCGTTAGCTTCATTTTCTTTTTGACGCGCAGCTCTCTGATGCACGCTATAATTGTATTGCGAATGCATGCGCTGTAACTCACTAATAGACGACTCACGATAATTCAAAACGCCAGTCTTATAACACAAATCTGCATATTTAGCAACGGAATCACTTTGCCCTGACTTCAGATAAGTAAGATACAATCCTTTGTATGCGCCTTCCAGTTTCTTGGAATCTGTTTCTCCCTCTAAAAGTCTCTTAAAACAAACTATCGCTGAGTCATTTTTATCAATAGCAGAATAAAAAGAGCCTTTGGTATAGTAATAAAAAATATGTCGTGGTGCTTTGTTTTGTCTATCGTAATAGTCAGAATATGTTTCAAAAATATTAATATAATGTAGAGCGTCTTCAATACGGTCAGACTCAACAAAATAAAGGAGTGTAGGCTCAATATAGTTTGCTGCTACCGTCTGTCCATATACACTTTTGGTTATCTCATAAGCATTTAGGTCAGTTATAATGGCTGAATCAACCTGACCTGCCATATAATAAGCTTGGCTTTGCTTTTCAAACGAGACCAACCACATTAGAGTATCATTATCCTTAAGTGCATAGTGCTGACAGAACTTTTCCTCTTCGAGTGCCTCCTGTGGCAGCAGTTGGTCGTAAAACAGTTCTGCCATCTGCCCATGTACTCGGCTAAGCAGACGATAGTCACAATCAGCAGCTGTTGTGTCAGCACAATTAACGGCTTTCTGGAATTCGTCCAAAGCTTCGGGAGCCTGACCACGGTCGCGATAGACGCTGGCCAGCAGGTAATGGGCCTGCATGCGCTCATTGTGTGTGCCGTGGCGGTCCATCCACTCTGTGACGGCAGGCATCACGCTGTCACCGGCCAAAGAGATATAGTTGCGATTCATCGAGTCAACCTCGGTCATGAATCGCAACATACGTTGCCGTTCAGCTGTTGAAGTACAGCCCAGAAAGCCCAGTAAGTGAATGAGACATATATAATGTATAAACTTCATCAGTTGGCCATGTCCGAGATGAACTTGATGCGCACAAGGCGAATCTCATTCTCATCGATATCGGCACCGAACTCGTCGATAGCAGCCTGAAGGTCGTCCTTCTCCTGTTCGCGGAAGAACTCGTAAATATCGTTGATATCATCGGGATCCATAATATCCTCCAGGAAATAGTCGATATTTACCTTATTTCCACTATAGAGCACGATTCCCTCCAACTCGTCGAGCAATTCCTCAAAGTCAATACCTAAAGCATTGGCAATATCATCAAGAGCAATACGGCGATCGATATTCTGAAGTATCTTCAACTTACGCATAGAGTCCTTGGCCTTGGTACGCACACGCAAATCGGCCTGTCGGGTGATTTCGTTCTCCTCACAATAACGCTTAATCAAGTCCACAAACTCCTTAGCGTATGGCTGACGTGTCTTTCCATCGCCTACGCCCTGGATATTCTTCAGTTCCTCAAGCGTGATGGGATATTCGGTAGCCATCTGCTCAATGCTGACATCCTGGAAAATGACATAAGGAGGTCTGTCCAGTTTGCGCGACCACTTCTTGCGCAAATCGTGCAGCATTGACGAGAGCGTGAGGTCAAGGGCACTGATTCCTCCCTCGGCGGGTTCGTCATCCTCACTGAATTCATGGTCGGCAACCACCTGGAAGGATGTAGGAGCCTTCAGGAATTTCTTACCAGCAGCAGTAACCTTCAGCAAGCCATAGTTCTCAACTTCTTTCTTCAGATAGCCCATCAGCAATGCCTGACGAATCACGGGATTCCAAATCTTATTGTCTTCATCCTCGCCAGAACCGAAGGAATCGAGTTCATGATGCTTATGAGCACGAATTTCCTCAGTTTCACGTCCGGTAATAAAATCTATCACGTAATCGGTGCGGAAATTCTCCTTGATATCCAAAATGGCTTTCAGCACGATAACCAGTTGTTTGCTGGCCTCTATCTTCGTCTGTGGATGCAGACAGTTGTCACAGTTATGACAGTTGTCCTGCTCATAGTTTTCACCGAAATAATGCAGCAACATTTTCCGTCGGCAAACACTTGTCTCGGCGTAAGCAGCCGTTTCCTGCAGCAACTGGCGACCGATATCCTGCTCGGCTACGGGTTTCCCCTCCATGAACTTATCCAGTTTCTGGAGGTCTTTATAGCTATAGAAAGCAAGGCAGATGCCTTCACCGCCATCACGACCGGCACGTCCTGTCTCCTGATAGTAACCTTCCAGACTCTTCGGAATATCATAGTGAATGACGAAGCGCACATCAGGCTTATCAATACCCATTCCAAAGGCAATCGTAGCCACAATCACATCTATTTTCTCCATCAGGAAATCATCCTGCGTCTGTGTACGTGTAGCGCTGTCCAAGCCTGCATGGTAGGCAGATGCCTTGATATCGTTGGCACGCAACACGTCGGCCAGATCCTCTACTTTCTTTCGTGACAAACAGTAGATGATACCGCTCTTGCCAGCGTGCTGTTTGATGAATCGTACAATATCCTTATCGATTTCCTTTGTCTTAGGGCGCACCTCATAATAGAGGTTCGGACGGTTGAACGAGCTTTTAAACTCGTCGGCTCCAAGAATGCCCAGACTCTTTTTGATGTCCGTACGCACCTTGTCGGTAGCCGTTGCCGTGAGCGCTATGACCGGAGCCTTTCCTATCTCATTGATAATGGGGCGTATCCTACGATATTCGGGGCGGAAATCATGTCCCCATTCTGAAATACAGTGAGCCTCATCGACCGCATAGAACGAAATCTTACAACTTTTCAGGAACTCTACGTTATCCTCTTTCGTCAACGACTCAGGAGCCACATAGAGCAACTTTGTTTGACCAGCCCGCACATCGGCTTTCACCTGATCGATTGCACTTTTGTTGAGTGAAGAGTTCAGGAAATGGGCTATCCCCTCATGTTCACTAAGATTGGTGATAAAGTCCACCTGATTCTTCATCAGTGCGATGAGCGGTGAGATGACAATAGCCACACCGTCCATCAGTAGCGAAGGCAGCTGATAGCAGAGCGACTTACCGCCACCCGTTGGCATTAGTACAAAGGTGTCGCGTCCATTCAGCAGATTCTGAATGATGGCCTCCTGATCGCCTTTGAACTTATCGAAGCCGAAATAGTGTTTTAGTTCTTTTGTAAGATCTGGTTGCTTAGTCATAGGCTATTTATTGCAAGTGCGACTTATCCAGTTGCTGTTGAGCATACTCGCGCGACACTTCAAATGTTTTTTTCTTTGTCGAGGGCACTTCAAACATTGCATCCATCATGATATTCTCTACGATAGAGCGCAGTCCGCGTGCACCAAGTTTATATTCTACTGCTTTGTCAACAATCAGTTCCAGTGCATCCTCAGCAAAGGTCAGTTTGATGCCGTCCATCTGGAACAGTTTCTCGTACTGGCGCACGATACTGTTTTTCGGCTCAATAAGGATGCGGCGCAGAGCCTCACGGTTGAGTGGATTCAGATAGGTAAGCACTGGCAGGCGGCCGATAATCTCGGGGATGAGACCGAACGACTTCAAGTCTTGCGGCTGTACATACTTCATCAGGTCTTCCTTGTCTATCTTGCGCACGTTCTGTACTGAGTTGTAACCCACGGTATGAGTGTTCAGTCGCTGGGCTATCTTACGCTCAATACCATCGAAAGCGCCACCGCAGATAAACAGGATGTTGCGTGTGTCCACGTGTATATAATCCTGATCGGGATGTTTGCGGCCTCCCTTTGGCGGCACATTGACAACGGTACCTTCAAGGAGCTTCAACAGTCCCTGCTGAACGCCCTCGCCACTCACATCGCGAGTGATGCTAGGATTATCGCTCTTGCGGGCAATCTTGTCTATCTCGTCAATGAACACGATACCGCGCTGGGTAGCCTCCAGATTGTAGTCGGCCACCTGAAGCAGTCGGCTCAGGATGCTCTCTACGTCCTCACCCACATAGCCGGCCTCAGTGAATACGGTAGCATCGACAATGGTGAAGGGAACATCGAGCAGTTTGGCAATGGTTCGAGCCAGAAGGGTCTTTCCCGTTCCTGTCGAGCCCACCATAATAATATTAGACTTCTCTATATCTACGCCATTGTCGTCGGCAGGCTGAAGCAAGCGCTTATAGTGGTTATAGACAGCCACTGAGAGGTAGCGTTTGGCCTCGTCCTGACCAATGATATACTGATCCAGATAGTCTTTAATCTCACGTGGCTTGGGAACCTGCTTCAGTGTAGGCGTATTCCTCGAAGCACCATTCTTTGCCATGATGCCCGACTCCTCCACAATCTCATAGGCTCGTTGGGCACACTCATCACAGATGAAGGCGCCGTTCCCAGAAATGAGCAGTCTGGTTTCTTTCTCACTTCTTCCGCAGAAACTACACTTCTTCATGCTTATTTCCTCGACAGTACCTGGTCAATCATTCCATACTCCTTTGCCTCGTCAGCCGTCATCCAATAGTTACGGTCTGAATCGCTCCACACCTTCTCGTAGTCAGTATGCGAGTGGTCGGCAATGATGGTATAGAGTTCTTTCTTGATTTTCTGAATTTCGCGAGCCTCAATCTCAATATCGCTGGCCTGTCCCTGCACACCGCCCAAGGGCTGGTGAATCATCACGCGACTGTGGGGCAGTGCTGAGCGCTTTCCTTCAGCGCCAGCCACCAGCAATACTGCTGCCATTGAGGCAGCCATACCGGTACAGATAGTAGCCACATCGCTGGTGATGAACTGCATGGTGTCATAGATGCCCAGTCCAGCATAGACGCTACCGCCAGGCGAATTGATATAGATACTGATATCCTTTCCAGGATCGACAGAGTCCAGATAGAGCAACTGTGCCTGAAGGGTATTGGCTGTATAATCGTTTACTTCCGTACCCAGGAAAATGATACGGTCCATCATCAGACGTGAGAACACGTCCATCTGCGTAACGTTCAACTGGCGCTCTTCCAAAATGTATGGGTTCATGTACTGCGCCTGTGTTTTCATCACGTCGTCTAGCACCAGTCCATTCATGCCCAGGTGCTGTGTGGCATATTTCCTGAAATCGTTCATTTTTTATTCTCCTCTTAATTATTATCTAATACAAAGTTAGAAAAAAAAGTCGATACTATTTTCTTTTTTAAGAATTATTTATGATTTTAGTCGTATAATAATAAATGCCACCACCAGTCGTTCTGGTAGTGGCAATTTATTCTTTGAAATGCTTATTTCGTGGAAGTATTATGCTTCCTGCATCATCTTATTGAATTCGTCGAGTGTCACCTCCTTGGTGTTCAACTTCACTACACCTTTCAGGGCTGCAGTGAGCTTCTGGTCGATGGCACGGTCAACGAACTGATCAATATTCTCACGTTTCTTCAGCTGTTCAGCGGCATAGTTGTCGAGCACATCCTCGGGGATGTTGTTCATGCCATACTGAGCAAACTGCTGGCGAATGGCAGCCTTGGCCATCTGCTTCACGTCGTCGTCCTCAACCTTGATGTTGTTGGCAACAACCAGCTGCTCCTTAATCAGGTGCCACTTCAGCTCGTCGATAGAGGCCTTGAAGTTCTTCTCTACAAACTCCTCGCCCTTATCCTTGTTATTGTTCAGCATCACGCGCTTCAGCAGAGCCTCGGGGAAGGTCAGTTCGCCCACCTTCTTCTCAACATACTTGCGAACGTCCTGCAGGAACTTGAAGTCGCTGTTGGCCTCCAGCTGGGGCTTGATCATGTCGGCAATGCGCTGACGGAAATCAGCCTCATCCTTCACGCCCTCACCAAATACCTTCTCGAACAGCTTCTCGTCGATAGCAGCGGGCTGGAAGTGACGGATCTCAGTGATCTGGAAGCTGAAGTCAGCAGTCAGGTCTTTCACCTTCTCCTTATCAACCTTCAGCAGGGCAGCCACCTCAGCATCGTTGTCGGGATAAGCCTTCTTGGGGTTGAAAGTGATGATATCGCCGGGCTTAGCGCCTTCAAACTTCTTGCGCTCGTCGTCGCCCTTCATATAGCTTGGCATCAGCATGCCGCCCTCAGCCTCAATACCGCCTTCGAGGGTATTGCCGTTAGCGTCGAGCTGGCGCAGGTCGCCTTTCAGGGTGTCATTGCCGCTCCACTCCTGAGCCTCAACGAACTCACCGGCCTGCTGTGCAAACATCTGCACCTGGTCCTCAACGAGCTTGTCGTCGGCCTTGATGCTATAGTAGTCAACTTTATCCTTTGCAGTCAGTTCTGCCTTGAACTCGGGAGCCACAGCAATGTCGAACACAAAGGTGAAAGGACCATCCTGTTCGAGGTCCTGAGCCTGCTGTTTCTCCTCGTTGGGAAGGGGCTCGCCCAGCATCTGAATCTTGTTCTCACGAACATACTCATAGAGCTTCTCGCCCAGCAGACGGTTCACTTCGTCAACCTTCACGGCTGTGCCATACTGCTTCTTGATAAGACCCATGGGCACCATACCTGGACGGAAACCAGGCACCTGAGCCTTTTTGCGATAGTCTTTCAGTGTCTTGTTTACTTTCTCTTCATAGTCTGCCTTCTCGATGGTGATGGTCATCAGGCCATTCACTTTGTCGGCAATTTCAAACTGAATATTCATCTTCTATATACCTTATTTAATATTATAATCGAATTTGAGCGTGCAAAATTACTCATAAAAGCCGTAAAAAATGCACGATTACCATTTTTTAACAAGATTGCAGAAGCCTATCCCTCTTCTTCTTTGCGTTTGCGTTCCTCTTCCAATTGCTGGAAGTCTTTCTGGCGTAGCACGAACGAATCGGTGAGGTAGTTTTTGCGCACTATCTCGTTGGCAGCCAGTTCTTCAGGCGATCCATGGAACAAGATTCGGCCTTCGAAAAGCAGGTACGCACGGTTCGTAATACAAAGGGTATCCTCCACATTATGGTCGGTAATGAGAATGCCGATATTACGGTCTTTCAGCTTCCACACAATGAACTGGATATCCTCTACGGCAATAGGATCGACACCGGCAAAGGGCTCATCGAGCATGATGAACTTCGGTTCGATGGCCAGACAACGGGCTATCTCGCAACGGCGGCGTTCGCCACCCGAAAGCTGGTCGCCCTTATTCTTGCGCACTTTCTGCAGACGGAACTCTTTAATCAGGCTTTCCAGCTTCTCCAGCTGGTATTCGCGCGGTTTTCCCGTCATCTCAAGAACAGAGAGAATATTATCCTCGACGGACATCTTGCGGAACACGGAGGCCTCCTGGGCCAGATAGCCGATTCCCGCCCGTGCCCGTTTATAAACGGGATAGTTGGTCACTTCCTCATCGCCCAGATAGATATGTCCGGCATTGGGAATCACCAGACCCGTGGTCATATAGAACGAGGTGGTTTTTCCGGCACCGTTAGGTCCCAGCAAACCCACAATCTCACCTTGACGCACATGAAAGCTTACGTCGTTGACCACTGTGCGCTTGCCATAGCGCTTTACCAAGCCTTCAGAACGCAGTACAATCGATTCTTCTGCCATAATCTGTCATCTAAATCTGTTTCAGAGCGCAAAGGTAGGCATTTTTTCCGATAACAGAATAAACACTATGAAAAAATTACTGATTAAATGAAACGAATAATGGCCAAAATTTTAAAAATAATGGCCAAAATTCTGAAAATAATGGCCAAAATTTTATTCACTACTTCGTATAACTCCCAACTTTTTAATAACTTTGCACCCGCAATTAATATCTTTTTTTTAATGATTATACACAAATGGCTTACCGTTTTCGGACGTTACCTCATTCTGATGGGGCGCACGTTTTCCGTTCCTGAGCGGTTTCGCATGTTTTGGAAACAATATGTCAAGGAAATGGCCCAACTGGGCGTGAACTCCATTGGCATTGTATTGCTTATTTCCTTTTTTATCGGTGCCGTCATCTGCATCCAGATGAAACTGAACATCGAGAGTCCGTGGATGCCGCGCTGGGTGGCCGGTTTTACCACTCGTGAGATTATGCTGCTGGAGTTCTCGTCCAGTATCATGTGTCTGATTCTAGCTGGTAAAGTAGGCTCGAACATTGCCTCTGAAATAGGCACCATGCGCGTAACCCAACAGATTGATGCTCTTGACATTATGGGGGTCAACTCTGCCTGTTATCTTATACTGCCGAAAATCATGGGCATGCTCACCATTATGCCGGTGCTGGTGGTCTTCTCATCGGTGATGGGCATTATAGGCGCCTACGCCACAGCCTATATCGGCCACATCATGCCGCCCGACGACCTTACCGCCGGCCTGCAGCACGATTTCGAGTCGTGGTTTATATGGATGTCTATCATCAAGAGCCTTTTCTTTGCCTTTATCATCTCGAGTGTGCCCTCATATTACGGCTATACCGTTGAGGGAGGCTCAGTCAATGTGGGAAAGGCCTCTACCGACGCTGTTGTATCGTCGAGTGCGCTCATCCTGTTTTCTGATGTATTCCTAACCCAGTTGCTGTCATGATAGAAGTAAAAGAACTAAAAAAATCGTTTGAAGAGCGTTCTGCCGACGGCACTCTGCTGGGACGGAAAGATGTGCTGAAAGGCATCTCTACCCTATTTGAAGACGGCAAGACAAACCTGATTATCGGACAGTCGGGCTCGGGCAAGACGGTACTGATGAAGAATCTTGTGGGCCTCCTCAACCCTACCAGCGGACAGATTCTGTATGACGGGCGCGACTTTGTAAAGATGTCGAAAAAGGAGAAGGTGATGATGCGCCGCGAGATGGGAATGATTTTCCAAAGCGCTGCCTTGTTTGACTCGCTGACCGTACTGGAGAACGTGATGTTCCCCCTCGACATGTTCTCGTCGATGACGCTGCGCGAACGCACCAAGCGCGCCATGGACTGTCTGGACCGTGTGAACCTTGTCGGCGCCGAACAGAAATTCCCCGGCGAGATTAGTGGCGGTATGCAGAAGCGTGTGGCCATTGCCCGTGCCATTGCCCTGAATCCCAAATACCTGTTCTGCGACGAGCCCAACAGCGGACTGGACCCGAAAACCTCGCTTGTGATTGACGACCTGCTGCACAGCATCACGCGCGAATTCAATATGACCACTATCATCAATACGCACGACATGAACTCGGTGATGGGTATTGGTGAGAACATCATCTTCATCTATGAAGGCGAGAAAGAATGGCAGGGCAACTCGTCGCAAATCATGAACTCTACCAACAAGCGCCTCACGGATTTCATCTTTGCCAGCGACTTGCTGAAAGAAATGCGTGAAGCTGTTACCGGGCAGTCGTCAAATAAAGGCTGAACAGACCGTCTATTGCCCAACAACAGGATGAGGGCTGAAATAAATTATAGCTAAAATTTTAAGAATTATAGCTATAATCGTCGAAATTATAGCTATAATTTGCTTTTAAATGAATTGCGGCTAACCACAACAGAATGTTGGATTAGCCGCAATTGCTTATCTATATCTACCATCCTTTTATTCTTTTGGAAATGAACGTTGATAAGTGCGTCATTTCTCTATAGTAGAGGATGACGATTGCAAAGATAGTGCATTGAACGCAAAAGGTGTATTTCAATTTCACATTCACAAAAAAAACGTTCAAAATCGCAAAACTATCGATTTTGAACGTTTTTTGTTATTATTTCATCTTCCACTCACCATTTCGCTCAACCATCGGAACGACGATTTCTTCCTTCAGCGAATCGGCGTAGTCTATGATCATAAACACCTGAACCAGATGCTGGGCCGTATCCATCACTGCCCTACTGGCGGTGATGCCGCGTATGCCTCCATTCTTGGACTCCTGCTGCCGATGAAATTCCTTATATGCCATGAGCAGTTCGTTGCGGTAAGTGGCCGGAAAACTGTCGGCATCGACTCTACCCGCCAAGAAGCCCTCGTAATTGCCTGCCAGCAATTGGTCGTAGCTTTGCTGTGCCGACTGCATGGCAAGTGTTTCGGGAGTATGATCCTTTCCACACTGCACAAAGAGAAGAGTGAAGGCAGCCAACAGCCAGATAAAACACAGTGGCCTCATTTCTGTCGCACAAAGATATTGATGGGCGAACCTGTGAGGGTCCAGTTCTCACGAATCTTATTCTCGAGGAAACGCTTGTAGGGCTCCTTGATGTACTGAGGCAGGTTGGCATAGAAGATAAAGGTGGGAATCTGTGTGTCGGGCACCTGACTCACATACTTGATCTTGATATACTTACCCTTAATAGAAGGCGGCGGAGTGGCTTCAACCAATGGAAGCATCACCTCGTTGAGCTTAGAGGTGCCAATCTTCACCTTACGGTTAAGGTAAACCTGCTTGGCTGTTTCCAGCACCTTAAAGATGCGCTGCTTGGTGAGTGCAGAGGCAAAGATGATGGGGAAGTCAACGAATGGAGCCATACGCTGGCGGATGGCATTCTCGAAGGTATCAATAACCACTTGCGACTTTTCTTCCACGAGGTCCCACTTGTTTACGACTACCACCAGACTCTTGTTGTTCTTCTGAATGAGCTGGAAGATATTCATGTCCTGTGCTTCAATACCACGGGTGGCATCCAGCATGAGGATACACACATCGCTGTTTTCGATGGCACGGATAGAACGCATCACAGAATAGAACTCAAGGTCTTCGGTGACTTTGTTCTTGCGACGGATACCTGCTGTATCAACCAGATAGAAGTCGAAGCCGAACTTATCGTAACGGGTATAGATACTGTCACGGGTGGTGCCTGCAATATCGGTCACAATGTGGCGGTCTTCACCTATAAAGGCATTGATAAGACTGGACTTTCCGGCATTAGGACGGCCCACAACGGCGAAACGGGGAATACCGTCTTCAATATCGTCTTTCGACTTCTCGGGAAGAATCTCCAGCACCTTGTCAAGCAGATCGCCCGTACCGGAACCGGTGGCCGCACTTACACAGAAAGGATCGCCCAGTCCCAGTTTATAGAACTCATACTGTCCGTAATAGTCCTTTCCATCATCGGCCTTGTTGGCCACAAGGATGGTAGGAAGTTTGGCACGACGCAGAATCTGGGCTACATCCATATCCCAGTCGGTCACACCATTCTTTATATCACACAGGAAAAGTACTAAATCAGCCTCTTCAGTGGCAATAATTACTTGTTTTCGAATCTCCTCCTCAAAAACATCGTCGCTATTGACTACCCAGCCACCGGTATCTACTACCGAAAACTCGCGTCCGTTCCATTCGCACTTGCCATACTGGCGGTCGCGGGTTGTACCGGCTTCATCGCTCACAATAGCCTGACGGCTGTTGGTCAGTCTATTGAATAAGGTGGACTTTCCAACATTAGGACGGCCCACGATTGCTACTAAATTTGCCATAATTATAATTATTTGTGGCAAAGGTACAAAAAATATATTAATAATCAATTGATTATCATCCATTTTTACGTATCTTTTGCGTACCTTTGCAACAGCATGCGCATAACTAAAGCGATTTTAAGTATATATTTATATGATAAAGATTACCAAGACATTAGTGACACTGGGACTGGCATCGGTAGTGATGCAGTCGGCCGCACTTGACATGGACGGAATGAACGGAACTACAGCACGTAAGAACCCTCTGTTGGAACAGAGCAAACTGCCTTTCGGCGCTCCTGATTTCAGGAAGATTAAAACATCCGACTACCTGCCTGCCATTGAGACGGGTATTCAGAAACAGCGTGAGATTATCTCTGCCATCGTATCAAACCCCGAAACGCCTTCGTTCGAGAACACCATCATTCCCTACGAGGAGAGCGACGCACTGCTGGACCGAGTGACCAGCATTTTCTTCTGTCTGACAGGAGCCGACAAGACACCGGAGATTGCCCAGACACAGAAAAAGGTGATGCCGATGCTCACAGAACTGGGCAACGACATCTCGTTCAACAAGCTGCTGTTCGACCGCATCAAGTATGTCTATGATCACGAATACGCACAGCTGAAGGGAGAAAACCAGAAACTGCTTGAGACCATCTATAAGCGTTTCGTGCGCTCGGGCGCCCTGCTGCCAGAGGAGAAGATGGCACGCATGAAGGAAATCAACCTGCGCATCTCCGACCTACAGGAAAAATGGGGAAACACGCTGCAGGATGCCACCAACGACGCCGTGGTATGGGTGCAGAACCGCGAAGAACTGGCAGGACTGAGCGAGGCCGACATGGCACAGTGTGAGAAGGATGCGCAGAGCCGTGGCGGAAAGGCGCCCTACTGCATTGTCATTGTGAACACCACCCAACAGCCTATCCTGGCCAGTCTGGACAATCGCGACCTGCGCCGCCGTGTGTTCGAGGCATCTATACACCGTGCTGACGGAACGGGCCTGTTCAACACGTTTGCCATTGTGACAGAGATAGCCCGTCTGCGTGCAGAGAAGGCATCACTGATGGGATTCAAGACTTATGCCGACTATTCGCTGGAGAACACGATGGCCAAGACACCCGAGGCGGTGTATCAGTTCCTGAACCAACTCATCGACGTCTATACGCCAAAAGCGGATACCGAGACAAAGGAGATTGAAGAATATGCCCGCAGAACCATGGGCAGCAGTTTCCAACTGCAGCCCTACGACCGTTTCTACTATTCGGCAAAAATGAAGAAGGAAATGCTGAATATCTCGGACGAAGAGATCAAGCCCTATTTCAATGTGGACAGCGTGCAGCTGAACGGTGTGTTCTATGCTGCCAACAGAGTTTACGGTCTGACATTCAAGGAGCGCAAGGATATTCCCACCTATCATCCCGACATGAAGGTGTTTGAGGTGAAGGATCGCAACGGAAAGACGATTGCCCTGTTCTACAGCGACTACTTCCGTCGCCCCACCAAGCGCGGTGGCGCATGGATGAGCTCGTTTGCAAAACAGAGTCGTCAGCGCAACCAGATTCCTCTCATCTATAATGTTTGCAACAATGCCAAAGCTCCCGAGGGCCAGCCTTCACTGCTCACTTGGGATGAGGTGACTACCCTGTTCCACGAGTTCGGACACGCCCTGCACGGTATTCTCTCCGACTGCCAGTACAACACGCTGAGCGGTACTGCCGTGGCTCGCGACTTCGTGGAGATGCCGTCACAGTTCAACGAGTCGTTTGCCACCATTCCTGAGATATTCGACCACTTTGCACTGCATGCCGTTACCGGACAGCCCATGCCGAAGGATCTGAAAGAGAAGATGCTGGGATCAATCAACTTCCACTCTGCCTACTCGCTGGGCGAGAACTTAGCAGCTACTTGTCTGGACATGGCCTGGCATGTTCTGCCTGAGAGTCAGGTGCCTACAGCTGCCGAGGCAAAGCAGTTTGAAACGGAAGCCCTGCGCCATGTGCATCTGCTGAACTCACAGATTCTGCCACGCTACTCTACTTCCTATTTCAATCATATCTGGGGAAGCGGTTATGCCGCCGGCTACTACAGTTACCTGTGGACAGAGGTACTGGCAGCCAACATTGCCGACTGCTTTGCCGAGCGTGGAGCGTTGAAGCCTGAAGTGGGACAGGACATGCGCAACAAGATTCTGAGCCGTGGCAACACGCTCGACCTGATGCAGATGTTCACCGACTTCACTCACATGAAACAGCCTGACGCAAAATCGCTGCTAAAGGCAAGGGGGATGGAGTAAAAAGAGACTCTCCCCCTACCCCTCCCTGTGAGGGAGGGGAGTAGATAGAAAAGTAACTTATTAATTTGAGGGTTCTTAACTTCTGAAAAAACGGAGAAGTTAGGAACCCTCAAAAATTGGATATTAGTCTTTAAGAACCTGCCGAATGTTCTGCTCACGGTGGCAGATGCGCACTTCGACACCGAACTTCTGATGAATATGCTCGGCTAAATGCTGGGCACTATACACCGAACGGTGCTGACCGCCAGTACAACCGAAACAGAACATCAACGAGGTGAATCCACGCTGGATATATCGCTTCACATGAGCATCGGCCAGCTTATAGACACTATCCAAAAAGGTCAGAATCTCACCATCGTCTTCCAGGAAACGGATAACAGGTTCATCAAGACCCGTCAACTTCTTATATGGTTCGTAACGACCTGGATTATGGGTGCTGCGACAGTCGAACACATATCCGCCGCCATTACCACTCTCATCCTCAGGAATGCCTTTCTGATAGCTGAAACTGAACACCTTGACAACCAACGGACCCTGGGCATCGTACTTTGAGAAAGTGGCAGGACCATCTTTCGGGTGTGCATTATAGGGGTTCAGATCGGTTGTCTTGTAACCATCGGAACGGGTCTGCGCAACAACTTCCAACTGCTGATACTGTGGCAGTTCGGTCAAACGGCGCAGGAGCTCAACCAGATAGGGATAAGGTAACTCGTCGAGTGCCAGCAGCTCACGCAAGTTCTGCATGGCAGGGGGAATACTCTTGATGAAATGCTGCTTGCGCTCAAAATAGCCACGGAAACCATAGGCTCCAAGTACCTGAAGGGTTCGGAAGAAGACAAAAAGGCGCAAACGACGGTCAAAGACATCGCGCTTGGGCATCTCCACATATTGCTGGGCGGCTTCGTAATACTCATCGAGCAGTTCGTGACGAAGCTTGTCGGGATACCTGGCAGAAGCCTGCCACAAGAAAGAGGCCAGATCGTAATAGAACGGACCACGACGACCACCTTGGAAATCGATAAAGAACGGATTGCCCTCAGCATCCATCATCACATTCCTGGCCTGGAAATCACGATAAAGGAAACAATCGCTTTGCTCGGCAATATTACTTTCCTCTTCGGAAGGAGACGATGGAGCTGCGGTGAGATCTTTCGCCAAAAGACGGAAATCGGCTTCAAGCTTCAACTCATGGAAATCAAGTTCGGTGGCTTTCAGAAAACAATACTTGAAATAATTCAAATCAAAAAGCACTCCCTCAACATCGAAAGCCGGCTGCGGATAGCAATTGGAAAAGTCCAATTCACGGGCACCACGAAACTGGACATTGGGCAGTTCACGAATGGTGCGACGCAGCAGTTCCTGTTCAGCCACGGTATAACGTCCCCCAGCCTCACGACCGCCACGGATAGCATCGAAAAGAGATACTGTTCCTAAGTCGGTCTGCAAATAGCGCAATTCATCGCTGCTCACTGCCAACACCTCGGGCACTGGCAACTGGCGCTTGGTGAAATGCTTCGCCAAATAAACAAAAGCATGATTCTCGTCACGACTGGTGCCAATACAACCTATTACACTATGACCTTCATCATCTGTCATACGATAATAGGAACGGTTGCTCCCTGCACCGGGTAATTGTTCACAACGGGCGGGCTCCTTTCCGCACCACTCTCTATATAGAGTTAGAAGACGTTCCATAAAAAAAATGAATATTTATTACTTGTTTGCAAAGTTACAACTTTTCAAGAAAATAAACGCCTGCTATTTTCTCTTTTTTTACGCATATCATCAGTTCGGGGTAATCGATTTGCACATGTTAGACGGGTAATCGACCTGCATCCCCGTTAGACAATATATCTGCTGAGCGTACTAAAACAAAATCGGCTGTCTCACGACAGCCGATTTCTCAAAAACAAACTACTTAAAAACTAATCTACTAAAACAAATCAAAAAAATATCTTTCTTTGCTGCAAAGGTAGGCATTTTCTCGCTCACAGACAAAGTCACTTTGAGTGAAAAATATACAGTAATTAGGCAAATCAACTCTTTTATGCATGTTTTTACATTCATTTTCACGCATTGTAATGTAGAGATTGCAAAAATAAACAATTAAGCACAAAAAAAACGGGAATCGCATCTGGATTCCCGTCTTGATTCTATTGTAATTTATTCAATTACATCATACCTCCCATACCGGGATTACCCATTGGCATAGCGGGCTCTTTCTCAGGTTTGTCAACAATCAGGCACTCAGTGGTAAGGAACATACCGGCAATAGATGCGGCATTCTCAAGAGCCACACGTGATACCTTGGCAGGATCGATAACACCAGCTTGACGCATATCCTCGTAAACATCCTTACGAGCATTGTAACCGAAATCGCCTTCACCCTCACGAACCTTCTGAACAACTACAGCACCTTCGCCACCGGCGTTGCTGACAATCTGGCGCAAAGGCTCTTCAATAGCACGGCAGATGATATTGATACCAGTCTGCTCGTCGGCATTGTCACCCTTCAGACCAACAAGAGCCTGCTGAGCGCGGATGTAAGTGGTACCGCCACCTGCTACAACACCTTCCTCAATGGCAGCACGGGTAGCGCAGAGAGCATCGTCAACGCGATCTTTCTTTTCCTTCATCTCTACCTCGCTGTTAGCACCTACATAGAGAACAGCTACGCCACCTGACAACTTAGCCAGACGCTCCTGCAGTTTCTCTTTATCGTATGAAGAGGTGGTGTTCTCAATCTCAGCCTTAATCTGGTTGATGCGGTCTTTAATAGCCTGACTGTCACCGGCACCATTCACGATAGTGGTGTTGTCCTTTGATACAGTCAGTTTCTCACAGGTACCTAACATCTCGAGAGTAGCCTGTTCCAGTTTCAGACCTTTCTCTTCGCTGATTACAGTACCACCTGTCAGTACGGCGATATCCTCGAGCATAGCCTTACGACGATCGCCAAAGCCAGGAGCCTTCACAGCGCAAATCTTCAAGCCACCACGCAGACGGTTTACAACTAGTGTGGTCAGAGCCTCTGAGTCAACATCCTCTGCAATAATCAGCAAGGGACGGCCACTCTCGGCAGCGGGCTGAAGGATAGGCAGGAACTCCTTGATGTTAGAAATTTTCTTATCGTAGATGAGGATGTATGGATTCTCCATAGCGCACTCCATCTTCTCGCTATCAGTAACGAAGTAAGCTGAGAGATAGCCACGATCGAACTGCATGCCTTCAACAACACCAATGTGTGTGTCGCGGCTCTTGCTCTCCTCGATAGTGATGACACCATCCTTAGAAACCTTGCGCATAGCCTCGGCCAGGAGTTCACCAATTTCCTTATCATTGTTTGCAGAAACAGTAGCAACCTGCTCAATCTTGTCGTAGTTGTCGCCAACCTGCTCGGCATTCTTGGCGATGAAGTTGGTCACGCACTTAACGGCCTTGTCGATACCACGCTTCAAATCCATAGGATTGGCACCTGCGGTAACATTCTTCAAGCCCTCTGATACGATAGCCTGAGCCAGGATGGTTGCAGTAGTTGTACCATCACCTGCATCATCACCAGTTTTTGAGGCAACGCTCTTTACGAGCTGAGCACCTGTATTCTCGAAGTGGTCTTCCAGTTCAATCTCCTTAGCAACGGTTACACCGTCCTTGGTAATCTGCGGAGCACCAAACTTCTTCTCAATAACCACATTGCGACCCTTAGGACCAAGAGTCACTTTCACTGCATTTGCCAACTGGTCAACGCCCTGCTTCATCAATTCGCGGGCCTCAATATTGAATTTAATTTCTTTTGCCATAGTTTTTTTTCTGATTATTCTGAGTATTCAGATTATTCTGAGTATTCTGAATTTTCTGATTATTCTGAATCTTCTGAATCTTCTGAGTATTCTGAATACTCTGATTATTCCGATTATTCTACTATTATTACTTCTCAATCACTGCGAGTACATCACTCTGGCGCATCATGAGGAACTTCTCACCATCAAGTTCGATCTCAGTACCGCTATACTTTCCGTAGAGCACTTCGTCGCCAACTTTCAGGATCATTTCTTCATCCTTAGTGCCTTTACCTACAGCCTTGATAACGCCGCGAAGGGGTTTCTCTTTTGCTGTGTCAGGAATGATGATTCCACCGATTTTCTCTTCAGCCGGTGCAGGAACTACCAGCACACGGTCTGCTAATGGTTTAATATTCATATTGTTTTTTGTTTTGAAATTAATACTAACTGCTACACAAAATGCGAAAAGCGTGCCAAACTGTCCGCACTGACAATTTGACACGCAATTGTTAAAGTCCAATTTCCAAAAGACTAAAGTCCTGAAGCGATGGAATCTAATTCTTCTTTTGATACGCCCACGGCTTTGGCCGTCATGCTGAGATACATTTTCTCAGCAACAGTCTTCCTGCCTGCAGCATTCATCACTTTCACCATCGTATGGAGTGCCTCACGAGCAAAATCCGGATCGCAGGCCAGCATATCATAATCGATATCGAAGCTATATTCGGTTCCCAGATTCTCGAGAAGAGCAATCTGCTGTTCACCGGGAATATCCGTCTTGGCTATATATTCCTCGACTACATCTTGCACATCGGCAGAAAGGTCATCAGAGATATTTGCCATATTGATGAGTGCCTGGGCCAAAGCCAACTGTTTCAGCAAAGGTTTGTCCTGGGTCTGTTCGGCACGTGCGAAAGAGGCACGGATATTCTTTCGCTCAGCATCACCACCCTCAGCCCAGAACTGTTCCATTGCCTCGTTTTCAGTGGTCTTGAAATAGAGTTTCTGAGCTTTCAGACGTTTCTGAAGTCGGCGAGCGCCTGGTTTGAAAGTAAACAGGGTGAGCGTTCCGGAGAAGATGCCACCAGCGATAGGGATAATCTTACCCACCGACTTCACGAATCCATTCTTTGATATCTTTGCTCCTGCCATTTTAGCAATCTGCATAGCAATAGGATAGATAGCTGTTTTGGTAATAGCCAATCTTGGAAGTCGGCCTGCTGCTGTCTTCGCCACTCCTTTTGCCAACTCATTCAATCCCTGTTCGGCCACTTTCACACCCATCATCGTTCCCATAAAGATGGTGAGCATATCTACAGCCTCTTCGCTCAACTCACCTTCTTCATTGCAGAAATCAGGAAATCCATACAGATAGGCAAGTTTCTGTGATACGACTACCACATGGAAATAATACTGAGTCAAATCGCCGGGAATGGTAGCAGCCATTGCCAATCCACCTGGCAGACCAGCTATAGCCGAGCCTGTAGTTGCCAATGCTGTATGTTTATTGATACATGCCGTAGCCACTTCATCTATCACCTTTTCAGGAACGATAGCATAAGGGCGAACGTTTTCCAACATGTCGAGTGTCTGACTGTTGCAGTAAGCTTTCAAGGCTTTGCGCAAGAAAACCGTGCGATCAATTTTCACTCCTGGCATTTTCAGTACTGCTGCCAAAATTCTGTTCCATACCAAAGTTTCTTTTTCCATAGCTATTTGCGATATTTTTTGATTATACTATAGGCAGTATATAGCCCCAGTTCTCCAGCCTTGCTCAAGTCGCTAATACCTGCTTCTGTCTGCTTACGATAGATAGCGCACAAGCCCCTGTTATAGTATGCCTCGGCCAGATTGGCGTCAAGCGTAATGGCTCGAGTAAAATCTTCAATGGCCTGGGCATAGTCCTGTCGCTGGGCATAGAAACAAGCACGATTATAATAGAGGTAGGCATTATTCTCATCTATAGACAGAGCGTGGTTCAAATCGGCCAACACATTGGCATTCTTCAACTCTACGCTTGTGCCTTCTGCAGTAGAAAGTTCGGTGGTCCCGTTTGTGGCCGTGAGGAACTGATTGATGCGCGACTGGCAATAAGCCCTCTGCCATAAGGCCGCCACACTGGTGGTGTCTTCCTGCAGATAGGTGGACAGATCTTCTATAGCGCTCTCATAATTTTGAATGGCTGTAAAGGCTACAGCACGGAGGAAGAGGGTCTGGAGGGTCTGCGTTGTATTACGGGTGGTATTCAGCACCATACTGAGTGAATCAATATAGGCAAAATAGCCTTTCGACTCCGCTTCACTGAAAGTAGGCCTCACATTATTTATATATATGGTACGCGAACGCATCCGTTGATTCACCGCATCGATATTACGGTCGAAAGCCACCATAGAACGCACTTCACTCTTCATGGGTTCAAAGGAAAGAGCGAATAGTGGCTGGAACTCTATCTCGACCTTGCGGTTCTGCACGCGTCCGCGATAGTCGTTTTGATATTCATGCTCCAATTCCTGCTCGTCTTCCACCACCAGGTCACGATATTTCTCAGGCGATTCATCGCTACGTTTTCTCATCTGGCGCTTATCCAATCGTGGCTGTTTGCCATAGAGATGCTTTTCAAGACGGGCTTTATAGACCGTAAATTCATCCTGCTCAGCCTGTTTGATCATACCCAATCGACGATAACAAGCTGCACGAAACTCCAAACCTGTCCAGAAATTTGGAAATTCCTCAATCACTTTTGAATAGTCACGTATAGCGCCCTTCAAATCACCAGTCTTATCAAGCAGAACAGCACGGTTAAAGAGTGCCATCATATTATCGGGTTCTAAACGAAGTACGAAATCAAAATCGATGATGGCCCTATTATCATCGCCCACTTGCGAGCGCAACAGTCCTCGATTGTAATGTCCCAGGAAATTGTTGGGATCAAGGTCAAGAGCGGTATCATAATCAGCCAAGGCTCCACGAAGATTATTTCTATTATATCGTGCCAAGGCCCTGTTCACGTAATTATTGGCATTCTTTGGCAACAAGTGAATAGACTTGTCCAAACACTCTTCACCCTGTTCCCACTCCTCACGCATCAGACATATCATACTCTTGGCTGACCAAGTCTGTCCATCGTAAGGATCTATCTCCAAACTTTTCTCCAAGGAAGCGAGTGCTGCCGTTGTGTCTTTTTTCTGCATATAGACATCGGCCTGCATATTGTAAGCCTGCGAATACCTGCTCCACTTGGTCAGCATGGTGTCTATCTCAAGTAGAGCAACATCGAAGTCTTTATTCTGAATATGACAAAGCACGCGATTATGCCACAAACCGCGGTTTACAGGGTCGTATTTCAAGGCGACACTATAGTCTCTAATAGCTTCAGAATATTTTTTCTGCTGAATACGGGCAATGCCTCTCAATTCGTAGAGACTTACCACATAAGGATTGCGCTGAATAGCTTCGGTACAATCGGCCTCAGCACCGATATAATCATCCAAGCTATATTTGGCGATACCTCTAAAAAACCAAGGTTCGTATAAATATGGCTTGGCCGAGATAGCCTGATTGAAATACTGCATCGACAGCACATAGTCCTCATAGTACAAGGCTGAACGACCGATGGTCAGCAACCTGTCGATATTGTATTGTGCATGTAGAAGTGAAGAGTGAAAAGTAAAAAAAGAAGAATTAAGCAGCGCACTAAAAAGGAAGGCACACGAAATAAGTATGCGCCTATGAACAATTGCGGAAACAAATCTTCCCCTTTTCACTTCTCTTTTTTCATTTTTCCCTTATCACTCTTCCCTTACTTTCTCACTGGCTTGGTCTTGTAACCGCAGCGATAACGGCCCTGTGTAAGAGCCTTCAGTTTGCTACTGATGAGCTGACGGCGCAAGGGCGACACACGGTCAATGAACATCTTACCGTCCAAATGATCAAACTCATGTTGCATTACGCGGGCCAGATAGCCTTCAACCCATTCATCATGAGCATTCAGGTCTTCATCCAGCCACTGTACATGAATACGAGTGGGGCGCACCACTTTCTCGTGGATAGCAGGAAGCGAGAGGCATCCTTCTTCCGACGAATCAGTATTTGTGTCATCGTATTCAAGAATATGAGGATTAATAAAAGCATGGCGAAATCCTTTGTATTCAGGCATATCGTCGCTCAACACATTCAGATCAATCACCACCACACGGATAGCTTTTCCAATCTGAGGAGCAGCCAATCCTATACCGTCTGAATTGTCCATCGTTTCAAACATATCAGCGATGAGCTGCTTCAAATCGGGATAATCGGTAGGGATATCTTCGGCCACCTTGCGAAGCACAGGCTGACCATAAACATAAATAGGTAATATCATAGGAAATCAAAATAGTGGACCTTTTCGCGAACGCATGTAGTCCTCAAGTATTATTGTAGCACTAATCTCATCAACAAGTGCTTTGTTCTGTCTAGCTTTTTTACGCAGTCCACCGTCAATCATAGCCTTATGGGCCAATACTGAAGTGAATCGCTCGTCAAAATAATCAATGGGAATAGCGGGCATCGCTTTTTTCCAACGGTTCACAAACTGCTGAACGCGTGCCAAGTTCTCACTCGGTGAACCGTCCATCTGTCGGGGTTCTCCAATCACGATGCGTTCCACCGGTTCTTTCTCCACGTAATTTTTCAACCAGTCGAAGAGTTCGGAAGTAGAAACAGTCGCCAATCCGCCTGCAATAATCTGCTGCGGATCGGTGACTGCCAATCCTGTTCTCTTACGGCCGTAGTCTATAGATAGGATGCGGGCCAAGGAGAGTAATCTTTATTTTACGTTATAGAGCAACCATGCATCGGGATATGTTCCACGCAGCTGGTCACGGCTCTGAGCGGCTGAAGCCTTATCATCAAACGTTGAAGCCACTACGCGATACATATTACGATCAACATTCTTCACAATCTGAGCTGCATAGCCAGCATTCTTCAGACGCTGCTGCAGTCCCTCAGCGTTGGCAATCACCGAGAACGAGCCAACTACAACGCTGAAATTGCGCAAGCCAGTTCCGCTCACTACAGATACACGCTCTTCGCGTACTGAAATATTATCAACATTGTCAACAACTGTGGTCTGTGTAACAGGACGAGTCTGAACGGGAGTAACAGTCGGAGTCTCAGTAGCTACTTGTGTCTCAATCACTTCAGCAGGAGCCTGAGCTGACTCTGCTGCCTTTGCCTTCTCATAAGCCTGTTTGTAGGCACTTTCCTTTGATTTACATCCAGTAAATACCATTGCGAGGCAAAGGCCTGCGCACAAAATCATGTACTTTTTCATAAAACCTTATAATAGCTATTAGTCAAATTGGTTATAATTATCAATCTATAGATGAAATTTTGTTGCGAAATTACAAAATATCGCTCAAAAACAGGAAATTTACGAGTGTAAAGTACGTTATTTTGCGAAAATACATTCATTTTAACAAAAAATGACAGATTGCACCACTTCTTTACAAGAATAATTTGTATATTTGCTTGCGAAAACAATGCAGAAGTTTCACTTATTAAATCTATCAATTATGAAAAGTTTAGGTTACATTGGCGCCTTTCTTGGCGGTGCTATCGCCGGCGCAGCTTTAGGTATTCTGATGGCTCCTGAAAAGGGAAGCGACACTCGTGAGAAGATTACCGATGCCGTTGACGATTTTCTGAAGAAACACAATATCAAATTGAACCGCAAAGACGTTGGCGATTTAGTTGACGATATTCAAGACGTAACTGAGGATTAAGTTATGCTATCGAGCGACAAGAATGTGGAGACCATTGCACAACTCATTGAGGTGCTAAAACACTACCTGGAGCTACAGGCCGAGTATGGTAAGCTTACGGTTATCGACAAGGTGGTGCGCCTGCTTACGGCGCTTGCCCTTGCTATCCTGTTTATTACCATCCTTGCGGCTTTGCTCCTGTTTTTCTGGCTTGGTATTTCGTTCTGGCTATCACAATTCATTGGTTATGCCAGTGCTTTCCTTGCAGTTGCAGTGGCCCACCTGTTGCTTCTTATCCTATGTTTCATTTTCCGCAAGTCATGGATTGAGCGTCCTTTGGTCCATTTCCTTGCCGACCTTCTGATGAGTTAGCGCTATGGAGAAAACAACCTACAACACCCTTGAAGAGATTCAGCTTCGCCGCAACCAATTGAGCGAAGACATTGAACGCGAAGGCGAACAGATTGCCGTTTTATGGGGCGACCTGTTTAAGAGGAACGAAGACTCTACGCGTGGTGAACAGATTGCTACGCTCATTACCAACAGTATTACAGCTATCGATGCTTTCCTGTTGGTACGCAAACTTATCAAGAACTATAGCGGTATATTCCGCTTCTTCCACCGAGAGGGGAAGAAAAAGAAAAACCGCCGATAGGACGCTTATAAGAAACAAACTAAGTTTCGAGCTATCACTATGCAGTCCATATTTACGCAGGACTTATTCTTTGTCAAATAAGAGCAAGCGTAACTGCATAGCATCGAAATGTTCACTTAGGTAGAACACATGCCCGTCTGTAGATGGCTTATTATTGCTGGTGAAGACGATTACTTTCACACTATCGTTCTTCACCAGTAGTTTTGTTATATCTTCGTGCTTCTCATAGAATTCTTCATCAATCAATATTGCCAAAAATCCATAGGCTTTCACCATCAGCAACCGATGAAGGGCCTGATGCAGATTATCAGCATTAAGCACTCTGATATTCGCGCCAAGAGCCTCTTTCACTCTTAAGAACAAATCGACTTTCTCAGATATGAACAGTAACTTTGGAAGTTCCACCTGTTTATCTTCTGGCATCAACTTCACGTTTACCACCATGTGGGCCTTGTTGTTTAGTTTTACGAAGTGCCCATCCACCTGCACATCAGTATCAGTGATATTATTATCATCGCCCAAGAGTTCCATGCAAGCCTCCAGATTATTGAAACTGACTCCACGTTCAAAGGCTTTAGTTATCACGAAACGTACAGGACATTTCTTGCACACATCATGTTCACCACATTGTCCGGCATCGTGAGCATTTTTGCAGTGCAACACATTGCCCAGAAGGTTTGACGCACCCAAATGCTGCCACTGCTGGTTATAAAAGTTCGTTTTCACCACTTCCATCTTTCTATTCAAAAGGAAAGTGTATCCGTCCTGACATTCTACTAATGTCTGTAACTGCTTATTGCCAAGACGAAGCACCGACAGTCTGTGATACATCCATACAGTACAGCCGAGCAGAACTAAGAAGATAAACGCCAAAAATATATACATCATCGTTTTTAAGTTTTATAGGCACCACATTACAGCATGTGCCAGGAAAAAAAATCATTATTCGTTAGGTGCCGTATTTCTACAGCTATATACTATTGTTCAACAATAAAAAAGGAGTACCGCTGTACTCCAACCTTTGTTAACCTTAAATCTAATACTATGAAAAACACATTGCAAAGGTAGGAGTAAATTTTCAATCTGCAATATTTTACACTAATTATCTTCTGTTTTATAACAAGAATTAACCATTTTCTTTCTTTTTGGTACTATTTTAAAGATTTAAGATTTGTCCGTCATAAGCCAGTTCTACTCCTTCAGGCAGCCTTTTGTTCACCTCTTCATGTTTTCCAATGTCGTGACACATGTGGGTAAGTAAAGTACGCCGGGCCCCTACCCTACGCGCAAAAGCCACTGCATCATCAACCAACTGATGAGAGTGGTGGGGACGGTCAAAGCGCAGAGCATTTACTACCAAAGTATCTACGCCTGCAAGCAGAGCAGCCTGCCCATCATCAATGCTCTTCATATCGGTGATATAAGCAAAACGGTCAAAGCGATAGCCCAATATAGGAAGTTTGCCATGCATCACCTGGAACGGCAGCACATCAATATCGCCCAACCGTATAGCCTTGCCAGGATAGATTTCGTGCAATCCAATAGCAGGTACGCCAGGATATCGGTTCTCGGCAAAACAATAGGGCAACATTTGCAGCATCGCCTTACGGGCTATGGGATCGGCATATACGTTAATCTCCCCAAACTGACAGTAAGGGCGTATATCGTCCATGCCCCCTACATGATCGTAATGAGAATGAGTAATCAAAATACCATCGATTTTCCGAAATGGTTGTGGAAGTATTTGATGACGGAAATCAGGGCCTATATCAACAAGCAAGCGTGTCTGCTCGGTCTCTACCAATATTGAACAACGGGTGCGCTTGTCTCTGGCATCTTCGCTTTTACATACTTCGCATTCGCACCCTATTACGGGCACGCCACACGATGTTCCTGTTCCGAGAAAGGTTATTTTCATTTAGACAATATTTACTTCTGGGTGAATTTCTATGCCAAAACGTTCCAACACATCGTTCTGAATCATCTGACACAAGTTGACTATTTCCTGTCCTGTAGCGCTACCTCTGTTCACCAACACCAATGCCTGCTTGTCGTGTACCCCAGCATGACCAATGGTACGTCCTTTCCATCCGCACTGGTCAATCATCCATCCTGCAGGAATTTTCTCGTGTTCGTCATCCACAAAATAGTGAGGCATTTGCGGATATTCTTTCTGAATGGATTCAAACTTGCTGCGACTCACAACAGGATTCATGAAGAAACTTCCGGCATTGCCCTGTTCTTTAGGATCTGGAAGTTTTGCTTTTCGTATATCTACAATCACCTGCCTCAGTTCTGACGCCGTGGGCTTATCAATACCACGAGACTTCAGTTCCTGCTGTACATTTCCATAATCTATACGGGGAGAGAATTCGTGTTTCAGTCTGTAGGTAACATAAGTAATAAGAAAGCGTCCCTTCCACTCATTCTTGAACCGGCTCTGTCGATATCCATACTGACACTCAGCTGTTGAAAAAGACACTTTTCTACCATTACCTATTTCCACAGCTTCTACCCGTTCTATCAGCTGACATACTTCCATGCCGTAAGCACCAATATTCTGAACAGCCGAGGCACCTACATCACCAGGAATCAGCGATAGGTTTTCAGCACCGTACCATCCGTTCTCCACGAAATGGGCCACCATAGCATCCCATTCCTCACCACTGCCTACACGAACCAGCACATCGTTGCCGTCATCGGACAACTGTTCACAACCGTTGATAGCAGAACGGACTACCGTTCCTTCGTAATCTTTTGTCAGCAACAGATTACTACCTCCACCTATCACCATGAAAGGTTTCTTCAACTCGCATGCCAGCAGTACCGCATCATCCTCTGTAGCATACTCAATATAGCGTTGGCACTTGGCATCTATACCAAATGTATTGTGTTTTAGCAGACTGTAATCAATAAAGCTTTTCATGTTCATTTCCCCCCATTCTTAACTGTTCATTGCTTCTCTTCTTTTCTTCACGTCAGTAACCTTGTAAGTTTCCAACGTCCTCTATGAAGTCTGAAAGTCAATTCAACTTCCATGCCGTTGGCTATGCCTCGAAGGAGAAAAATCTTATAATTAGAAGCGGGATTCTGATGACCATATACAATATTATATATAGTATGGGCAGGCAGATCGGGCTTGAAAGCGTCCCAGAAATCAGGAGTTATCACGCCCTCAATCATTGAGAAGTCATCATCTGGATCAGGTCCTGAAAACTGTATTTGATTGGCCAAACTCTGATGTTGGAATGTCGAATCACTTACGAAATGCTGGTAAAACTGTAGGAACTGAGCATTAGCATTGCGAGGCAGTTGCTGCCAGCGAACCTCGTGCAACATCCATCGCCCACTCTGTCGGCTAAACACAAACTGTTGAACGCGCGCCTTATCCATATCTATACGTTCTACGACAGCCTCAGCCACTGACGTATCGCGTACCAATTCCATCTGTTGTGGAGAATCAAAAATCAGTGTGTAATAGTCCTGGTTGATGAAGAACTTTTCTGTTTTCCATTGACGCTTATTTATTTTCCATTTCCTACCCTCATCAATCATCACGAGTGGAAATGCAGTACGTTCCAACTGCCATCGACTATTGGATGCATAGTTAAAGAAAAAGTCATCGAACAATTCATCAGCCTCTACCGGCACTTGACTATCGGTCTCCAAGGCCGCCAATGAATCAGAGTCCACCGCTGTGCTGTCAGCCTCACAAGTCATCATCGATGCTATTTCGCGTCTTGTTTTCGTACATGCCGTCAGCAGAACGCTCACCAGAATAAAAGCTACCAAGCTTTTTCTCATACTTCCAAACAGGCTATTGTTTCGTTATTTTGGAATGCAAAGGTAGGTATTTTTTTGAATATAGAACAACTAGATAACAATTTTTTATTACCTTTGCACACAGAAAATCAACGTTATGGGTAATATCACAAAAATTGTACTTACAGGAGGTCCCTGTGCCGGCAAGACTTCGGCATTGGTGCGAGTCATTGAGCATTTCTCAAGTCTGGGCTTTAAAGTGTTCACCATTCCCGAAGTTCCCACGCTGTTCACTCAGGCTGGCATGGACTATCTGACAAAGAACCGCGGTTTCTTTTATGAAGGCGAGAAAGCCACCCTTGAAATTCAGTTGGCCCTTGAAGACAAGTTCACCCGTATGGCACAGGAGTTTAAGGAAAACTGTATCATTATCTGCGACCGCGGAACAATGGACATCTCTGCTTATATGTCTCCAGATACCTGGGAAGAGATTACCCGTGCTGTAGGTACATCGTCACCCGAACTGCGCCAGCGCTACGATGCCGTTCTCCATTTGGTGTCGGCTGCCGATGGTGCTGAACAGTTCTATACTACGGCCAACAATGCTTCGCGCAACGAGAGTAACGATGATGAAGGCCTGCGTATAGCCCGTTCACTCGACAAGAAAGTGATTCAAGCCTGGACAGGGCATCCCCACCTGCGTGTCATCAACAACAACGAGGATTTCGACAAGAAGATGAACCGTGTATTGAAAGAAATCAGCGATGTACTCTCACTTCCCCAGCCTATTGTTGATGAGCGTAAATATATTGTTGAAGTTATTGGCTCACTTCCCGATGATTGTACTGAGAGTGAAATTATTCAGTGCTATCTGAAATCTGATGCCGATAGCGAGGTGCGCCTGCGACGCCGTATTTGGCAGGGGAAAGTGGTAAATGTTCACACCACCCGAAAACGCATTTCACCAAAGGAGGAGATTGTCACTGAGCGTCAAATCAACAATAGCCTTTATGAGATGATGCTCGCCTTGGCCGACCCTGAGCGCCAAACCATCCACAAACTGCGTAAAAGTTTTATCTGGAAAGGTCAGTATTTTGAGCTCGATTTCTACAAGGACCAACTTGACGGTCTTGTTATTCTCGAAACGAAGGGCATTACAGAACACAAGTCCGTAAAATTTCCTCCTTTCATTCGAGTTGTTGAAGATATCACCTGTAGCACCAAATACTACAACTATAATTTGGCCAAGAAAGCTTAAGCCAAACGTTCATTCTCTAGCAGATCCTATTTTTCTAAGGCTTCGATTTGTTCGGCGGTTAACCGACCGGATTCAATCCACCGCTGCATAATACTACGAAGACTCTTTTCAAGAGACTCCGTAATTGAATAGTCCCAGGTAAGAGCTTCCTCAGTCGAAACACGAACGCCACCTTTATTACGACTATTATCCAGACAGTAGAGCGTCACTTCTGGATGCTTATTCAGCAGATAGGCAATACGCCCCATGAAGCGTGGATAACAATATATATAATAATAAAGGCTCATAGAACGGTTCGATTTAATCATCCTTCGAATCACATTCTCAAAACCTGTCTCCGGATCGTTATGAACAAAGACTATACTTGCTTTGAACCCACGTTTCATAGCCATATCCAAACGAGTTTCAAATGATGGAATGCTGATAAAAGCACCATCATACACCACACCTGCCTTCTTCGTCATTTCCATTAACTCTGGATTGTTATGCAAAGAGGTCGTTTTGCCGGCACCAGTAGAACCCATCATGTAAACGATGGTTTTATTTCCCCCAGCCTCAGCACGGTCCATCAGTCGGACGAGTACCAGACTGTCTATCTGCCTACTTGCCATGATATAATCGGTCACATTGAGTCCGTTATAGCCAATTGTCTTCAGTTCATCGCGCACATCATCGGGATCAAGAACATTTCCACTTTTCAACATATATGAATTGGCCAAAGAGTCAAGATGTTCTCCAACCCATTTGTATGCGTCATCGCCTTTGATCACGGTATCGGCAGATGCCACCATCTGTACACAGGACAGCAGTGCAACAAAAATAATATCCCTAAAAGACAACTTCATTTCCAGAATCGATAAATAATAATTAATATCTGTTTGCAAAAATAATCAAAAAAAACGAACTGCAAAACAATCTTCATACTTTTTGCTACTTTTTTGCCAAGCACGCTGCCTAGACATCCAGAAAATTTGCTTTTTCACTCACTTAATCGTACCTTTGAAACAGTTTCTTAGGTACTTACGCTCGGAAAAATGCAAATAAATTTGCTTTTTCACTCACTTAATCGTACCTTTGCACCTTGAAATTGCAATTTTTCATAAAAGTATGATACTTGACAAGATAGATGAACTTCTGAAAGAAGTACAGACGCTGAGCGCAAAGAATGCAGAGGAAGTGGAACAACTTCGTCTGAAATATCTCAGCAAGAAAGGCGAAATCACTGCCTTGATGAACGATTTCCGTAATGTGGCTGCCGATGAGAAGAAAACCGTCGGCATGAAAATCAATGAGTTGAAGACACTGGCCACAGAGCGTATCAACCAACTGCGCGAAGAATGCCAAACACAGGAAGGTGGTAATGAGGCTATCGACCTGACTCGCACTCCCTACCCCATTCAGTTGGGAACACGCCATCCTCTTACCATTGTGACAAACGAGATTATCGATATCTTCAGTCGCATGGGCTTTGTATTGGCAGACGGTCCTGAGGTTGAGGACGACCTGCATATTTTTACAAAGATGAACTTTGCTGCTGATCATCCAGCACGCGACATGCAAGACACCTTCTTTGTAAGCCAACACCCCAACGATGTTACTAAGAATGTTCTGCTGCGCTCACACACTTCAAGTGTTCAGGCACGCATCATGGAACAGATGCATACTGAAGACGGTAAGCTTACTGAGCCAATTCGCGTGATTTGCCCTGGTCGCGTTTACCGTAATGAGGCTATCACGGCTCGTGCTCACTGCTTCTTCCACCAGGTAGAGGGTCTGTACATCGACAAGAATGTATCGTTCACCGACTTGAAACAGGTGTTGCTCAGCTTTGCACGCGAAATGTTTGGTGCCGATACGAAGATTCGTCTGCGCCCATCATACTTCCCCTTCACTGAACCAAGTGCCGAGATGGATATCTCTTGCTTCATTTGTGGCGGTGAGGGTTGCGGATTCTGCAAACACACTGGATGGGTAGAGATTCTGGGCTGTGGTATGGTAGATCCTAACGTATTGGAACAATGCGGCATCGATTCAAGCATCTACAGCGGTTATGCGTTCGGCATGGGTGTAGAACGTATCACCAACTTGAAATATCGTGTAAGCGACTTGCGTATGTTCTCAGAGAATGATACTCAGTTCTTGCGCGAATTCGAAGCCGCCGACTAAATTAGAACTCAGCATCGAATTTATAGCCGAGGGTAAGTTGCACAACATTATTGCGCATCTTACCCTCGCCTTTGAATAGGTCGGTAATTCCGAAATTGTAACGGGCATCGAATACGATATTATTGTATTCATAAGAAAGGCCAACGGGTACAGAGAACATAAACTTGCTGAGTTTAGTATCAGGCAGATCCATAAGATTGAAAAGCTCATCCACATCTATCTTCGCTCCGTCAATGCGCACCGATGCCTTGGTACGGAAAGCAGGCTGAACACCGGCTTTTATAGCAAATCCGGGCAACACTTCGGGGGCTACATAGCAATTGAGCATGATAGGAATGTTGGCATAGTCTATATCAAAAATCTCTTCCACACCTTCACTGTTATCCTTTGCGCCCTGGTCAGAATAAAGGATTGCGCCCGACAGACTGAGCATATCGGTCATCTGGAACTCTACCTCCATACCAAAAGTATAGCCGAACTTAGTGCGATTGTAGTCGGTGAGACTGGAGAAGTTCACACCTACGCGGGGCTGAACAGTTACTGAACCTTCCTCACGCTGAGCATACATAACTACTGACACAAACAGAGCAACAACTGCCAAAAATATCTTTTTCATATTGTTTTGATTTATCTATAGTGGTGCAAAGATAATAAAAACAGGCGAAAGTATTCCTTTTTTCTTTGATTTTTCATACAAAAACGAAACGAGCATCCCAATTTCTGCTGCCCGGGAAAAATACAACAATTGAGGATTGCTTGACGATCTGTTGCTACTTAACAGTAATTCTGCCAAATAAAATTATAGCTAAAATTCAAAAAATTATAGCTATAATCCAGAGAATTATAGCTATAATTTATCTTGGTCTTCGTTGACTTGAGTTTTAAGAAAACAAGAAATGAATCCTAATAAAACTCATAGTGAAAGACAACCCATACAATATTTATATATTAATAAATCACTACGCCACCGTTAGGCTGAAGCGTTACCTTTACAACTCCCTTCTTATTGACTTTCAAAGGCTGCTTTGAGAACACCGTAGCCTTTGTCTTCTTATCGACTACATCAATGAGAAGATTGCTAAGTTGATAGTCACTTAAATTGAGGGAAAGTGTAAGAGGCTCTTTCAATGCATTAAGACCGGCAATGTACCATTGACCCGCATGACGACGAGCCATCACAACATACTTACCAGGATAGCCGTCGATGAAACGAGTTTCATCCCACGTGGTAGGCAACTGGCGAAGGAATTCAAGTTCGGTCTGAGGCAATTCCTGAAGGTTGTTGGGTTGGATGCCTACACACTGAACAGCCGACTGATTGGTGAAGGCCGAAGCTATTTCAAACACATCGGTAGTATAGCGCTTATGACGACTTTTATTGTCGCGACTCATAAACTTGTTCAAGAGCACGCCACCCCAATCCATTGAGGCAACAGCATTACGGCAGAAAGGATGCATGGTAAGTTCAAAAGCCTCAGCCTGAGCATGGTGTTCAGTGAAATATACATTTTCGGAAGCCAAAACAGCCTCAGAAGCCACAAAGTTGGGATACATACGCTCCCATCCGCGAGGCAGTGTGCAACCATGGAAAATCACTTGAAGACCATAACGGTTGGCATCGGTGAGAATATCTTCATAGAGACGCATCGTTTCCTGTTTGTCACCTCCGAAGAAATCGACCTTGATGCCTTTCACTCCAATTTTCTTGAGCCAAGCCATCTCACGGTCGCGAGCCACACTGGTGTCCATGCAGTCGCGTGGGCCTTGAGGAGCATCGTTCCACGAACCGTTAGAGTTATACCACAACAGCAGTTCGACTCCTTTCTCCTTAGCATAGCGAGTCAGTTCTGGCATGCGGTCGCGTCCTATCTCAGTATCCCAGTTGGCATCAACCAAGCAGTATTCATACCCCATCTGCCCAGCTAAATCGATAAATGCAATCTGGTCGTCCCAGTTCATCGACTCATCCTGCCAGATAATCCAGCTCCAGGTATAGCGGCCTGACAGATAGTCTTGCGAAGGAGCATATCGAGGTTCCACCACATCGTAGGCCACAGTAGTTTCAACGATGGGTTTGAGTGTCGAACCCACTGTAATCGTGCGCCAAGGGGTGGCACCTGGCAATGAGAAGGAAGCATCGGTTGATCCTACGCCATTGTTCTCTTTCGGCTGAGGGAAAGCAATAGAATAGCCCTCGCCAGCCTTGTAATCGCTCAGGTGAGATGCACAATAGTGACTATCTACTCCTGTCTCTGAGATAAGTACCCAAAGAGAATTATCATTCCGGGAAGGTGTTTTGAACAAGCATGGGAAAGTATAGCCTTGACCGAACTGCGACTTCACGTTGATAGGAGCATCGGGTGTATATTCCTCTTCATAACTGGGCTTTGTTCGCTCCCATCCTGTCCAAGGATCAATCTGCGGACAAAGGAAAGTAGAGGTCTGTTCAGGAAGATTGAATGCGGTCATCTCTTGCTTAATGACAGCACACTTAGGATTATTCTTCTTCGGGCGGGGAAGGATATACCTGAAAGCGATGTCATTGTCGGAAACATTCATCTGAACTGTCATCTGAAAGCCCTTGGCATTGACAAAATCAACATTCATTTGATTAGCCACATAGTGCATCTGCGAGCATTTCACCTGTCTCATCTGATAGGCTTTGTCAATACGCTGCCTACTGGTGCCCTTTAAAGTCAGATTCTTGGTAAAGTCGGCATAATCAGCCTGAAAACCAAGGACAGATGGATTGAGCACGCGCTGACCATCGAGACTCACCGAGTAGGTGGCGCGTCCTCCCTCATCGCTAATTGACACTGTCAGTTTTCCATTTGGTGAAGAAACGTTCACCTCGTCGGCCACAACCATTAAAGGGAATGTGGCAAATAGTAGTGTTAGTAATTTTTTCATTCTGCGGTATTATAATGATTGATAAGTATTCAGACGGTCAATGACAGGAAGAACTATTTCAGATAGCTTTTCCTATCAGGACCTATATAGTAGCCGGGTTCAGGAGGCTGGTTGTAGCCCACATTCTGTGTGGCCACACTATGACGATAGGGAATATCCTGCATCAGGCAGTTAATACGATACTCAGTGGGTAAGGTCGATACATAGATACGAAGCTCAGTTGACTCTCTGTTGCGCACAATGACTTCCTCACGCCAGTCGCCCAGGATATCGGCCGAAAGACAGGGATTTGATTTTGTACCGTTGTTGAACACACCATCAAATTGCTGAATAATGACGTTGGTTTTGTTCTGCCAGTCGTATTTAGCCACCTGTTCATGATCAAGTAACTCACGAAGCAAGTCGCCATCCCACCAGATGCCGAAGTTAATAGAGAGAGGAGTTGCGTCAATCAGTCTTCCTGTAATATCTCTGATACCGTATGTGTCGGTGGACCAAAGCTCTACGCCATAGTTAGTCGGATCAACATCGGCAGCCATAGCCCTTCCTACATCATTATGACTTTTCACCTGGAACACCACTTCTCCTGTACAGGCATCGCGAAAATCAGTACCGTCTCGCTTATTCTCATGACAGTCCCAGATATACAGACGATTTGTATTTGGATCGGCAACAAGATGAATAGCATCTCCATGTCCCATGCCTGTATTGTAAAGTCCGGTACCATCATGATCTACGGCCATCGAGCCATAAGTGATTTCATCGAGTCCGTCGCCGTCAACATCACAAACACGCAGGTTGTGATTACCTTGTCCGGCATAGTCGGACCACGGAAGGTCGTCAGTATCGAAGATCCAGCGATTGGTCAGTTCACTACCATCCCAATCCCATGCGGCAATGACCGTACGAGTATAATATCCTCTACAGAAAATAGCACTGAGAAGACCATTCCTCTGATCGTCAGAATCCTGTTTTTTGTTTCCTAAATATCCTACAGCAGCCAGATAGCGTTCACTACGGTTTCCATAATTATCACCCCAATCGCTGACGTTTCCACGCTCAGGAATATAAGGTTTTGTATCAAGTGCTTGGCCTGTCAGGCCGTCAAAAACAGTGATATACTCAGGACCTTTAATGATATGTCCTTGCTTGTTTCGCCAATTAGCCAACGAATCGCCCAGTGCATGCCCGGTACCGTCAATGGTTCCATCGCCGGTTTTCAGCATCATCTCTGCCTTACCGTCACCGTCAAAGTCGGCCACCATGAACTGTGTGTAGTGGGCACCTGAACGGATGTTATTCCCGAGGTTGATGCGCCATAGTTGTTCGCCATTGAGACGGTAACAGTCAATGAAAGTAGGATTGGTATAACCGGGCTGCGAGTTGTCGCGCGAGTTGATTGGATTCCACTTCAAGAACAGCTCATACTGTCCGTCACCATCAACATCCCCCACACTGGCATCGTTTGCCGAATAGCCCTTTCCTGGGTTTTGAATCTTCAAAGGAATATATCCATAGGGAGCATCTGCACTGAGAACATACGATCCATCCGTCACACCGCCTTTCACTTCATAAACAACATCTCCTTCCTGAGGCGGGTTCTCATCAATGAAGAACGAACCGCCAATAGTGAGCGGACGGGGATTGATGCGCACTCCATTCCGATAAACATTGAATGCCTGTTCGGTACGATCATCACGCAGAATGCGCCAGCTCACAGCCACAGAACCATTATTCTGCCGGATGGCCACTACACCACGATCAAGTTTTTCAGTACACAAATGGGTATAATCGTACCTTGCTTGTCCGAGTGCTATTGAAGCTATCGGCAAGCAAAAGAAGAGAAATAAAACACGTTTCATGTCGGATAGTTAATTGTGTCAATAAAGAAAAAATCCCGTTTCGGTTAATCAACCTACGCGGGATTCATAATGAAAGGAGGAGTGGTACCTCCAGGAATCGAACCGGGGACACACGGATTTTCAGTCCGATGCTCTACCAACTGAGCTAAGGCACCATTTTCTGTTATGCAATCCTTTCGTTTGCGAGTGCAAAGGTACAAATAAAAAAATAACCGACAAAAAGGTTTATCGATTATTTTTCTTAATAAACTATAATTCAAAAATTTAATGCACTTCGTTTTTAGTTAAAATACATTCCTTTTTGCATCAAATTGATTATCTCTTACTGAAGGGGTGTAATTATCTCAAAGCGGATTCCAACCTTGTGCCTTGAGTTCGAACTCCTGATTGTCGCGAGTCACAAGGACGTGTCCGAATTTTTGATCGGTGATATGTCCGATCAGGCGAACATCTTCCATTTCCTTCACTTTATCCAGATCGCCAATGGGAACAGTGAACAGCAGTTCATAGTCTTCACCACCATTCAGGGCACAGGTGGTCACGTTCATATTCATCTCCTCAGCCATAACAGCGGTCTGATAGTCGATAGGCAATTCCTTTTCGAAAATGCGGCACCCTACTCCACTCTGCTTACAGATATGCATCAGTTCTGAACTAAGTCCATCGCTGATATCCATCATTGCCGTAGGACGAACGCCTGCCTTGCGCAGTTTCTTGATAATATCACCACGGGCTTCGGTCTGAAGCTGACGCTGAAGAAGGTATTCCTTTCCTGCGAAATCGGGTGAGGCAAGAGTGGAGAGCTGAGAATTAAGAGTTGTGACTTTTTGATCGTCGCCTTTGGCTTTCGCCTCCGCTATCTTCTTTTGCAACTCGTTATACTGTTCATAGTAAACAGCCTTCTCGCGCTCCAAAAGCTGAAGGCCCATATAGGCAGCACCCAAATCGCCCGACACGCATACCAAATCGGTATCTTTAGCGCCATTACGATAAACGATATCCTCTTTGCGGGCTTCGCCTATACAGGTAATTGAAATGGCGAGTCCTGTATAGGAAGAGGTGGTATCACCTCCCACAATATCAACATCCCATTTCTCACAAGCCAGTCGAAGACCTTCGTAGAACTGTTCCACATCTTCAACGGTGAAACGTTTTGATAGAGCAAGTGAAACGGTGATTTGTCGAGGCGTACCATTCATTGCAAAGATATCGCTGATATTCACCATTGCCGACTTATAGCCTAAGTGTTTCAGGTCTATATAGGTAAGGTCAAAATGCACGCCTTCCATCAGCATATCGGTGGTAACGAGCACTTCTGTGTCGGGATAGGAAAGAACGGCGCAGTCATCTCCCACGCCATACTTTGTTGATTCATTCTTTTTCTCAAGATCTTTAGTCAGACGGTCAATCAGACCGAACTCACCAAGTTTTGCTATTTCCATCTAGTATATATAATATGTGTATTCTCTATCGGACTATAAAATCAATTATCCGACTATTTCTTCCAATCCTCAGTAGGATGTTCTTCGTTGCGTCTCTGCTGTTTGTTGCTCTCAGTCTTTTCAGAGCGTACAATCATTTCGCGCATAATCTCGGTCATTATAGGCTGAGCCTTGTCGGCAGCTTCCTGTACTTCTTCATGACTAACCTCAACAGGATTGTCAAAGCCACCTAGGTCGGTAACCACTGAGATACCGAAAGTACGGATGCCGCAATGATGGGCCACGATCACCTCTGGTACGGTGGACATGCCAACGGTATCACCTCCTAAGGTGCGATACATCCTGTATTCAGCAGGTGTCTCAAATGTAGGTCCTTGCACACCCATATACACTCCATATTGAAGACGTATTTTTTTCTCACGGGCAATCTGGCTTGCCAGTTTGATAAGGGTCGGATCATAAGTCTCGTGCATATCCGGGAAACGCGGACCTGTGGGGAAGTTCTTTCCGCGGAGCGGATGTTCAGGGAAGAAATTGATATGGTCGGTAATCACCATCAGGTCGCCGATTTTAAAGCCTGGGTTCATACCACCGGCAGCATTCGACACAAAGAGCGTTTTAATACCCAGCTCATACATCACACGAACGGGGAAGGTAACTTCTTTCATCGAATAGCCCTCATAATAGTGGAAGCGGCCTTTCATAGCCATTATGTCCACACCGCCCAATTTGCCGAAGATGAGTTTTCCGCTATGGCCTTCTACAGTTGATACAGGGAAATTGGGTATCTCAGAATAAGATATCTCTAAAGCATCAGTTATCTCAGAAGCTAATTGTCCGAGACCTGTTCCTAGAATTATTGCTGTCTTTGGTGTTGTGGTCATCCTTGCCTTTAGCCAGGATGCTGTTTCTAGAATTTTTTCGTACATAGCCTATAATGTTTTGATTAAAATTGTCTTCTTTATCAAGTAGGAATTCTATGCGTACAGGCAGCACATACAAATGCTGGCAAACATCGTCACTGAGACCTGCTACTGCAGATATTCTTGCTGCATCTTTCTCGGTGGTGACGATGCACCGTGGATGGGGCATTGCTTCAAATGTTTCATTGATTCGCTTCACGTCGGCAGGTGTAAACTCATGATGATCAGAAAAACTGAGGGGTGTCAACTCACGAGTCATCGGTGACAGGTCTTCTATCATCTGTCGAGGCGAAGCAATACCGGTGAGCAGAAGCACATGCTGCTGGGCAAGACTATTCAGACTGCGCTTGGCATTCGGGCTCTTTCCATCATCCTTAAGAAGATATAGCCGGTCGTCATATTTCAGTGTTGTAAAGTAAAGACGCTGATAGGGATAGAGGTCCATTGCCTTGGTAATAACCCTGAAGTTCATGGGAGTGAGATTTCGTGGACACTTCGTAACAATCACGATATCGGCACGATTCTTTCCACTGAGCGGTTCACGCAATCTTCCTGCCGGCAACAAGCGGTCGTAGATAATCAAACGATGATAGTCAACAAGCAGGATGTTGATGCCTGGCTTTACATATCGGTGTTGGAAAGCGTCGTCGAGCAGGACCACATCGATGTCGTACGGATAGCTTATCAACTTTTCAATGCCGCGTGCCCGTTTCTTATCGACAGCCACCGTAAGGTCCGGGAATTTCTTTTTCATCTGGAATGGCTCATCACCTATGTCACTTGCTGTTGACTCCTTAGTGGCAACCAGAAAACCGCTCGTTTTCCGCTTATACCCCCTACTGAGTACGGCCACATTCGCTTCATCTTTGAGTAAGCGTACCAGATGTTCTACATGAGGAGTCTTGCCCGTTCCACCAACTGTAATGTTTCCTACAGAAATAACTGGCACACTGAATGCACGGCTTTTCAGAATGCCCATTTCGAAGAGCATATTCCGAAAACCTACCCCCAAGCCGTAAAGACAGCTTAGGGGAGACAACCAGTTATTTATTTTGATGAAATCGCCTTCCATCTACTTATTATTCTCGCTATATCTTATCAAGAGTAACTATCTTTATTTCATGCTGACACTAAACGGGAAACGTGCCTGCAGACGATTACGGTGCTGGTCCATACGAGCATCAACGAACGGCTCATAAAGATCACCAAGAACGGTACGCAACTCGCTGTCAAGGTAACTACCTTTTTCTTTATCAGCATTCAGGATATTATCTATCCAGCTGCTTTTCTCAGGATATGCAGAAGTATAGTATTCATCAGCTTTGGCCAGTTCAGCGGCTTTCTTCACAGCATCGTCAAGAGATCCAAGCTGGTCAACAAGATGAATAGGCAATGCATCAGTAGCCAACCATACACGTCCCTGAGCTATTTCGTGAACCTGATCACGAGTCATAGAGCGTCCCTTAGCCACAATATCAAGGAATGTTTCATAGCCACGATCCACATAGCTCTGCATAAACTTTATCTCGGTCTCGTTTTCTTTAGAAAGCACTAGCTTGTGCTCGTAGTCACCATATCGGTTGGTGGTCACGCCATCAAAAGTGACGCCCAGTTTATCGCCCACAAGTCCGCTAAAATTGGGAATAAGGCCGAAAATGCCAATAGAGCCGGTAAGTGTTGTAGGCTCAGCTACGATATAGTCAGCGCCAGCACTAATCATATATCCGCCCGATGCGGCCAGGCCACCCATAGAAATCACGACAGGTTTCTTAGTCTTCAGTTGTTGGATAGCGTGCCATATCTGTTCAGAAGCGATTGCGCTGCCACCAGGGGAATTCACACGGATTACCACAGCCTTCACATCTTCGTCCTCAGCCAGTTCATTGATATCCTTTACCGTCTCACTACCCACGATGGCATGTCCAGAGGCAAAACCACTAAGGGGCTGGTCGATAATTTCGCCATAAGCATAGTAAATAGCTATCTCTTCACCCTTGTCTTTCTTCTGAGCTTTCACGTTCAACATATCCGAGAGGGTGAGCTGATTGATATCGTCATCGTCGTCAACGCCCAGCTTTTTCTTCACAACCTCTTTTATTTCGTCAGGATACATCAAACCATCTATCAGGCGTGCTTTTACATAGTCTGTAGCTGAAGCGAAGGCCATAATGCTATCACTGGCCAGTTGGTCCAACTGCTGGGCTGTGGTCTTACGGCTTGCAGCCATATCGGCCAGCATGTGCTGCCAAACGCCCTGAAGGAATGCAATGCGCTGCTCACGGTCGTTCTCGCTCATATCTTTACGGGTGACACTCTCAACGGCACTCTTATATTTTCCCACACGGGTACATTGATACTGCACGCCAATCTTTTCATAAAGTCCGGTCATATAGGCGCTCTTACCGCCAAGTCCTTTAAAGTCTATCATACCGGTCTTGTTCATGAAAATGCTGTCAGCCACCGAAGCCACATAATAACTGTTCTGCATATACTGGTCGGCATAGGCAATAATCCACTTGCCGCTCTTCTTGAAATCAGCAAGGGCATCACGAATCTGCTGGGCTGTAGCAGGAGCATCAAAACTCAGCACACCGCCTTGAATAAAGATTCCCTTAATATTTTCATTTTCCTTAGCCTTACGAATACTTGCAAGAATATCATCCAATCCCATTTCATCCATATCAGCCTGTCCCAATAGGGTCCCGAACGGGTTTGTCTCTTCAGAACGTTCCTGAACAATACCATCCAGTTTCAGCACAAAAACAGAGTTATCTTCTACTTTTGTTACGGCAGAATCACTTGCTATCACTCCTACCAATGAAATCAAGAACATGATACCTGTTACAACCGACAACAAAATAATACCACACATTGTGGCTAAGGTAAACTTTAGAAAATCTTTCATGACCAAATTATTATTTTATGGTTTATAGTTTGCAAAGATAAAGGAAATTTACGATAAAACAAATAATAAATACCGTTTTATTTGATTTTTAGACCATAAGGTCATTTTTTTTTGTAACTTTGCCAGCATAAAACTATTATAACTACAACAAAATGATGAAACAACGTTTACTTTTTGGCATCATGCTGATGATGCTTTGTACGATGGCTATGGGCAAGAAGAAAGTCACTAAGCAACAAGAACTCTGGCCCAATGGCGAGCCCATTTCCGAATGGTTCCTTGACACAGCGAAGGTTGACATTAACTCACTTGGCAAGAAGTATATTCTTACCGATTATGGAGTAAGACAGGGCACTTGCGAAATACAGACAAAGGCCATCCAAGCAGTCATTGACCGTGCAGCCGTTGACGGTGGTGGCGTGATTGTGGTGCCAAAAGGAACTTTCTTCAGTGGTTCATTGTTTTTCAAGCAGGGCACCCATCTTTATATTGAAGAGGGAGGTGTATTGAAAGGCTCTGAACGCGTGCACGATTTCGAGATTCGTGAAACGCGCATCGAAGGTCAGACCTGCCAATATTTCACAGCCTTGATAAATGCCGATGGCGTTGACGGATTTACCATTTCGGGCAAAGGAACCATCGACGGCAACGGAACCAACTACTGGGAGGAGTTTTGGATTCGTCGCAAGTGGAATCCGCAGTGCACGAACAAAGATGCACAGCGCCCTCGACTCACTTATATCTCCAATTCCAAGAACGTTACCATTCAGGATGTACGTCTAATCAACTCTCCTTTCTGGACCAACCATATCTATCGTTGTGATCATGTTCGCTATCTCGATCTCTACATTTATTCTTCTACGGTCGATATCAAAGGTCCTTCAACCGATGCCATCGATATTGATGTCTGCCACGATGTGGTGGTGCGCGGCTGTTACATGAACGTGAATGATGATGCCGTAGTACTGAAAGGCGGCAAGGGAACCTTTGCCGACAAGGCTCCTGAGAATGGTCCATGCTATAACATTTTGGTAGAGAACTGCCACTACGGAACCGTTCACGGATGTATGACACTCGGTTCTGAATCTATCCACGACTGGAACGTTATCATGCGCAACTGTCAGGCCGACAACACCAGCAATGTGCTGTGGCTGAAGATGCGCCCCGATACGCCTCAACATTATGAATATGTGCAAGTAGAGAACTTCACCGGCCATTGCCGCAACTTCCTTTTGGTTCGCCCCTGGACTCAGTTCTATCAGAAACAGGAGCGTGAGGACATGCCACTATCTCAATGCAACAACATTTCATTCAAGAATATCAAGATGGACTGTGGCAACTTCTTCGCTGTCGAAGGCTCAGACAAGTATGTCCTGAAGGATTTCTCGTTCGAGAATATCGACTGCAAGGACAATGCGAAGAAACCTGCTTTCAAGAATAATCCTATTGATGGGATGAAACTGAAGAATGTCGTAATCAATGGAGAGATGAAAACTGAGAATTGAGAATTGTGAGATGAGAAGTATGAAACGTATTTTTTTATTGACGATATCGATGCTGATGATGGCTGTGACGACACAGGCCATACAGCGACAGAAGTTGAATTTCAATGGTGGATGGCTGCTACAGGTAGGAGATATCACTGAGGCTGCACAGCCGGAGTTTGATGATGCGAAGTGGCAACCCGTCACCCTGCCCTATGCTTTCAATGGCAATGAGGCTTTCAAAAAGGACATTGTAGATCTTACCGACACTATCTGCTGGTATCGCAAGCACTTCACCCTTACTTCCGAAGAGGTGGCAGGCAAGGTGTTTGTTGAGTTCGAAGGCGCCCGTCAGGGAGCCGATGTATGGCTGAATGGCCAAAAGGTTGGTTTCTCAGACAATGGCGTGATGGCTTTTGCTTTCGATCTTACTCCTTATATAAAAGAAGGTAAGAATATACTGGCTGTGCGCTGCGACAACTCTTGGCAGTATCGTGACCGCACACTCAACAGCCGCTATCAGTGGAACGACAAGAACTTTAACGCCAACTATGGCGGTCTGCCCAAGAATGTCTATCTGCATCTGACGGGCAAGCTCTATCAGACGCTGCCGCTCTATTCGAATCTTGGTACAACGGGAACATATGTTTATGCCACCGACTTCGACATCCAGGACCATAAGGCAACTGTGCATATAGAGAGTCAGGTAAGAAACGAAGACAGCAAAGCCCGCACCTTCCATCTCTATGCTCGCGTAGTTCGTTCGAAACAGGAAATCACAGACATTATTCCCGGTAAGGCTGTCACACTCCAGCCAGGCGAGACTCGCACAGTCCACATTAAGTCCGAGCTGAATAACCTGAACTTCTGGTCGTGGGGCTATGGCTATCTCTATACTGTAAAAACCTATTTGGTTGAAGACAATTTACAACCACTGGATGCTCAGGCCGACGAGGTTACCACCCGCACCGGCTTCCGAAAGACGGAGTTCAAGGATGGCAAGTTCTACCTGAACGACCGCTGTATGATGGTGCACGGCTACGCCCAGCGCACCTCTAACGAATGGCCAGGCGTAGGCATCAGCGTCCCTGCCTGGCTGAGCGATTACTCTAACGACCTCGTTGTGAAAAGTGGTGGCAACCTGGTTCGCTGGATGCACGTGTGTCCTTGGAAGCAGGACATCGAGTCGTGCGACCGTGTGGGCCTCATTCAGGCTATGCCAGCCGGCGATGCCGAGAAGGACGTGGAAGGAGCACGCTGGCAGCAGCGTACCCAACTGATGCGCGATGCCATCATCTACAATCGCAACAACCCTTCAATCATCTTCTACGAGTGTGGCAACTTCCGCATTTCCAAAGAACACATGGAGGAAATGAAGAAGATTCGCGATCAGTACGACCCTTATGGCGGACGTGCCATCGGTTCTCGTGAGATGCTCGACCGTCCTGAAGCCGAATATGGCGGTGAGATGCTCTATATCAACAAGAGTGCCACCAAGCCCATGTGGGCCATGGAATACTATCGCGACGAGGGCTTGCGCAAATATTGGGATGAATACTCTTATCCTTACCACAAGGAGGGTGACGGTCCCCTCTATCGCGGAGCACCGGCCCTCGACTACAATCACAACATGGATGCCTTGGCTTGTGGAATGGTGGAACGCTGGCACGAATACTGGCTGGAGCGTCCCGGTACAGGAAAACGTGTAAGTAGTGGTGGCGTGAAGATTGTATTCTCCGATACCAACACCCACCATCGTGGTGAGTCAAACTATCGCACCAGTGGCGTAGTCGATGCCATGCGCATTCCGAAGGATGCCTTCTATGCCCATCAGGTGATGTGGGATGGATGGGTATCGCCCGAGAACGACCGCACTTATATCATTGGTCACTGGAACTATCAACCTGGAACAGTCAAGCCCGTCTATGTCGTGTCAACAGGCGACGAGGTGGAGCTCTTCGTCAACGACAAGTCGGTGGGCAAGGGCAAGCGCTCGTTCCAGTGGCTCTTCACTTTCGACAGCGTGCACTATGAGCCAGGCACACTCAAAGCCGTCAGCTACAAACGCGACAACAAAACGATAGTAGCCCGCTCGGGAGCTGAAGGAGTGGTTTCTTCTTCCTATGCCATCGAGACCACCGGCAAGCCCTATCAGCTGAAACTCACCGCCATCGAGAACCCTGAAGGTTTCAAGGCCGATGGTGCCGACATGGCTTTGATTCAGGTAGAAGTTCTCGACCGTCAAGGGCGTCGTTGTCCGTTAGACAACCGTATGATTCATTTCCAGATGTGGGGTGAAGGCCGATGGATTGGTGGTATTGCCACTCGCAACAACCATGAGTATCTGAAAGAGAATGAGAAGAAAGATCCTTCCCTCCTTGATTCAGCCAACAAGAAGAACCTGAGCGACAATTACGTGGGCGCCATGTCGCTCCCTGTAGAATGTGGCGTTAACCGCATTCTGGTGCGCAGTACCACAACCTCTGGTCCTATTGAACTCTCAGCCACTGCCGAAGGTATGCGTCCGGCCTATCTTACCTTGAATACCCGACAGGCTCCCCGTGCCGATGTACTGGCTTCACTTACGCTTAAGCCTGTACTCGACCGAGGCGAAACGCCTTCCACTCCATCTTACCAGGATGTGTTCACCACCGTTGGTATCAAGAGCATAAAGGCTGGCAGCAATATTGGGGAAGCCCAAAACAGCATCGACGACAACGAGCTAACGGAATGGAAGAGCGATGGCGACCCCAAGAATGCCTGGATCACTTACGTTCTTGACCGCAAGGCCGCCATCAGCGAAATCACATTAAAACTTACGGGATGGCGCCAAAAGTGCTATCCGCTTGAAGTCTATGCCGGCAAGAAGAAGGTTTGGGAGGGTATTACTCCCGCCACCTTAGGCTATGTTCACCTTTCTATCGACAAGCCTGTTGCGGCAAATGAGCTCACCATTCGGATGATAGCCCCCGTTCAGGACAGCAAGAAGTTCGGACAGGTAAAAGAACTGGCCGGTGGCGTGGCCAACGAGATGGACCGCATGAAGAGTGTCAAAGGCAAAACCGAACTTAGAATCGTTGAAGCTGATTTATTGGAAACTTGCAAGTAAACCATACAGCACGAATAGTAAAAAACGGGTCAAGAGCATAACACCTCTTGACCCGTTTTTGTTATTTCAGATTATATTTATTTCAGTCCTCTCATCGAGAGTGAGATACGATTACGGCGGCGGTCCACTTCCATCACTCTCACCTTCACATGCTGATGCAGTTTCACCACCTCGTTGGGATCTTTCACAAACTTGTCGGCCATTTGCGAAATATGCACCAGACCGTCCTGATGAACACCGATGTCAACGAAGGCGCCAAACGCAGTGATATTGGTTACGATGCCAGGCAGTTCCATTCCCTCCACAAGGTCATCTACTGTCTCAACACCTTTAGCAAACTCGAACTCCTCTATCTGTTCGCGTGGGTCGCGTCCAGGCTTTTCCAATTCGCCCATAATATCAGTCAGCGTAGGAAGTCCTACCTCACTACTCACATACTTATTGATGTCGATGTGTGTACGCACCTCCTTGTTCTTAATCAGTTCTGCCACATTGCAGTGCTGGTCTTTGGCCATTTGTTCCACCACCCCATAGCTCTCAGGGTGAACAGCGGTATTGTCCAACGGGTTCTTGGCATCAGGAATCCTCAAGAAACCAGCACACTGCAGAAAAGCCGAAGCACCCAGTCGAGGCACCTTTTTCAGTTGTGCCCTTGAGGTGAAAGCGCCGTTCTCCTTTCTGTAGTCAACGATGTTCTTCGCCAAGACAGGACCCAATCCGCTGACATACTGCAACAGATGGCTTGACGCTGTGTTCAGGTTTACGCCCACCGAGTTCACACAACTCTCCACCGTCTGGTCCAGCTGCTTCTTCAGTCTGGTCTGATCCACATCATGCTGATACTGTCCTACGCCGATACTCTTCGGGTCTATTTTTACTAATTCTGCCAGTGGGTCCATCAGTCGGCGACCGATAGAGACGGCTCCTCGAACGGTGACATCCTCATCGGGGAACTCATCGCGTGCCACCTTTGAGGCGCTATAAACGGAAGCACCATCCTCGCTCACTACAAAGACCTTTGGAACATCACTGCCTTCGTACCCCTGCAAAGCTTCCTCCACAAAACTTCTGGTTTCTCTCGAAGCCGTTCCGTTGCCGATGGCGATGGCCTCAATCTGATAGTCCTTCAACATCTGAAGCACATGCACCCTGGCCTGCATACCCCTGTTCACAGGCGGATGTGGGAAGATGGCCTCATGGTACAACAGATTGCCCTGCGCATCAAGACAAACCACCTTACAACCGGTGCGGAATCCGGGGTCAATACCCATCACGCGCTTTTGGCCTAACGGAGCGCCCAACAGCAACTGACGCAGGTTTTCAGCAAACACACGAATGCATTCCTCGTCGGCCTTTTCCTTGCTCAAACCAGCAAATTCTGTTTCTATCGAAGGTTCCAGCAAACGTTTGTAGCCGTCTTCTACAGCCTCGGCCACAAGTTTTCCACAAGGAGTATTCCCATACACATAGTGACGTTTCAACCGTTCTACGCATTCTTCACCATCTACCGTTATCGCTACCCTCAGCACGCCCTCGGCCTCACCACGGCGCATGGCCAGAAGCCGGTGCGACGAGCAACGCTTCAGAGGTTCCTGCCAGTCGAAATAGTCTCTGTATTTGGCAGCCTCATCAGTATCGGCCTTTGCCTTTATCACTTTCGAAACAATCATAGCTTCTCGTCGGAAAGCCGAACGCACCTGCTGGCGACTTCGTTCGTCTTCGCTTACGGTCTCGGCTATGATGTCCTGTGCACCTTTCAGGGCCTGTTCAGCATCTTTCACCTCACCCTTCACAAATTTCTGTGCGGCATGTTCCGGTTCCCGTTCCCGTTGCATCATCAGTATGGTGGCCAGTGGCTCCAGTCCTTGTTCGCGGGCCACCTGTGCCCTTGTGCGGCGTCTTGGTTTGAAGGGCAGATAGAGGTCTTCCAGTTCGGTAGCGTCCCAGCAGTCGTCAATGCGTTTCTTCAGTTCAGGCGTCATTTTCTCCTGCTCAGTAATGGTCTTCACCACCGTTTCCTTGCGTTTCTCTATCTCTTTCAGTTTGTCGTATTGCTCACTGACAGAGGCTATCTGCACTTCGTTCAGTCCGCCGGTGCGCTCTTTGCGGTAACGGGCTATAAACGGTATGGTGCAGCCCTCATCGAGCAGCACCAACGTATTTGTAACAGCATTGCCTTGCAAGCCTAAGTTCTTGGCAATGATGGAGGCAATGATTTTGTTCTCCATAAAAAAGGTCAAAAAGGAAAATGAGTATTACTGATTCGTTTCGTTCAGAACCAGTTCTCCGATAGGCAGCTGACGGTCAAAGGCCGAGTGGAACGAGATGATACTCTCTGAACGGGCCAGTCCCAGAGGCTGCAGCTTGTCGTGAATAATATTCAGCAGATGATGGTTGTTCTGAGCATAAATCTTTATGAACAAATCATAGTCGCCTGTAGTATAGTGGCACTCCACCACCTCAGGAATCTGCTTCAGTTGTTCTACCACCTCGTCGAACGATTCAGGATTTTTCAAGTTCAGGCCTATATAAGCACAAGTTTCATAGCCCACCTTCTCAGGATCTACAATAAACTGTGAGCCTTTCAGTACGCCCATATTCGTAAGTTTCTGAATACGCTGATGAATAGCGGCACCACTCACATTACATACTCTTGCCACTTCCAGGAATGGCATACGGGCATCTTCTCCAATAAATTTCAGTATCTGCTTGTCTAACTGATCAAGCTTTTGATTTGCCATATATACGTATATTTATTCTTTAAAATTTCGTGCAAAGTTAGTAACTATTTGGCACAAAAGCAACGATTTAACAATAAATAAGCCTTTTCAGTAACAATCCTTTACTTTTCCGTGGCCGAATAGTTAATTTTGAGTGCAAACGACTTTTGTAACATTTTTTTAACGTCTGCAATCATTCCCATCGGTACATCCTTGTCGGCCTTGATGCTCACCACCATTCGTGCCCGGTCGTCGTCGCCCATTCGCTGTCGTTCTTTTTCCACATAGGCCTTGATATCGTCGATGGTGGCCAGTTCGTTGTTCAACTGAATGAAGAACTCATCCTGATCGGTCTTGACCTGTTGTTTTCTTCCTATATAAATATAGGTAACGGCCGATTTATGCTCCAATTTTTTCACCTCTGTTCCCTGCGGCACCTGGTAGCGCACTTTCAAATCGACGTCGCGCATGTGGGTGACAAGCATGAAGAAAAAGAGTACTGTAAAAATCAGGTCGGGCAGCGAGGCTGTGTTCAGCCCCGGCACCTCATGTTCTCTTCTATGTATAAATCGACGATTCATTTCTCAAACCTCACTGATTCGCTGTGGATAGACCATCGCAATGGCAGCACACTGGTCGGGCGAGCATTGCGAATAGGGGCGGTGAAACTTCTGCTGTGCCAGTTCGTTACGCAATTGGTTGTATGCACGTGCTATGGCATCCTGCATCTGGAAATAGGCGTTGTAGGTTGCCTCTCTATCCACTTCCAACAACAGTACGTGGCGGTCGCTCACCTCACACCGGCCAAAATAGTTCAACTCGCGTGTGCTCTTCTCGGGCAGTTGCGGGTCGTTGTTCTTATTGGCCACAAACTCGGCAATGCGCTGGGTCAAAGCTTCAGGGGTAATGGCTTCTTCATTGCACAACAGACTATCCCCGGCCGTGAGTGTTATTTTCAGCACATTTCGTTCCTTCACCTTCAGTTCTTGTTCCACCTGTTCGTTCTGCGGAGGAGGCAACTGGCGCGCCAGTCCTTTGTCCGAATCCATTGACGAGGTCACCAAAAAGAAGATGAGCAGCATAAACGATATGTCTGCTGTTGAGGTGGTGTTCAACCCGGGAACTCTTCTTTTGGGACGTGAGAACATAGCGAACAGAAAAAACTTTTTGACTTATTTCATATACTTGCGAACCACACCGGTATAGCCCACTATCAGACAGATAATGGCCACCAGCATCAGCACAGCCGATGTATTAATCAGCATGTCACTCACTCTCAGCCATGTGGTGTTATCGTACAGATGTCCGTTGATGGTCATGGGCGACACATCGGCCAACAGAGCCGTTGCGCCAAGCGTCAGCACCAGCAGCGCAAAAACGCCCCAGGCTATGCCACGCACCGGTACGCCACCGCCCTCATGCTGTCCTTTGCGCATGCGGACAGAGCGCACGGCCGACCATCCCGTCAGCATCACAGCCATTGCTAACAGAATGTAGATACTGTCCAACAACAGTTCTACAAACACAGGCGACTCATAGAAACTCATACCTTATTAAGTTTATGTTTCATGATGATGTCGAGCAGCGTAATAGCCGACTCCTCCATCTGTGATGTCAGGTGTTCAATTTTTGAAAGTATATAGTTATAGAACACCTGCAGAATCAAGGCCACAATAATACCGAAGATGGTGGTGATTAAGGCCACTTTCATGCCTTCGGCCACAATGGTCGGACTGATATCGCCTGCCTCCTGAATCTGGTCGAAGGCCATCACCATACCTATCACTGTGCCAAGGAAGCCCAACGAGGGGGCAATGGCTATGAACAGTGTGATCCACGAACAGCCTTTCTCCAGTTTGGCCGACTGCACCGAACCGTAGCTCACGATGGAGCGTTCCACCACATCCATCTCCTCGTCCATGTGCATCAAGCCCTGATAACAGATACTGGCCACCGGTCCGCGTGTTTCCCGGCACAGGCTCTTCGCGCCTTCCACATCGTTGTTTTCCACCTTCTGCTCAATATCGGTCAGCAGTTTCTTGGCGTTAATCTCCGACAGCGTCAGATAGATGATGCGCTCTATGCAGAGGGCCAGGCCCAGAATCAGCGCAAAGGCCACCAGCGACATAAAGCCCACCGAGCCCTCAACAAACTTCGTTTTCAGTTGCATGTGGAAACCGTCGTTGCCTATCGACATATCCTGAAGCGCTGCCATATCCTCCTGGCCTATCAGCGTTTCTATCGACTCGTCAGCCACAGCCGTCGAATCTTCCTGTGCCCATGCCTGTTGGGTGAAGGCCACGCCAACCGCCATCAGCATTGCTATCATGAGTTTCTTCATCTTCAAGTACACCTTAATTATATTATCTTTTGGCGCACAAAGTTACAAAGAAGCCATCGAACCACCAAATTTTATAGTTAATATTGCTGAATTACTTGGCCGTTTAATAGTTTTTTCCGAATTTTGTAACAATAAAACATAACTTTGAGAATACATTATTAACCATTTAAAACAATAATTGCTATGGAATTAGATCCCCTTTATCTTTGGATTGGAGCAGGCATACTTTTGCTTGTCGTTTTCATTTTCATTTCCTATGTGAAGGCTCCCCCCTCATTTGCCTTCATCATCTCGGGTCTTAGCAAAGAGCCTCGTGTACTGATTGGCTCGGGTGGCTTCAAGATTCCTTTCTTCGAGCGTATGGACCGCGTCTATCTGGGACAGATCACTGTCGATATCAAGACCGAAGAGAGTGTGCCCACCAACGACTTCATCAACGTTGATGTAGATGCCGTGGCCAAAATTCGTGTCACTCCCAACAACGATGGCACCCGACTGGCTGCCAAGAACTTCCTGAACATGACACCTATCGAGATTGCTGCCCAGTTGCAGGACTCTCTCCAGGGTAACATGCGTGAGATTATCGGTACACTCGACCTCCGTTCACTGAACACCGACCGCGACGGATTCTCCGACCAGGTGATGCAGAAGGCCCAGCCCGATATGGCCAAACTGGGTATCGAGATTATCTCGTGCAACATCCAGAACGTGACCGACCGTGAGGGACTTATCAAAGACCTGGGTGCCGACAACACTGCCAAGATCAAGAAAGACGCTGCCATCAACCGTGCCGTTGCCGAGCGCGACGTGAAGATTGAGGTGTCTAAGGCCGACAAGGAGTCAAACGATGCCCGTGTTGATGCCGATACCGCTATCGCCATCAAGAACAACGAACTGGCCCTGAAGCGTGCAGCCCTCAAACAGCAGGCCGACACCGCTCAGGCCGATGCCGATGCTGCCTACGCTATCCAGCAACAGGAACAGCAGAAGACCATCAACATCAAGACCGTTGAGGCCGAGATTGAGAAGACCAAACGCGAACAGATCCTCTCTCGCGAACAGATTGAGATTAAGCAGAACCAACTGGCTGCCGAGATTGAGAAGAAGGCCGATGCCGATAAGTATAAGGTAGAGCGCGATGCTGCCGCCGACCTGGAGCAGCGTAAGCGCGTGGCCGAGGCTCAGAAGTACGAGGCCGAACAGCGTGCCCTTGCCCAGAACGCCGAGTCTGACGCCACCCGTTATCGCTTAGAGCAAGAGGCTGCCGGTATCAAGGCCAAGGGTGAGGCCGAGGCTTATGCTATTCAGAAGAAAGGTGAAGCCGAGGCTCTGGCCATGGACAAGAAGGCTGAGGCCTACAAGAAGTATAACAATGCTGCCGTGATGCAGATGATGATCGAGGTACTGCCACAGGTAGTAGAAAATGTGGCCAAACCCATCGCCAGCATCAAGGACGTTCATGTTTACAGCGGTGGTCAGGACACTGGCGCCGGTGTCGCCTCAATGAGCGGCGGTGTTCCCGTAGCCATCAAGCAGGCCTTCGATGTATTGAAGTCAGCTACAGGTGTTGATATGGCAGACATCATGCGTGCCGGCACCTTCGAGGCCAAGACCACACGCAACATCAACCTCAACGAGGATGCTGCCGATGCCGTCAACAACATGATTGGCAAGGAATAGTTTTCTTTAATAGGTTTAATGGGCAGAATGGGTCTAATGGGCAGAATAATCTGAATAGGTATAATGGGCTGAATGGGTCTAATGGGCAGGAGCCTAAAACGCCCATCAAACCCATTAAACCCATTAGCCCCATCATCGCCCATTACCCCCATCAAAACCCATCATCGCCCATTAAACCCATCAAAACCCATCATCGCCCATTAAACCCATTCTTCTTCTGCCACTCCTTTCGGGCGCGATACATTTCCTCTTTTATTCCGCCGTTCTCAATAAAGTCACGCTTTTGCCATTCAATGAGTCCACGAATAAGCACATCACACTGATGAATCAGCGTAATGGCAATATTCGCAATCGTCTCGTCGGAACGCTCCTTAATCTTCTCACGATAAATGGCAGAATCAAGATGAGTCTTACAGAAAGTGCGCGTTTTCACACACCTTGGATCATTAAAATCCCATTTCTCCAGACCTCGCGTACGCAAATAATCCTCATAGTCCAACAATAGCTCATGAAGCGATGCACGATTCACGTTCGTCAGTTTCATTTCCATCTCACGCGAAGTAATACCGTCAATATTACCCTCAGCCAGATTTTGCTTACCCGAGCGTGCTGCCTGAATCATCTGATCAATCGTACGATCACCAATAGACAGAAAAGTCTTAGCAAAATAATAAGTCACATCAAAGATACATTCCGCTTTCTGAAAAGCCTTCAACGTACGGTAGTTATTATCTTGCCTCAAAAACTCCTTATTTTCATCCATAGGTATTAAATAGTTGCTTAATTTAGTTGATTACTCACAGTCTATATCTTGTGGCATAATCATGCCATTGAGATATATCCCACCTTTTGCCATGCAAATTTACTAAAAGCCCCACTCATTACCATACGAACCCAACAATATTAAGAGAATTTATGAAAAGAAACGCCATTCCTCCCACGCCAAGCCCATTAAATCATCAAATTAAACCCATCAAACCCACCAAGCCCAACAAACCCATTAACCCCACCAAACCCATTAAACCCATCAAACCCAATAAACCCATTAAACCCACCAAACCCACCAAACCCATCAAACCCATCCCTCTCTCATTTGCAGTCTGAAAGTCACCCTAATCCATGTCTTGTTTTTGAAGGAATAGCCAGATTCGCCTATCCTACCATTAATTGTTAAACGTTTTACAATAACGTCCTTTTCCCAACATTCAGTTTAGACTCTCGCTCTGCTGCAAACATTACAGAGGCCTCTCTCCAAACATTATCTTTACAGCCACTTTCACTTCGTCTGTTTACTACCTATTTTATGGGTATTTTTCAATTTTCGACAATTGCGCCACTTCCAAACGTCCCTTTCCTTTTCTTTCAGACTTTCCATCATGCGTTTGAACCGTTCAATATGTTTTTCATGTTTGCACTCAGGACAACCGTTTCCTAAGATTTGCGACTGTGCACGCTGCCAAAACTCACCGTGGCGAGGACAGACTATCAGTATTTTGGAACGCATGTCCTGATAAACCGTCTTACTGTAGTCATACTTGTCGCCATGCACATTCCTTGCTCTTGCAATAAAAGCCTCCTGACCCATCTTCCTGTCAGTCTTCTTCTTGCTGCACTTGGGACAGCCGCATCCCGCAAGGTGGCTTGCAGGCTCCTGCATGAAAACGACACCGCATTGTCGGCACTTAATCCTTACTGGCGTGTGGGTGTTGGCGTACTCGACTTCCGAATAGTCGAATTTTTCCCCATGCACCCGCTGTGCTTCCTCGACAAACTGCGGTGTCGTTTTACGATAATAGACCATTCTTATGAAAATGTTGCTTCAACTGTTTCTTATGGACCCATAATTTTAAACTCATAAATTTGCCTAAACATTTTGCTGCAATTCCATATTAATAGTATCTTCAAAACAGTAATATGGTCTATAACTATCAAATACTTTTCTTAATTCCTTTTCCTTCCATTTAATATACATATCCACATCAAGCATTAATGGGCCTTCTTTCCTGTACCATTCGGCTAATTCTTGGTATATCCAACGCTTAAATATTCCTGGAAATAAATTCGGGGTGTCAAAATGAGCATCGAAAATAAACTCTTGATTAAAATATAACAAACCACAAGAAGAAGCTATTTTCCATAAATAAAAGTCTTCATTTTTTTTCAAAGCACTATAATAGTTGCTATAGAGTTTTATCCACGCATTTTGTAAATCAATTGCCTTTGCTTCTCCTTCAGGTCCTATTACGGCTCTAAAAGGGGCTCTTTCCTTGGGATCAATCTCAGTTATGACAGCCTCGCCATTACACATAGACAAGTTGAGAAGAAGACGATTTCTGGACTTCTCATTTATTACACGTATAGAATCGAAAAGTTCTACCCATTCTACATGTTCATTAGATGATAGCAGAAGGTATTCCCTGTCACCATGACATTCAATTTGTAGAATTGGTATTTCATTATATTTCTCAACATTCTCAGCTATAACTTGCAGAGCCATAAGAAAAGATTCTTTGTCAAATAATGACAAATATTTAGACACAAAACAATAATCGTGATAATCAACACCCTTTTGGCGAAGATAGTCATGAAGATTCTCACCAGTATGCAAATCACCCTCATGGAGAGATTCTATAATATAGACGGTTATTTCCTCCATTACACAAAGTATTCAAAAACTATCTAATAAGAATTTCGTTTATTCCTATCATCACTTCTCCTCTATTCGTACTGGTCTTGTTGGAATACCATAAAATCTTGCCCATGGCTCAATATTGTAATAGTTTTTACTTACAACCAATACGCATGCATACTTATAAGGATCATCACCTGGAGCGCTGTTGTTTACAAGTTCTTCATTTGCAATGTTACGGGACCAATAAACGCCGATTTCTCCTTGCCTTGTCGTATAGTTACTATACCTTTCTCCGTCAAAATCAAAGAAAATGCAATTACCATTGGGGCCAGTGACTTTATATCGTCCGTCAACAACTTGTTTATTCCAATAATAACTATAATACGAAAGATCTTCGTATGTCCATGTACAATTATCAATCAATTCTTGGAATTCTTCTTTTGTTGGAGTCCTCCATTTATGTGCTCCATTTATATAAGCTATATCATCTTCGTTTTTCAGTTCTTTAAGTTGGTCCTCAGAGCAATATTTAATAATACTATAATCTCCAATATTCTCACTACACCATTTATACCATCCCCAATAATATACATCTTTGTAGACAGTCTCAGCCCAAGCTAAATTATATCCAGCATTTACACTCCCCCATTTTGTTCTTGATGGTAATCCTAAATCTACTGCTTTATATATATCAGGATTTATAACATGTAATTTACATTTCTCTGTCCAAGGATAACTTTCCACTTTCACAGAAATTTCACAGTCACCTTCTGCCAAAGCTGTAACGATTCCTTCAGACGAAACAATCGCAATTGAAGGATCTTGTGATAACCAAATTGTTTTTTTGTTTGTGGCATTTGCAGGTGTTATCACACACGAAAGATGTATTGTATCACCTGTTGCAATAATCGCAGATTTTCTTGATAATGAAAACCTTGATATGGCAATATCCTCTTGACCATTATTGTGGTTGTCTCCCCCTGTTATGTCATCATCTGAGCCACAAGAAACGACAGCTATTATACTTAGGATGAATAGTGGAAATTGAAATAGCTTTAACTTCATAAGCTTATTTATTTTAAATTGTTATTCTATATTTGGGAAAAGAGAAACGTGGACAATCACTTCGTCTACGTTTTCCGGGTATCGGCAAATGACCCAAGCTACTTTGAACGAGTAATGTGCCCACGCGAACGTGAGCATCCTCTTTACTCTTGTAGCTTTCTTCAATTTTGCCGATTTCGGAAAACAAGATGGTAAGTGGACGCTATTCCTTTATGTCGTTTGTACTTTTATCTGTCCATTGGCGTACAATATTTCGTTAAACTTTAAATCAAATCATTCTCAGCCGATTGCCATAGGCTGCAATACCTCGAAACGCAAACCGAGCGCACTGAGGATTCTGAGGAACATACCTGCACCTGGCTCCACGCTGCCGTTCTCAATGCGAGAGATATATGACTTGTTGGTTCCCACACGCTGAGCCAGTTCCTGCTGGGTGACCTTCTCGCGCTTCCGTGCATCGCTGATAATCTGGCCGACACAATAGGCGTAAGCCTCCTTGCGGAATGCCTCGCGCTCTGGTGTTCCCACCTTTCCATAGCGTTCGTCCATCATGGCGTCAACGCTCATTATGTCATCTCTTTGCTGCATAATATTCCTTTTTTAATTGTATTGCCTTGTTTATCTCGTTCTGCGGTGTCTTTTGCGACTTCTTCTGAAATCCATTGAAAAGCATCACCACATTGCCATCGTCGAAAATGAAAAACACCCGGAAGATGTTGCCGCCATGTTCTGCCCTCAGCTCGAAAATCTCGTCGCGCAGGTATTTGACGAACTTGGCATTGACTCGTTCCTGTGTCTTCAGCATGTCAATAACGTAGAACACTTTCCGAGCTTCGGCTTCAGTCAGTGAACTGATGAAATCCCTGAAGTAGTTCTTGTACGCTGATATAGTTCTTTCGACTTTCATGGTTGCAAATTTATAAAAAAGTTTTCAAATCAGGCAACTTTCGTATAAGATATTTTCGATTTGCATTCGTTTTTATATGAAGCAGCCCACATGAACTATCGATTTGCTGAAAAAGACACCAATCGGCTGCGCTTTTTATCGATTTTTTTCTTGCTTATCGGGCTCAAAACTCGCGCCAAATTCACCAAACGGAAAGTTGGTCGGAAATACGCGAGTTTTGAAGGGTTTTAGTCATTTTTAGAACTGTCTGAATATCAACATATTGTACATCTTTCATTATTCTCCTATTGTAGTATTTCTATTATGCAGCAATGGTACTTCTACTATACTACAACCACCATTCTATTACATTGCAACTGCCATTCTATTACATTGCAACTACCATTCAGTTGTAATGCAACCACCATTCAGTTGCAGTATAGCGGACATTCAGTTGCAGTGAAAAATAAATGCTACTTCACCATAGCAGCAAAGACAGTTCCATACTATCAAGAAAAAATGCGCCAAAATAGGCATTTTTCTATGAAAAAGTAGGAAAAGAATGGAAAAAGTGGTGTTTTTTCGCTTCAAGCTATAGGATTAGAACATATAATGAGGGGGAAAAACAAGGTCTTCCCGTTCTAGATTGAGAATTTTATTTGTCTTGATTTTCGAAAAAACAAGGGGGAAAAACAAGAGTGAAAAAGATGGAAAAAGAGGAGAAAAGAGGGATAAAAAAAGCCTCCATTTCAGAGGCTCTCCCCCCCTCCCTGTGAGGGAAGGGAGTAGATAGACCGACTGTCTGGTTACTTCTTCACCACGTAACGCTGATAATAGCTGAGCAGGAGCGTGGTGAGCGGAAGGGCAATAATCATGCCCAGCATGCCCAACAGGGAACCCCAGACGGAGAGCGACAACAGGATGATGGCAGCGTTAAGTCCTGTGACACGCCCCATGATCTTGGGCGTGAGGAAGGCGTCCTGAATCACCTGGACAATGGCAAACACGGCAAGGGCCATCAGCATGAGTACCCAGAAGTTCTGCCCCGTCTCGGCACTCTTGGCCAAAGCAAAGATGACGGTAGGAACGATGCCCAACACCTGCAGATAGGGAACCATGTTCAGCAAACCGATGAACATGCCTAAGGGAATGGCCATCGGGAAATCGATGATGAGGAACCCGATGCTGAACAACACGCCCACGCAGAAGGCAATGAGGCCCTGACCGCGGAAATACTTGTTCATGCCATCCTCGACATCCTTGGCCAACTGTATGGCAAAACGACGATAGCGACGGGGCAGCAGATGGGCCCAGCCTCGGCAGATTTCCTCGTAGTCGAGAAGGATGAAGAAGGTGTAGAGGAGTATCATAGTGAGCGACAGCAGACTGGAGAAGACGTTGAATGTCTGGGCTATGACACTCCACACCTTGGGCATGGTCTCCTTCACACTCTCGATGAAACCTTCCTGTGTGACGATGGCCTGCAACTGCTCTACGCTGATATGATCGCGAACATAGTCTTGCACCTTTCCCGGAATGCTGTTCAGGGTGCTGTTGCCTTGGAAATAGGCCACCACCACGTCTTTGATGCGCTCACCCTCATCGATAATGGGAGGAACCACCAGCCAAAAGAATCCTATGAGGACAAGGGTGGTGGTGAGCAGAGCGCAAATGATTCCGAGAATACGGAACTTCAAGCGACAGGTGTACTGGAAGAACCTGACCAACGGAAACAGCAGATAGGCCAACAGCCATGCTGCGAAGAAGGGCAGCAGCACAGAGCTGAGCCTATTGAGCAACATGACCACTCCTACAATGATGAGGATGCCTACGGTGGTCCTGATGACAGTATCGAATGTGATGGGCTTGGATTCCATAATGTAAGCGCTCTTGATGATCCTTTATTTTACTATATTACGCAGTTCTTCGGCTATGATCTCAGCCATGCGGCGGGCTCCTTTGTCGGTAGGATGGATGCCATCGCGCTGCATCATTCCTTCCTGAGTGGCCTCGAACTTCTCGTGCAGGTCGATAACGCCGAGTCCGTTTTTCTCAGCCACACGGTGAATGGCTGGAATCACTTCTTCAGAAATGGTCTTATCGTTGATGCCCCAACGGTCTATTACAGCCTGAATAGGGGTGCAGAGATAGATCTTTGGACTGTCGGCACGCTTCATCTTCTTGGTGGGCTTGCCTTTCTTGTTCAGCACTGGCTGAAGGGGATTGAGGGCATCAATCATGGTCTGAAGGTCGGTCTCGAACTCTTCTTTATACTGCCAGTTCTGAGGTTTGGAATCGTTGGTTCCCAACTTGATGATGACAACATCGGGACGTTCGGCAGTGGCAGTAGCGGATGTCTGAAGGAAGCCCTGAGCATCTTTCCATGCCTGCTCGTTCATGTAGGGATGGTCACCTTTCTGCAGCATGGTACGGCCTCCCACGCCGAAGTTGCGGACATCATAGCCACTTCCCAAAATATGCTGCAGATGGGCAGGATAGCCAAAGAGGTCGGCCATATCAATGCCCGATCCGTCGGTGATGCTATTACCGATGCAAGCCACACGCACGGCATCGGAAGAGGGTGCCTTCAGATTGCTGAGCCACTGACGAAGGTCGGAGAGCATCTGGTCGTGATACTTGAACTTGGGATTGATGCCAAAGCCATGGCCACCGGTGGGATAGACATAGAGAGCACAGTTGTTGCCGGCACGGCGCATAGCCGAATAGTAGGCAATACTATTGGTAACGGGATTCACCAGACGGTCATCGCTGGTGGTGAGGATGATGGCAGGAGGGGTGAGATGGCGGCGAACGGCATTCTGATTGGAGAATTTCTTCACCAGGCTCTCGTCTTTCTGACCTTCTGGTCCTAAGAAGTTCCTACAAGAACCGGCATGGGTCTCACGCTCGTTCATGGAAATGACGGGATAGAACAGTATGGTGAAATTGGGACGTTCAGCCCATTCGGTATGATTGGAGATGGTAGAAGCCAGATGGCCGCCTGCCGAGAAGCCCATGATGCCCACATCGCGAGGATTAACGCCCCACGCCTCAGCAGAATCGCGCACCATGCGCATGGCCTGACGGGCATCGCTCATGGGAATTTCACGATTGCCATTCGGCATGCGATATTTCAGCACGAAATAGGCTATGCCCTGACTATTAAAATAGGTGGCCCAATCGTGACCTTCATTGGCCAGCGAAACAAAAGCATAGCCACCGCCCGGGCAATCGACAATGGCTCGTCCTAAAGGCAGTTCAGGAAGATAGGCCGTGAGGGTGGCCTCGCCATCGGAAGTAAGATTGACGGTAAACTTTCTGGCCGTCTGAGCCATTGCGCTCAAGGCTAACAGGGAAAGGAGTAAAAAAAGGTTTATTCGTTTCATAATTAGGATGATAATTGATTGTATGCGTGCAAATGTACGAAAAATAATGGAATTAGCACACTTTCACCCATAAAAATTGGTACTGTCGGCAAATCTTCCTAACTTTGCACCCAGAATGGCAAATAGCGAAAAGACAGACTTATTAGCTTACATACGCGAAGGACGGGAAATGACACAAGCCGAGAGGCTGCGCCTGATTGTAAGACTTAGTATTCCAAGTATTCTGGCTCAAATATCCAGCACCATCATGTTCTTCATCGATGCTTCGATGGTGGGACATCTGGGTGCCCAACAGTCGGCGGCAATAGGACTGGTGGAGAGTACGCTATGGCTGTTTGGCGGACTGGTAAGTGCTACCTCAATGGGATTCTCGGTTCAGGTGGCCCACTATATAGGTGCCAACGACTTCGACAATGCGCGCAATGTGTTGCGACAGTCGCTCATCTGCTGTGGCATCTGGAGTATGCTGCTGATGCTGACTGCCGTAGGTATCAGTCCGTTCCTACCCTACTGGCTGGGCGGTGGAGCCGATATTGCTCACGATGCCACGCTCTATTTCGCCGTGTTCGGGGTCTCTGTACCCTTCTTCCAACTGGAATCGCTGGCTGGTTCGATGCTGAAATGTTCGGGCAACATGAAGATTCCAAGCATGCTGAACATCATGATGTGCGTTCTTGACGTATGCTTCAACTTCATGTTCATCTTTATATTCGGACTAGGAGTACTGGGCGCTGCACTCGGATCGCTAATTGCCTTTCTGATAACGGCTTGCATGATGGTATGGTTCCTGCTATGGCGGTCGAATGGACTGGCCATTTTCCACAAGAACGAAAATGAAGAGAAGCCTCATCAGAAATGGAATATGTTTAGCCCGAAGAAGAAAACGGTTCAGACGGCCTTCAAGATTGGTGCACCCATGGGATTCCAACACTTGCTGATGGGCAGTGCCCAGATAGTGAGCACGATGATTGTTGCGCCACTGGGCAATATTGCCATTGCCGCCAATTCGTTTGCCATCACCGTAGAGAGCCTTTGCTACATGCCGGGCTATGGCATCGCCGAAGCTGCCACCACGCTGGTGGGACAAGGCATAGGAGCAGGACAACGACTGCTGACACGCTCGTTTGCCTATATGTCAGTGGGATTGGGCATCAGTGTCATGACCTTCATGGGCATACTCATGTATGTGTTTGCCCCCGAACTGATGGCTATCATGAGTCCTGTAGAAGCCATTATTGCCGAAGGTACACAGGCTCTGCGCATTGAGGCATGGGCAGAACCGATGTTTGCAGCCACTATCGTGTGCAACGGTATCTTCATCGGAGCTGGCGACACACTGGTGCCTGCCATCATGAGCCTATCGTCTATGTGGGGTGTTCGCCTTACGCTGGCTGCCTGGATGGCCCCTCGCTACGGGTTGCGCGGTGTGTGGACGGCAATGGCCATCGACCTTACTTTCCGCGGAATCATCTTCCTGATTCGTCTCTTCTCAGGAAAATGGGCCAATAAAAAATTATAGTCTGGGAATAGACGGCTTGGTTCTTTTTCAGACAAGTACAATCAATAGCAGTTTGGAAAATAAGACAAAAAAAATTGCAGCTTGGGAAAAACCACTCCATCAAGCTGCATTCACATACGATATTAATAACTAAAAACCTTATTTTCAACTTTTGTTGTTTACAACTAAACCAAACCAAGTAAGGGGTTTTCTATGCAACTATTTCCCCCTCCTTCTTGCAGTACGCGTCGTCACGACGCCCCTGCTTCATCATTGTTATCCTTATCCAATCTTCCTTTTACCTTATCAGTCCTAATACCTGTTGTCCTGATTTTACTAACAATCTTTACCTAACTAAACCTATTAACTAACGATAAAATTTAATTCAATTTCAGTTTAACAATCTTTGTTTTGTAATTTCTATTTTCTATGCTCTCCCTAACAATCTCTGTTACCTTTTTTGGAGCTAATACCTTCAGCAATCAATTTTACCTTAAACTTCTACTCTATTGAAGATTTTTGTCTTTTGACGATGCAAAGATACGGCGATTTTTGGAACGTTGTATCACATTCCATCCATTTTTCATAAAAAAAGCATTGATTATTGACTAAAATCAATCAATTGTGTGCGAACACAGTTAGATTGTGGTCGCACACAACTGCTCGTCAACAAGATTGGTGAGTTCAACAAACTGCTGAATACTTAGCTGTTCGGGACGAAGTGTAAGGAAGTCGGGATGGGTAGTAAACAACTTGGAATCAGCTGGCAACAACTGGCGTAAGGATACACGCAGCATCTTACGGCGCTGATTGAAAACGGTTTTCACTACTCTTTTGAACAACTGCTCGTCGCAACCAAGATGCTGAACATCGTTGCGCATCATGCGAATCACAGCACTCTGAACCTTGGGAGGCGGATTGAAGACGCCTGGCTCGACAGTAAACAGATACTCAACATTATACCACGCCTGAGTCAAGACGGAAAGAATGCCATACTGCTTATTGCCTGGCTGGGATGCCATGCGAAGAGCGACCTCACGCTGAATCATTCCAGTACAACAGGGAATAAGGTCACGATTGTCAAGCATCTTGAAAAATATCTGGGAAGAGATGTCGTATGGATAATTGCCCGTGAGCACAAACTGCCCACCATCAAACAAAGTTCGAAGATCCATACGGAGGAAATCGCCTTCAATAATAGGATTATTCTCCTGAACATCCTTAAACAAAGTGTTGTTGAGATAATCCACCGACTCACGGTCTATTTCAACCACACGCAACGGACGCGGTTTCTCTACTAAGTACTGCGTCATTACACCCATACCAGGTCCAACCTCCAAAACAGGAATATCAGGACAGGCATCAACAGTGTCAGCTATACGACGAGCTATCGACAGGTCGGTCAAGAAATGCTGACCGAGATTCTTCTTGGGTCTAACTTGCTTCATCTTAGTAAATACTACGTAAATGGGGATTTGTTTATAAACAGATATTTTATTGCTACAAAAAAAGCTTCCGTTCAGCGGAAGCTCTCTTCTGTTGGGGTACCCGGACTCGAACCAGGAAAGGCAGGACCAGAATCTGCAGTGTTACCATTACACCATACCCCAATGTTTAATACTCAAACGAACTCTTTTCGTTTTGCGGTTGCAAAGGTACGACTTTTTTGTAAACCTCCAAAACTTTTCGTCACTTTTTTATTAAAATGCACAAAAAAAACGCTCTTTCAACTGCAATTACGAGAAATCTGCGTATCTTTGCACCATATTTAAATAATATCTATTTTATATATAAACAAAAAAAAATTTAGATAAGACTGAATGGAACAAGCAAAGAACTTAGTTCAAACAATTATCAAGGGAATACAGGAGAAAAAAGGTTCAAACATCGTAGTAGCCGACCTGAACGGTATTGACGGCACGATATGTAGATACTTCGTTATTTGTCAGGGCAACTCGCCTACTCAAGTGGAAGCCATCACCGACTCGGTGACCGACATGGTGCGTATAGAGCTGAAGGAAAAGCCCGCCCATGTAGTAGGACTGGAAAACGCACAGTGGGTGGCAATGGACTATACAGACGTGCTGGTACACGTATTCTTGCCAGATGTACGCGAATATTACGACTTGGAACATCTCTGGGAAGATGCCCCCATCGAGTATATACCCGACTTGGATTAATTTTTCATCACAGAAAATAATGGAAAGGAACAATAAAAATAATAATTCTAACGGCAAGAGGCCGAAAATGAATATGCCCCGGTTCAACATGAGCTGGATTTACTTTCTAGTTATTGCCATGCTTCTCGGCCTCTGGTTCAACAATGACAACGACGGCATTCAGGCTCAGCCAAATTCCGAGGCATCGTACACCGACTTTCAAACTTACATGGATCGCGGCTATGCCAAACGGCTTGTAGTTGACAAGTCGCAGGGAACAGTGAAAATGTATGTGAAGCCCGAGAATATCCGCGATGTATTCAAGAAAGGGGCCGATCAGGTAGGTAACGATCCTTTTGTTACAGTTGAGATAGGATCGCTCGAGAAACTTGAGTCGTTTGTTGAACAGAAACGTTCGGAAGAAAAGTTTACCGGCAAACTAAGCTTTGAGGCTAATCATGGCAATAGTTTCATCAGTAACCTGTTCTGGAGCGTATTTCCCTTTGTCATCATCATCGTTGTATGGATGGTGGTGATGCGTTTCATGAGCGGAGGCTCTGGAATTGGAGGTGCTGGAGGTATCTTCAATGTAGGCAAGAGCCGCGCCAAAATGTACGAAAAGGGCGGCGAACTGGGCATTACCTTTAAGGATGTGGCCGGTCAGGCTGGTGCAAAGCAGGAGATTCAGGAGATTGTAGAATTCCTGAAAAACCCACAGAAATATACTGAACTGGGTGGAAAAATTCCTAAGGGTGCACTGCTTGTAGGTCCTCCGGGAACGGGTAAGACATTGCTGGCTAAAGCTGTAGCCGGTGAGGCAGGCGTGCCTTTCTTCTCTATGTCTGGTTCAGACTTCGTAGAAATGTTCGTTGGTGTGGGTGCTTCACGTGTTCGTGACCTCTTTGCTCAAGCCAAGGAGAAATCGCCCTGCATCATTTTCATTGACGAGATTGATGCCGTAGGACGTGCCCGTTCGAAGAATCCTGCTATGGGTGGCAACGACGAGCGTGAGAATACACTGAACGCTCTGCTCACAGAGATGGATGGCTTCGGCACTAACAGCGGTGTGATCATTCTCGCTGCTACAAACCGTGCCGACATGCTCGACTCAGCCCTGCTGCGTGCTGGTCGTTTCGATCGACAGATTCATGTTGACCTTCCCGATTTGAACGAGCGCAAAGAGGTTTTTGCTGTTCATCTGAAACCTATCAAGATAGATGAGAGCGTGGATATAGACTTCCTGGCTCGTCAGACTCCTGGATTCTCTGGTGCCGACATTGCCAATGTATGTAACGAAGCAGCCTTGATTGCAGCACGTCACAACAGTCCTACCGTAAAGAAGCAAGATTTCCTGGATGCAGTGGACCGTATCATTGGCGGATTGGAGAAGAAGACAAAGGTGATGACGGAAGCCGAGAAGAAGTCGATTGCTATTCACGAAGCTGGTCATGCCACTATTTCTTGGTTCACAGAGTTTGCAAACCCATTGGTGAAAGTGTCTATCGTACCCCGCGGACAGGCTCTAGGCGCTGCATGGTATCTGCCAGAAGAGCGCGTACTGCAAACAAAGGAGGCCATGCTCGACGAAATGTGCTCTCTTCTGGGCGGACGTGCGGCTGAGGAATTGTTCATCGGCCATATTTCTACTGGAGCTATGAACGACTTGGAGCGTACTACCAAACAGGCTTACGGCATGGTGGCTTATGCTGGTATGAGCGATCAGCTGCCCAACCTCTGCTATTATAACAACATGGAGTATCAGTTCCAGCGTCCTTACTCAGAGACCACCGCAAAACTGATTGACGAAGAGGTGCGCAAGATGATCAGCGAACAGTACGACCGTGCCAAGAAGATTCTGACTGAACATGCTGAAGGACACGCTCAATTGGCACAGTTGCTCATAGAGCGTGAGGTGATATTTGCCGAGGATGTTGAGAAGATTTTCGGAAAACGCCCTTGGATCAGTCGTGCTGAAGAACTGTTGGAAGCCCAGATGCGTGCTGATGCCGAGCGCATGTTGAAGGAACGCGATGAAAAGAATGCTGCTCTTCCCACTCCCGAAGGAGCCACTAAGGAAGAGGACAATGAAAATAAACCAGAATCTAACACAGCCTCTTCGGAGACAGAAAAGGAAACCGTATGAAAAACTTTATTGTCAGAACTATCACAGGCATCTTCTTCGTTGCCGCCATCGTTGTTGGTTTCTTAAATCCCAGAGCAATGGTAATGCTCTTTGCATTGGTTACAGGTATGACCATCTGGGAGTTTGCAGGACTGGTAAACGACCGTCCAAAGACTACCATCAACCGTTTCATCTGTACTGTTGCCGGAGTTTACCTGTTCCTAGCTATGGCTGGATATAACAGCGGTATTACTCCTTCAAGCGTGTTCATCCCTTATCTGGTGAGCATTATCTATCTGTTGGTGGCCGAACTCTACTTGAAGGCCGAAGATCCCATCAACAACTGGGCCTACACGATGATGTCGCAGGTGTATGTTGCCCTACCCTTCTCTCTGCTCAACGTTTTGGCTTTCCAAAGTAATGGAACAGCCATTCAATACACGTTTGTGGCTCCGCTTGCAGTATTCGTTTTTCTATGGGTTAACGATTCGGGCGCCTATCTTTGCGGTTCGCTGCTGGGACGCCACAAGTTGTTTCCACGCGTATCACCGGGAAAATCATGGGAAGGAAGTATTGGTGGAGGCATCCTTGTAATGGCATTTGCCGTAGGTGTGTGGTATCTCACCAATCAATATGGTATGAACGATTTAGGACTCAACGCTCTTGAATGGGCTGGCCTGGGACTCACTGTTGTTATCTTTGGCACATGGGGCGACCTGATAGAGAGCCTGTTTAAGCGCACTCTTGGCATCAAGGACAGCGGAAACATTCTGCCCGGACATGGTGGTATGCTGGATCGTTTCGACTCGTCACTGCTCGCCATTCCTGCAGCCGTTGTCTATCTCTACACACTCTCGCTCTTCTAAATTCAGCAGTAAAACTTCCTATATCTTTTTAGCATACGGAAATTGAACGCTAAAAAACAAATATGAGGATGCGTCTGATGACGCATCCTCATTTTATGTTTTCCGGTACTAGACGAATAAAGCTGTCTTATTATTTATCTATTCTTAGCGTTGTATAAGTATCTTTATTCTTCTACGCTCATAACACCAGAATTCCATAGCTCATAGCTGGCAAAGCTAACTTCTATACCTGCTATCAAAGCATCCTTAATGTTCTGAGGAAGTTCAGAAGCATTAACCAGGTTCAGAATCTGTTGTGCATAATCGTGAGCATTCAAAGCTGACAGTTCTACAAGATCCAGATTATCTATGAACTGCTTAATCAAAGCAAACTCAGCGCTCTTCTCAGGATAAGCACTCATAACCTGAGCCAGGAACTGTTCAGAAGAGTTTGACGACTGAGCAATAGAGAAAGTATTTGAAAGCACGGGAGTAACAGCATATTGCAGACGTGCAAGAACGTCAACATCACCAAAGTCCTCAATCTGAGTCTGTGTAGCACACTCAAAGAGATCGTCGGTTAAGAATTTCTGGGTACACAAAGCAGGGTTGGCAATCACATCAGGATGCTGTTTCTTGGCTTCTAGCATAATTGCATTGTGATAGAAACCTACGCTATCTGTAGAAGCGCTCACGTTGCTATTCTGGAAAACAGTATTCTCCAAAACTCCCGATGTAACTGGAGCTGCTCTCTTAATACCAGGGTAAGAAGGAATATAACCAACAACAATAGAGAATCCGGCAGCGCTGATACCAGCACTCAACGAACCTTCTTTTGCTCCTACTACAGCACCAATGGCACCAGAGGTCATCACGGAACTAAAATTAAATGTAGGATTAGAACGTGTCACCAAGCCTCCATTGGCTTCAAAATAGGCAACATTAAAATCATCAATGCTCGAATTCAGTTTAGCGAATTCTTCAGCATAAGGATTTTGTTCAGTTTGAACACTCAGTGCAATCTCCGATTCATCGGACTGTGTACATGACACTACTGTCAGTGCACAAATTGCCACCACAGGGGCAAAGAACTTTTTTTTCATGTTTTTTGTTTTTTAAGATTAATGTTGGTTTATGTAGGAATCACTTCCTGCTTCCTCCAAAAAATTGCAAAAAGACAGTAGGCTATACTGTTTTTAGTACATTTCTGCTTGCAAATGTAAAGAATAATCGATTACACTCCAAGAAAAATCGTACTTTTTTAACACTTTCAGCGGTAAAAAAGTACGATTATACATAAAAAGCGCAAGAATAAGCGGGAAATTATTACTTATTCTTCAATTTTTCAACGATTATGTAAGCAGCTTGGTCAGGAGCATTCAGTGTGCCCAGGGCCTTTGCCACCTCTTCATATCCTTGCAGCATATCTTGGCGATGCGGGCCATCCAGAATCATTGACAACTCCTGACGGATATTCTGTGGGGTGAAGCCATCGGCCACCAATTCGGTGACCACCTCGCGATTGGCTACAAGATTCACCAGCGAAACGTATTTCACCTTCAGTACCTTCTTACGCATATACCCAATAAACTTTGGCAACACAGTTCTATAGCACACCACTTGCGGAACCCGGAACAAGGCCGTTTCAAGCGTGGCAGTACCACTGGTCACCAAAGCCGCATGGGCATGAGAAAGCAACGCATAAGTCTGATTCTTGATTAAGTGAGAGGTGATACTCGATGAGTGATGCATATTGACGAATTGAGCATAGTAGTCATCGTCTATTCCAGGAGCACCAGCTATCACAAGCTGATAGTCCTTGAATTCAGCTGCTACCTGCAACATAGTAGGCAGATTGTCTTTTATCTCCTGACGCCGCGAACCTGCCAGAACTGCAATCACGGGTTTCCCTTTCTCCAGATTATTTCTCTCACAGAATTCCTCGAAAGACTCCTTATAACTGTTTCGGAATTCGCTCACCTCACTGGCAGTTGGATTCCCCACATAATGAATGGGATAATGATGCTTGCCTTCAAAGAAATCGACCTCAAATGGCAGGATAGAAAATAGTTCAGAGATATCACGTCGGATATTCTTAATACGGTATTCTTTCCATGCCCATATCTTAGGTGAAATATAGTAATAGACCGGTATTTGGGTCTTTGCTTTCAGGAACTTAGCTATATCAAGGTTGAACCCAGGATAGTCAACGAGTATCACCACATCGGGCTGCCAATCGTGTATATCCTGTTTACACATCTTCATATTACGAAGAATGGTAGGCAGATGCAGTAGCACTGGCACAAAGCCCATATACGCCAACTCACGATAGTGTTTCACCATCGTGCCACCTTCGGCAGCCATCAAGTCGCCACCAAAGAAACGAAATTCAGCATTGCTATCCGCTGTTTTCAGCGATTTCATCAAATGAGAGGCATGCAGATCGCCTGAGGCCTCGCCAGCTATAAGATAGTACTTCATGGGTTGAGAGTTGACTGCTCGGATTTGCCGCTTGGTTTGTCCAAGAATTGAGAATTGAGAATATCGAAAGCCTCATAGGCTGTTACATCGATCTTTGTTGGCGTGATGGCCACATAGCCATTAGCCAGTGCCCAGCGATCAGTGTCGGTAGCTTCTGGTTCGTCATTCTGATAATGGCCTACCATCCAGTAGTAGTCATACCCACGAGGATGATGACAGGTGGTAATCTCATTCAGCCACGAACCTTTTCCCATACGGCAAATCTTCATGCCTGCAAAATCAGCATCCTTCACCACGGGAAAGTTCACGTTCAGACAAACGCCATTAGGAAGTCCCTGTTCCAGGACCTTGGCGGTAATCATACGTACATAAGGCCGCAAAGGTTCAAAATTGGCATCCTCGGTATAATCGCATAACGAGAAGGCGACTGAGGGTATATTCTTCATACACCCTTCAAGCACTACGCCCATCGTACCACTATAGTGGGTATTCACCGAAGCATTGTCGCCATGATTGATACCACCAATCACCATATCTGGCTTACGGCCTTCCAAAAGCGTATGCAAAGCCTGTTTCACACAGTCGGTAGGTGTTCCGGTGCTTGACCATATCTGCAGTCCCGTTTCTTCCTTTTGCTTTTTCAGTCTGAGCGGTGTGGTAGCGGAAAATGCGCAAGAGAAACCAGAGCGGGCAGAATCAGGCGCACACACAAGAATATCTGCCATATCGCGGAGCATATCCACGAGACTATTGATGCCTTTGGCCTGAAAACCGTCATCGTTCGAGATGAGTATCAATGGGCGTTTGTTCATTTTGTATAAAAATTAAGAAATGCGAAAATACACATTTATTTTCGCATTTCTTAGTTGATAGAAAAATTATTAATGATTTTTAGAAATCACTTTTCATTTTAAGCCGTATTTTCAAATGAGTGGCATGCCCAATTCCCGGCATTGCTTACGCATATCTTCAGGCCAGATACTGGCTTGAATCTCACCGATATGAGCTTTCTGAAGGAGTACCATACACAGACGACTCTGTCCGATACCGCCACCGATAGACAGGGGCAAACGGTCGTTCAGCAATTGCTGGTGGAAATAGAGTTCCTGACGAGCTTCCTGTCCTTCCAGTTTCAACTGACGAAGTAGCGCCTCTTTGTCAACACGAATACCCATTGACGAAAGTTCGAACGAACGGCCCAGCACAGGATACCAAATAAGGATATCACCATTCAGGCCCTTACGACCGTCCTCAGCCACTGTTGACCAGTCGTCATAGTCAGGAGCACGACCATCGTGTTTCTCACCATTCGAAAGTTTTCCGCCTATACCTATAATAAATACGGCACCATATTTCTTACAGATAGCATCTTCGCGTTCCTTCGGTGTCTTGTCAGGATAGAGTTGCAACAGTTCCTCGGCATGAATAAAATGGATTTTCTCTGGCAGGAAAGGTTTTATCTGTGCATAGGTCTCGCACACCAGATATTCTGTGCGGCGGATGGCAGCATAGATACGCTCCACAATATTCTTCAGATAGGCCAACGTACGGTCTTCACGACGAATCACTGCTTCCCAGTCCCATTGGTCAACATAAAGTGAGTGCAGATTGTCCAATTCCTCGTCAGCACGAATAGCATTCATATCGGTATAGACGCCATAACCTGGTTCTATCTCATACTCGGCCAGCGACAGGCGTTTCCACTTTGCCAGCGAATGTACCACTTCAGCACGCGCATCACCCAAGTCCTTGATAGGAAAGGTTACGGCACGCTCCACACCATTCAGATCGTCGTTGATGCCCAGTCCTTGCAACACAAACAGCGGGGCTGTGACACGACGAAGGCGCAGTTCGGTAGAAAGGTTCTGCTGGAAAAATTCTTTAATCAGCTTGATACCCTGTTCCGTCTGCTTGGTGTCCAGCAGACGATGATAGTTGATTGGTTCAATCAGTTTACTCATTGCGAAAATACTTATTGTCTAAATTTTCCGTGCAAAGGTAGCAATAATTTACCAACACACAAGTTTTTCTTCTATTTATTTCACAAAATGACAGTATTTTTGTTGATTTGCTTTCATTTTGACATTCAGACAATCTCCTTTATCACTCTTTTTGATAAATTCGCACATAGTCTATCTCATAACGCATAGGGAAAGCCTCATCATCAATGGGCCCGCCGTTATCCCCTCCAAGAGCCAGATTGAGCAGGATATACTGCGGTTTGGTGAAAGGATTGGAGTACTGCCCTACCTCACCATTGACCGTTTCAGACAAAAGTACTTCGTTGAGCAGTTCATCGTCGAGATATAGACGGATAGACAGTGTGTCCCAGTCCATGCGCCACACGTGGAAATGCTTTTCCCAGTCAGAATCCCGATCGGCAAAATGGGTGAAGGGAATCTTCCTACTGTTCCACACTGCCGAATGGTGACGATCATTTCCCCACGCCACATTGGCCAGGATATGGGGCTGACCATCAATACGATAGAATTCCATCTGGTCAATCTCGCCACACGATGGCCACTCCATCCCGCTGCCCAGTGTCCAAATGGCCGGCCATGCTCCTTCAGCTGTAGGAATGCGGGCACACACCTCCATCCTCCCATAGAGGAACTGGCGCTTGCCTGCCGTTGTCACACAGGAGGATGTGTATTCAATATGCTCACGTTGCTGTCCCCAATGGCGACTGCCAGCCCGATAGGTAGGATTGGGACGATGCTCGCGACGAGCCTCTATGACAAGTTTCCCGTCTTCCTGCCAGGCATTCTCTCGCTGATACCACTGTGCCTCATGATTGCGCACAAACCCTTCCTCAAAGTTCCACGACAGCGAATCGGGTTGGCCGCAACCATCAAACTCATCGCTCCACACCAGTTTCCACTCGTGTGCCGACATATTTATGGCAGAAAGCAATATCCCCAAAAACAATAGAGTTGTCTTTATCATACTTATTCTTCAACAATGATAGCAATGGTTTTCAACTGCATCCAACCAGCACGGTCGGTTACTCGTATCATGAAATGATAGTCACCCTCGGCAATGTCTGTGGGGATGGGAATATCTACACGAGCCTCATAACGGCGCTGACCGGCAGGAATCTGGAAATCCTGATTGTACACCCAGTGCTTTTCTGTTTCATGATGATGCTCATCAACATCGTGTTCATGGTCCTCATCGTGTGAGCATTCTCCTCCTTCATGATCATGGTCATCACTCTCAGTACTATGACTATGATGGTCACTGTTGTCATGAATCTCGATATTGAAATTTCCCAATTCTACATCATCTTCAAACACGTAGAAGAAGTGAATCGTGTCACCACGCTGATACAACTGACAGTTGATTGGGTTCACCACACTGGCTTCACTACCAGTAGTTAGGATAGTGGGTTTAGTAGTATCCTTTGTATTATCATCGCTGTCATTGTCACAAGCCACAAGACTTAAAACGACTGCACTTACAAGAGCCATCATCAGGCTCAACAATATATTCTTTTTCATAATGATTGATGTATTCCCTTTATGAGGGGTTTTATTAAAATTCAATTCCTACCATCAGCGAGAAATTGCGGCCAGGCTCTGGCACGTCAATCAGCCGATAGTAGCTAGTATGATCGTAGTAGCGCGTGTTCAGCAGATTGTCGGCATGAAGGGCAATCTTGAGCACGGCATCAGGCGTAAGCGAAAAGCGTTTGCCTGCAGAGAGATTCAGCGTAAAGAATCCGCCGGTTGGACTCTCGGGAGGCACGATATTATCCTGTCGGCCTACGAGATGGAAGTTTAACCCGACGAATCCCTGAGCACGTAGCCTCTGATAGTCAACAACCCTACCGTCCTTTATTTTAACAGTACGGCCGTTCCTATAATTAATAAAAGGTACGCGTACAAACTTATATTTAATGTCGGCATCAACAGACCAAGGTGTAGAGAAAGGCAGCGAATAGCCTTTTTTCTCGCCCGACTGCTGTTCGGCATATAGGTATTCCCCTTTTATGCCTGCCTCCCAATGGCTATTCAACTCATAGTTCAACTCAGCCTCAAAACCGTATCGCAGCACTTCCGCCTGCGTATAATAATAGAGTTGCAAGCCCTCTACGAACTGCGATGTCGGGTTCAGATAGATATAGTTGGGGAAATAGTTCACGTAGGGCTCAAACTGCACACTCAGACCGTTGTGACTCCAACTGATACCAGCATCGACCTGATAACTCTCTTCCGGGTCAAGACCAGCATTGCCTTGCTCATAACGGAAGATATGGTAGTTTACACCATCGGCACCCAATTCCTTTGGAATAGGCACACGGAAACTCTTTCCTACATTCGTTTTCAACACCCATTCACCTAATTGCCAGTTGACACCGGCCGACCAGGTAAGACTGTTGAAGCGGCGATCCTGTTCCGAGGAGCGCTGCTTGTAGGCCATGCCAGGGTGTTCACTCCCTTCTCCCTTCTGAGAGGGGTTGAGGGTGAGACTTGGTGTCAGATACCAGTCGTTATACGAGTGTATCTGCGTGCGGGCATGGTCATATCGAACACCGGCATTGACTATGAGATTTTCTTTAATGGAATAACGGTCAAAGACAAAGGCGCCCATAGCCAGTTGCTCGAAGTCAGGAATAATAAATCCCCAACCGGAACGGCGGTTGTGCTGATATTCAGCACTCACTCCGGCCTGCAATTCATGGTCACTGCCTAAAGAATGGCGCATCATCAGTTGTCCGGAATAGGTATTCTTATTAAACCGACGCTCCAAAGTTCCGTCAGGCTTGGGCATATAGCCATGCGACACAGGCTCTGAGCATTCCTCACGCAGGTTGTTCTGATAGGCAAGGTTCAACTCTATAGAGCCATCAGCTTCCGACCACGACGTATGACTGAGCACTTTCAGGTGGTTCACCCACTGATAGGGCAGGTCGATATCCCGACGCGAGGAGTCGTAGTCTATGCCAGAAAGGCGCACTTCCAATCCATGTGCATTGGCAAAGAATCCACTCTTCGAGTAACTGTCCGAGATACGCAGATCGGTATGGAAGTTATAGCCGGCAAAGCCCACCATCACACTTCCGTCACGTTCTTTTCCGGCAGTATTGCGCAGTCGGCCGTCCTTCAACCTTATCCAATAGGAATAATACTGAATACTGTCGGTAGGGACCTTGTAGTCGGCATAGTCTATAAAAGTGGCATGAGCACGGTAGAAGAACTTTCCGTGTCGCCCGCCCACCTTGGCCGAGACACCCAACTGCTCGTTGTTGGAACGGCCAAAAAGTTGAACGGCGCCCTCAAACGGCTGTAGGGGCACATGATTGGTAAAGAGATTGAGCACCCCCCCGATGGCATCGCTGCCATGAAGGAGGGCCGCTGGTCCTTTCACCACTTCCACACGGTCCACTGCAAACTGGTCTATCTCCAGTCCGTGGTCGTCGCCCCACTGCTGTCCCTCGTGCTTCACACCGTCTTCAGCAACAGCCATACGGTTGAAGCCCAATCCGCGAATGGTTGGTTTCGACATGCCCGAACCGATGGTCATCGCTTTCACGCCTGGAATACCTTCCAAGGTCTGCATCAGTGAGCCTGAAAAATTATCTTCCAAATACTCATGCCCCACCTGAACACTGTTCTGTGAGGTTTTCATTTGCTGCCGTTGACGTGCTGTACCCCTTACCTCCACATCCTGTATGGTAACAGTAGTGTCAGCAGGTTCATGCATCGACAATATGGCAGCAAAGCATAATAGTGATATCATGTATTGCCTTTTTCGTTATTTCCTAAATCATCATTTAAAGAAAGAACGAAGGAGGCGCACGCAGACCGATGATGCCTCTTGAACGCAGTTGGATAGCGGCACAAAAGGCGGCACGATACAAAGGAGTTTTTGTGAGTATGAACACGACCGCAGCAACGGCTACAGCCAAATAGTTGAATGTAAGAAACTGACAGAGCAGACAAACATGCTGTCCGCTGTCACCCGACGTGAGATGACCACCATGAGCCTGATGGTTCACGCACATCTCACAATCGTCAACTATGTTCAAACTAGTAGGATGGACATGAAAAGACGCCAAGAGTACCATTGACAGATAGACTGCCAATAGAACCACAGCCGAAATATGTCGTCTTGCGTTTCTTTTCACGCTGCAAAGTTACGACTAAAAAAATATACTGAAACAAATTTTGGCCAAAATTTTAGAAATAATGGCCAAAATTGCGAGAATTTTGGCCAAAATTTATTTCAGTATCAAAGTAAAAGTATTCTTACGCTTTAGAGATTCTTCTTCGGATAGAGCGCATCCCACCATGAAGAATCATCTTTTAACCACTTCTGAAACCATGCCATCTGTGTAGCCAGCCATTTCTCACGTTTCTTATAGTCGGTGATGTGGTGGTTCTGCCCCTTCACTTCTACCAAAGCCACCTCACGTCCCAGGAGTTTCAAGGCTGTAAACATCTGCAGACTCTCTACGATGGGCACGTTGGTATCGTCGGTGCCATGCAACAGCAACAAGGGAGTATGAATCTTGTCGGCATTGAACAGAGGCGACTGTTCTACGTATAACTGGCGATGGCTCCAAGGATAGCTGTTGGCCATGCTCACCTCGCTATAGTTATATCCCCAGTAGCCCTCACCCCAATAGCTGGTATGATTGGCAATACCGGCATGAGAAACAGCAGCGGCAAAGATGTCGGTAACGGTTTGCAGATACTGTGTCATAAAGCCACCATAGGAAGCGCCCATACAACCGATTTTTTCTTTGTTGATGAAGGGATGAGTCTCACAGATTTTCTTCGTTCCCTCAATAATATCGCCAGCAGGGGTTCCGCCAGGCACTACCCCATTCACGGGAGCTCCACCGGCAGTATTCACATGGCGCGAGGCCCAATCCTGACCGAAGCCTGTAGCGCCACTGGGTTGAATGATGTATGCCACATAGCCCAGTGAGTTCCAATACTGTGGAGCATAAGGTGACTCAAAATAGCGACTGGTGGGCGAACAGCCACCGTAATAGTACACAATCATCGGATACTTCTTTGAAGCATCGAAATCTTTCGGCAGGTACAGACGGCCATAGACGGTGTCGCCTTTTGAATTGACGAAGTTCCAATCCTCACAGGTGCCCAGCTCAGCATCGCCCAACACTGTCTTTCCATCAAAGAAACGCACTTGCTTCATGGCTGTCTTTCCGGGCTTAGCATGGATATAGGCCACATAGGCAGAGGCAGGAGCCAAGGTCTCGTAGCTGAGATAGGCCAGTACACGGCTTTGAGCAGCTAAATCCATACGATAGACATTGTCGCCGTTGGTCTCAAGACGTACTATCTGACCATTGGCCGGATTGAGTTGATAGAGATGAACAAAGTCACGATTCTCGGCTGTGAAATAAATCATGCCATCCGTGCGCGACCAGTCAACATTGCTCACCGATGGATCGAAATCCTTGGTGAGAGGAGTGACCTTCTTTGAAGCAATATCATAGAGGAACAACTCGTTTTCGGTCATACTGGGTGTAATACTCTCTGGCAACTGACAACCTATACGGTTGAAAGCCTCGGGATTACCGGTAAAAAGCACTTGCTTAGCATCGGCAGAGAAAGTGGCACCACCCAGAAATTCGGCAGCTGCCAGCAGGGTATCGACCTTCCACGTGCCTACCTCCATCACCAGATAGTCGGTAACGGTAGTGGGGCGTTTCTCAAGGCGCGAGCGTGAGGTGCCGACAAGCAGTTTGGTGCCATCCTGCGAGATATCAAGCAGATACTGACCACGATGACCGAAGGTGATGCGCTGGCTAATGCCCGACTTCAAATCGTAGTAGGTCAAATAGCCGCGATTGCGCCATCCGGGCTGACGGTCGTCCATCTCCAACACCTGGAACACCTCTTCATCTTCTTTCGGTCCTTCATCCTCGGACGATATGATGAGAAACTCCTCAGTGGGACTGACGGTATAGCCGCCACGAGGCAGATCATAAGCCATACGAGTACGCTCACCGCTACGGGCATCAACTCTATAGAGCACTCGTTTGTCGGCTTCCCACACCTCTTCTATATATGCACACGCGCGAGGCAGCCAACGAACATTCTGTGACGGGCGTCCCAACAACTGTTGCGTTTTCACATCACGCAATTCATATTCCCAACGGTCTTTTCCCCCACGTTCAGTGGTCTGAAAAACGAGCAGCGCAACGGTACCATCAGCCGAAAGCGAGATATTACGTACACGACGCCCGTCGGTCAAATCGTGAACCATGTAGGGGTGTTTCTTGCTAAGGGTATAGTCAACAGCCTGCTGGGCATCCAACACAACTTTTACCGAATCGGTATCTTTAGGTTCTGCCAGGAATTTGATGGCCACGGTGTGATGATCGGGCGAAAGCTTCAGTTCGCCGCCAGCCTCAACACCATCAACGAACACCTTGTAATGCTTCGGACCCTTTACTTCCATCTTCATCGTCTGATAGCTGGAGTTGTTCAGAAAGAAACTCAACACGCCCACACTCTTCGTATCGGGAAGTGAGGGCAACAGGGGCGATTCCCAAACAGATGATTGAGTCGTCTCGTTCAGTCCAAGTGTATTCAATAAGGAACCTTCGTCAAACTTTTGTCCCTTTACATCAACACTATCAGAAACAAATGGAGTAGAGACTGCATAGGGACCTGTAAGATTAAAACGGTTGACCTCTGTCTTCTGCTGTGAAAATGCCGAAATAGGCAAGGACAGCAATGCAAAAAGAAAAATGTTCTTAGTCATATTAATAAGAATTTAAAGCGCAAAGTTAAGCAATTTATGATTAACAGAACATGTTTTACGTATAATTATAGCTATAATTTCTCAAATTTTAGCTATAATCTTCACAATTATAGCTATAATTTATTGTAAGGGTATTCCTGCAAAGACGGAAAACAACAGCTATAACAGTGCAAAACAATAAGTATTATTTCATAAAAATACAAGTTGTATTCTATCAAATTTTTCTGTTACACATTTTATACTTATTAACACAAAATTTTGAGTCATAAATATAACAAGAACGAATTATTTTTGTAACTTTGCAAACGAAAAAGTTACCCATTTTGGAAAACTTTTTCAAAACCAAAACCAAAAAAGTTTTCCAAAACAGACAACCTAAGACCTAAAAAATAGCTCTAAAAAAAAATAAGACAGTAGCAAACTATAACAATGGAAATTAAGAATTTCACCATCACTAAGCGCGATGGATCAAAAGATCGCTTCTCGCTTGACAAAATTATGAATGCCATCATCAAGGCATTCCAGAGTGTTGACGAACCCTCCGACTTGGGCACAATCTCGAAAATCCTGAGCCACTTGGATATCCACGAAGGTATCAAGGTTGAGGATATTCAGAACCAGGTAGAGGAGGCGCTGATGCGCGAAGGCTTCTTTAAAGTAGCCAAGTCGTTCATTCTTTATCGTCAGGAACATACAGAAGACCGTGAGACACTGGAAAAGATGATGTTCCTTTCAGAGTACATGGAATCAGTGAACGCTGCCACTGGCTCAAAATATGATGCCAACGCCAACGTTGAGCACAAAAACATTGCCACACTCATTGGTGAACTTCCAAAGTCAAACTTCATCCGTTTGAACCGCCGTTTGCTGACAGAACGTATCAAGAAAATGTATGGCAAGCAGTTGGCCGACGAATATATTGACAAACTGACCCACCACTTTATATATAAGAACGACGAGACATCACTGGCCAACTACTGTGCCTCTATCACCATGTACCCCTGGCTCATTGGCGGAACACTATCCATCGGCGGCAACTCTACCGCTCCCACCAACCTGAAGTCATACTGCGGCGGTTTCGTGAACATGGTGTTCATGGTCAGCTCGATGCTGAGCGGAGCTTGCGCCACACCGGAATTCCTGATGTACATGAACTACTTCATTGGCAAGGAATTCGGAACAGACTACTGGAAAGATGCCGACAAAGTGGTGGATCTCTCCAACAAGCACCGCACACTGGACAAGGTAATCACCGACTACTTTGAGCAGATTGTATATACCTTAAACCAGCCTACTGGCGCACGCAACTATCAGGCTGTGTTCTGGAACGTGGCCTACTACGACAAGTACTATTTCAAGAGCATCTTCGGCGAGTTCTACTTCCCCGACGGCACTCAGCCCGACTGGGAAAGCCTGTCCTGGCTGCAGAAGCGTTTCATGAAGTGGTTCAACAAGGAGCGTACAAAGACTATGCTCACCTTCCCTGTGGAGACCATGGCATTGCTTACCGACAAAGACGGCAACTGCCTTGACGAAGAGTGGGGCGACTTCACTGCCGAGATGTATGCAGAAGGACACTCTTTCTTCACCTATATGAGCGACAATGCCGACTCGCTGTCGAGCTGCTGTCGTCTACGCAATGAGATTACCGACAATGGTTTCTCATACACTTTGGGAGCCGGTGGCGTTAGTACAGGCTCAAAGAGTGTGCTGACCATCAACCTGAACCGTTGCATCCAGTATGCTGTGAACCACAAATTGGACTATCTGGAATATCTGGGTACCATCATCGACTTGTGCCACAAGGTTCAGATAGCCTACAACGAGAATCTGAAGGAGCTGCAGGAACATGGCATGCTGCCACTTTTCGACGCCGGCTATATCAACATCAATCGTCAGTACCTCACTATCGGTATCAACGGACTTGTGGAAGCTGCCGAGTTCATGGGACTGAAGATTACTCCCAACGACGAATATCAGAAATTCGTTCAGGGCATCCTGGGCCTCATTGAGAAATACAACAAGCAGTATCGCACCAAGGAGCTGATGTTCAACTGCGAGATGATTCCTGCCGAGAACGTAGGTGTGAAGCATGCCAAGTGGGACCGCGAAGACGGATATTTCGTTCCACGCGACTGTTACAACAGCTATTTCTATGTGGTAGAAGACGATTCACTCACCGTGATCGACAAGTTCAAACTGCACGGACGTCCATACATTGAACACCTCACTGGCGGCTCGGCCCTGCATATGAACCTAGAGGAGCATCTGTCGAAAGAACAGTACAAGCACCTGCTGAAGGTGGCTGCACAGGAAGGCTGCAACTATTTCACCTTCAATATTCCCAACACGGTGTGCAACGACTGCGGACATATCGACAAGCGCTATCTGAAGGAATGCCCCCACTGCCATTCAAAGAATGTGGACTACCTGACACGCATCATCGGCTATCTGAAGCGAGTAAGCAACTTCTCAAAGCCACGTCAGGAAGAAGCAGCGAGAAGATTCTATGCAACCATGGAAAAATGACTTTTTTAGTGTAGAGTTGAGAGTTGAGAGTGTAGAGTTTGCTACCGCTCCGCAGGACACTTTACAATAAAATCCAATAAAAAACCAGAGCGGTAGCAAACTCTACACTCTGCACTCTACACTCTACACTACAATTTGAAAGAACAATGCTCAAATACGTTAATACAGGAATCGTTTTTCAGGAGATACCCGATGAAGTGACACTGGCAATTAATATTTCCAATTGCCCGTGTCGCTGCCCGGGGTGTCACAGTCATTATCTTTGGGACGATATTGGCATGCCACTCAACACCGAGGCTATCGATGACTTTATTCAGCGCTACGGCAATGATATCACATGCCTGTCGTTTATGGGCGGCGATGCCGATCCAAAAGGCGTATGCTTGCTGGCTGAATACATACACGAGGAATATCCGAATTTCAAGGTTGCCTGGTATAGCGGACGCCTGCGTGTCCCAGCCGGTATCACCAAGAATGATTTCGACTACATCAAGATTGGACCATACATCCGGCACTTAGGACCTCTCAACAATCCTACCACCAATCAGCGGCTTTACCGACAGCAAGAAGATGGTACATTCGAGGACATTACCTACCGGTTCTGGCAAAAACAAATGGCGCAGTAATTGCGCCATTTGTTTTTTATCTAACCTATCATTCCATTATACTGGAATATCAAAGTAGAATGTAGATCCTTTACCCAATTCCGACTCTACGGTTACCGAAGCGCCCATACTATAAGCCAGTGTACGGCAGGTGCTCAGGCCGAGGCCTGCGCCAGGAATAAACTCATCGACCTTGAAGAAGCGTTCAAAAATATTCTCATGGTTTTCGGGAGCGATTCCAATGCCCGTATCTCGTACCCAGATGCGCAACAAACCATCAGCAGGTGCATCAAAGCCTACAACAATACTGCCTTGGGAAGTGAACTTCACTGAATTAGACAACAGATGACGCACCACATCAACCAAGCGACTACGGTCGGTTGTTATAGTCAGCGACGGCACTGCAAACTGAGTAGATAGAGTAATGCCACTAGGCACCTTTGGTATAAACAGATCTACCACCTCGTTCAATGCGACAGCCAGATCGAATGCTGAAAGTACCAGTTCCTCCTTACCCGACTCAACCTTAGAAATGCTAACCACATCATCAACAATGGTGAGCAGTTTCTGGGTATTCTCATTAATCAGGTCTATCAACATTTTACGCTCTTCAGCCTCTGTAATATCAGGCAATACACTTGTGAAGCCCACAATGGCATTCAACGGAGTACGTATCTCATGACTCATATTGGCAAGGAAGGCAGTCTTCAAACGGTCGCTTTCCTCTGCCCTGTAACGGGCTTCCATCAAGGCTTTCTCCATCGCTTTGCGGTCGTCAATACGCTTGGATGTACCTACCACAACGGTCGGTTTTCCATCAACGCCACGTTCGGCCACCGTTGCAAACGACTCTTCCCAATACACTTTGTCAGTGTTCGGAATCCTCACTCGATACTCTTCATGATATTCCTCCGTTTTTCCCTCGCAAAGGTCCTGAAGCGAACGGGCTACACGTGGACCGTCTTGCTCGTGCAACATACCCACATTCTTGTCCATAGCGCCATCGACTACCGAGGCTTCTGCAATCCAGTCATTGGCACGCACACGAAAATCATTGTCATAGGTGAGGTTCATTGTCGACACATCTAAGTGCCAGGTACCGATGCGCAGGGCTTTCAACACGAATTCGTTCAGCACATTATGGTCTTTCACCTTTTCAAACTGCTGAACATCTTTTGCCAGTTCACGACCAATTCTTCTCTGCCAAATCAAAAGAAAAATCAATGCCAAGAGCAGTATGACCAACAATGCCCATGTGAGGATATCTGAAAGCAACGAATGTTGCGCTGCGTACAAAAAAATTGCTAACATTGTTTTAGTTATAGTTTAGGCAAATAAAACTTGATTGAGTGCAAATATACAAAAAAAATATAAACACATAGCGACTGGAATCGTTTTTTTTCTTAAAAAGCGATGAATAATTAAGAATAATTTTGTATTTCGTTGCAATTAGCGTATCTTTGCACTCGATAATTCTTTTATTTTAGATGGAACACGAATTCGAGTTAATCGCCAAAACGTTCATGGGACTGGAACCTGTGCTGGCGAAAGAGCTGACCCAACTTGGGGCCAACAACGTAGTAATTGGTAGACGTATGGTATCGTTTACGGGAGACAAAGAACTGATGTATCGTGCTAATTTTTCGCTACATACAGCCATTAAAATCCTTAAGCCTATAGCCCACTTCAAAGCACAGAGTGCCGACGACGTTTACGAAGAAATCAAGAAAATAGACTGGAGCACTTATTTAGACAACGACCACACCTTTGCGGTCGATGCGGTGGTATTCTCTGAGGAGTTCCGCCATTCTAAATTCGTAAGCTATAAAGTTAAAGATGCTATCGTGGACCAGTTCCGCGAGAAGACAGGTAATCGCCCCAACATCTCAGTAGCCAACCCAGACTTACGCTTACATATCCACATTGCTGAAGCCGACTGTACACTCTGTCTCGACTCAAGCGGTGAGAGTCTGCACCGTCGCGGCTACCGTCAGGAGAGCGTTGAGGCTCCGCTGAACGAAGTATTGGCAGCAGGTATGATTCTCATGACCGGTTGGAAGGGCGACACCGATTTCATCGATCCCATGTGCGGATCGGGTACAATCCTCATTGAAGCAGCGCTCATTGCCAAAAACATGGCACCCGGTGTGTTCCGAAAGGAATATGCATTCGAGAAATGGCCCGACTTTGATGCCGACCTGTTCGACCGCATCTATAATGACGACTCTCAGGAGCGCGAATTCACACATCACATTTATGGTTACGATGTTGACATGAAGGCAGTAAACACTGCCCGCATGAACGTGAAGGCAGCTGGACTTACAGCCGACATCACGATAGAACAGCAGGACTTCAAGGACTTCACACAGCCTAAGGAGAAGAGCATTCTGGTGAGCAATCCACCTTATGGCGAACGTATTACCACACCTGACCTACTGGGCACTTACCGCATGATTGGTGAGCGCCTGAAGCACCAGTTCATGGGTGGCGACGCATGGATTCTCAGCTATCGTGAGGAATGCTTCGAACAGATTGGTCTGAAACCAAGCATCAAGATTCCTCTTTACAACGGTTCGCTGGAGTGTGAATTCCGCAAATATACAATGTTTGACGGCAAACTGAAGAACTTCCGCAGCGAAGGCGGTGTTGTCAAGACCGACGAAGAGAAGCGTCAGATGGCTGAAAAGCACCGTTTCAAGAAAGAACGTGAGTTCAAGAAGCGTCTAGACGAACAGGATGAGAATGAGGATGTAGATATTCGTTCATTCACTTTCCACAAGCATGACTTAAAAGGCGAACGCAGCGATCGCCGCTCTCGTATCGGTGGTAAACGAGAAGGCCGCTTCGAAGACAAACGAGAAGGCCGGGACGGAAAACGAGAAGGAAAACGAGAAGGTCGCTACGAAGGAAAACGTGAGGGTCGTTTCGAGAGCAAGAATCGTGGTGGCCACGAACGATTCGACCGTAGCGGAGGTAAGAAACCATACAAGAACAACAAACGTTTCAACCATGACGAAGACTAAAACATGCATTAGGGTCCTTGTGGCCCTATGCTTTTTTTGCACCTTTTCCACTTTATCAATGACTGCACAACAGAAACTCTTTACTCTTGAAGACCTGAACTTCGGAGGCCGTAACTATCATAACCTACGCCCGAAGAACATGTTCCTTACCTGGTGGGGAGATCAACTGATGTTTCAAGATGCAGAGGAAGGGGGTACCATCAACGAGAAAGGCGAAAAGAAAGTTCTTTTCAACATCCAAGACCTTGGTGAGGGATGGCATTCTGCCATGCAGGCACGCTACCCTTATGCCAACGAGCCTTTGGTACTGCTCACAAACAAACAGGAGCGTGTGCTCTTTAATTTCAAAACGAAAAAGATTGTTTGGCGACAGGACAACAAGACTGGAGAGTACGCACAAGAATGGAACAAGACTTCGAGAGCCCTTGCGTTCAAGCACAACAACCAACTCTTTGTACGCACTGCCGACAACAAAGAAATTCAGCTTACTACCGACGGCTCGCGTGAAATAGTCTATGGCGAATCTGTTCACCGCAACGAGTTCGGCATTGACGGCGGTCTTTTCTGGAGTAACGACGGACAGAAACTGGCCTTCTACCGTATGGATCAGACAATGGTTACAGACTATCCGCAGGTAGATATATTTCCTCGTGAAGCAGAACACCAGCCAGACAAATATCCCATGGCTGGAATGACATCTCATGAGGTTACTATAGGAATCTTCAATCTCCAAAACGGACGCACGGTCTATCTCAAGACACCGAGTCTCGCTAAACAGCAGAATAAAGACAAGAAAGATTCAGAAATAGACCTGAACGAGGTTAGCTATTACACCAATATCACCTTTTCGCCTGACGGAAAGACAGTCTATATGTTTGAACTGAACCGCGACCAGAACGACTGTCGCCTTGTAAGTTACGATGCTGAGACAGGTAACAGAACTGCTGAGTTGTATCGTGAAACGAGCGAAAAATACGTGGAGCCCCTCCACCCCATTCGATTTCTGCCATGGGACAGCACTAAATTCATCATGCAGAGTCAGAAGGATGGATATAACCACCTATACCTTTTTAATATAAAGGGAGAGCAGTTACAACAGCTTACCAGCGGAGCTTGGGTAGTACTCGATATGCTTGGTTTCAACGAAAAGGCAAATTCAGTCATTATTGCCTCTAACGAGAAACATCCCTTACAGCGCAATCTCTACTCCGTGAATCTGAAAACGCTGAAACGCACTCCACTCGACAATGGTGAAGGTGTTCATCGCGGATACCTATCGGCTACAGGCACTCAACTCTACGATAAGTTCAGCACCCCGACAACCACCCCTAACACCATCAACTTGATCAGCCTCAGCAGTAAAAAGCTGAAGACACGTACTCTATTGGAAGCTGAAGACCCCTGGAAAGATTATGTTACGCCCAAGTTTGAGTGCGGAAGCATCAAGGCTGCCGATGGCGCTACAGACCTGTACTACAGAATGGTAAAGCCAGCAGATTTCGATTCCAAGAAAAAATATCCCACCGTTGTCTATGTATATGGTGGCCCGCACGCTCACAATGTTGAAGCTTCATGGCATTGGCTAAGCCGTTCATGGGAAACCTATATGGCACAAAAAGGATACATTGTCTTTATACTCGACAACAGAGGTTCAGAAAACCGCGGACGTGACTTCGAACAGGCAACTTTCCGCCAGTTAGGTCAAGTAGAAATGCAAGACCAGATGAAAGGTGTTGAATTTCTGCGCACCCTCCCCTATGTTGACATGAACCGACTGGGCGTTCACGGATGGTCGTTCGGCGGATTCATGACTACCTCGCTCATGCTCAATTACCCCGATGTGTTCAAAGTGGGTGTAGCTGGCGGTCCTGTCATAGACTGGAAATGGTATGAGGTGATGTATGGCGAACGCTATATGGATACCCCCGCACAAAATCCGGAAGGCTATAAAAAGACAAGCCTCATCAACAAAGCAGACCAGTTAAAAGGCAAGCTGCAGATCATCACCGGTTACAACGACAATACTGTAGTTCCGCAACACTGTCTGTCGTTTCTGAAAGCTTGCATAGATGCTGGAACGCAGCCCGACTTCTTTGCCTATCCTGGTGAAGAGCACAACATGAGGGGACATGCCAGTGTGCACTTGCATGAGCGCATCACCCAGTATTTTGAAGATTATCTGAAATAATAACGTCATCACGAAATAAGTGAAGACTATCTAAAAGAACAACGACATAACGTCATCACGAAATAAGGTTATAACGACATGAGAATTCTTTTATTAGGCAGTGGCGGCCGCGAGCACGCCTTGGCATGGAAGATTGCCCAGAGTGAGAAATGTGAGAAACTCTTTATTGCCCCAGGCAATGCAGGCACTTGCACGGTAGGAACGAACGTATCTATGAAAGCCGATGACTTTGAGGCCATCAAACAGTTTGTGGTCAGTGAAGCCATTGACATGGTAGTTGTCGGTCCTGAAGATCCATTAGTAAAAGGCATCTATGATGACTTGAAAGCTGATGATCGCACTAAGAATGTTCCCGTGATTGGTCCGTCAAAGGCCGGTGCCGTACTGGAAGGTTCAAAAGACTTTGCCAAAGGTTTTATGCAGCGTCATCATATTCCCACTGCCCGTTATGAGACTTTCGATGGCGAACACTTACAAGAAGGTCTGGCCTTTTTGGAGACACTTGAGGCTCCCTATGTATTGAAGGCCGACGGACTATGCGCTGGTAAAGGCGTGCTCATCCTTCCCACTCTTGACGAAGCCAAGAAAGAACTGAAAGAGATGCTGGGTGGCATGTTTGGCAATGCCAGCAGTCGCGTGGTTATCGAAGAGTTCCTCAGTGGCATTGAATGCTCTGTCTTCGTACTGACCGATGGCAAGCACTACAAGATTCTGCCCGAAGCAAAAGACTACAAGCGCATTGGCGAAGGCGATACCGGTTTGAATACCGGCGGCATGGGCAGTGTTTCTCCTGTTCCATTCGCTACAGAAGAATGGATGCAGAAAGTCGATGACCGCATTATCCGTCCCACTGTTGAGGGATTGAAGGCTGAAGGCATTGACTATAAAGGTTTTATCTTCTTCGGACTGATCAACGTGAAAGGTGAGCCGATGGTGATTGAATACAATTGTCGTATGGGCGATCCTGAGACTGAAAGCGTGATGCTACGTCTGAAGAGCGATATCGTTGATCTATTTGAAGGTGTGGCTTCAGGCAATCTGGATCAGCACGCCATTGAGTTTGATGAACGTGCCGCTGTTTGTGTGATGCTGGTGAGCGGCGGTTATCCCGAAGCCTATAAGAAAGGCTATCCCATCACTGGCATCGACCAGGTTAAAGGATCTGTTGTATTTCATGCAGGAACAGCCCTGAACGATGGTCAGATAGTAACAGCTGGAGGTCGTGTCATCGCCGTTTCTTCCTATGGAGCAAACAAAGAAGAGGCTCTTCAGAAATCATTCGAAGAGGCAAAGAAAATTCAGTTCACAGACAGATATTTCCGTCGTGACATAGGCAAAGACCTTGCCTAAAGATTTACCCGCAATACTTTCTGCATGAGGAAACTCCTTCAGAACAAGATAGCCGAAAGTGGTGTTACACTCACCGTCGTCGCAACCTATACAGCAATAATTTGGTTGTTGGCCGGTGCCGTGAATAACGGCTGGTGGGTGCAGATGAGTTGCTTGGGATTCAGTACCTATCTCATGGTAGAGCTGAACAATAGTAACGCATTGCTTCGCATACGAAGTCGCATGATTTCCAGTGTGTTCCTGGCACTCACCTGCACCACCGGTTTTCTTTTCCCTTCATTAAACGGTTCCCTCATCAGTTTTCTGTTCATAGCAACTCTACTGCCTCTATTCAGTAGTTATCAGGATTCAAAATCACAAGGCCGTTACTACTTTGCGTTCCTTTGTATAGGCGTAGCAAGTCTGCTTTATGTACATCTCTTATATTTCGTACCGCTCCTATGGCTGTCAAGCATTTTCTATCTGCAGTCGTTAAATGTTCGGTCGTGGATTGCATCCTTATTAGGACTCATCACCCCCTACTGGTTTTTCCTGCCATGGATGCTGTATGCCGACAAATGGTCGTTGGCATACTCACACTTCTCGGCTCTTTTACAGTTCGAGTTTCCCATCCGTTATTCATCATTGCCCGTTGAAGTCTTTGGAACCATTCTGTTCATCATTATATTGATGATTATCAGCCAGTTGAACTTCTGGTTCAACAGTTACAAAGACCGCATCCGAATTCGTCAGTTATATGGCTTTTTTGCCACTATTGGATGGATTTCTGTATTCTTTATTTTCTTTCAACCTCAACACTACGAATATCTGCTGCGCATTCTCATTATTTGTGCAAGTCCGTTCGTGGCCCATTTCTTCACACTCACCAGCAGCAAGTTCACCAATATTCTTTTTTTCCTGACCATAGCTATCGTTCTTGCTCTTAGCATATTAAATCTCCCTGCATAACCTATGGAATGGATAATAGACCTTCTCACAAGCTACGGCTATATCGGCATGCTACTGGCAGCTTTTCTGGCAGGCAGTTTCTTTCCTTTCAGCAGTGAGGCTGTAATGGTGGGACTCATGGCTACAGGTCTTGATGCCTGGCAACTTATGATATACGGCACCATCGGCAACATTCTGGGTAGTTGTGTGAATTATGGCATAGGGCGAATGGGAAAATTGGAGTGGATAGAGAAATATCTTCATGTCAAGAAAAAGGATATGGACAAGGCCGAACGGTTCATGGCTGGCCGTGGTGCATGGATGGGATTTTTTGCTTTCCTTCCCGTCTTGGGTTCGGCCATCACGATTCTGTTGGGGCTGATGCGTGCCAACATGGTCATTTCATTGGTCAGCATCTCGCTCGGTAAACTGTTTCGCTACCTAATACTCATTTACGGAGCAGGACTGTTTATGTAGGATCTGCTGAATTTGTTTTTATCTGATTACGGGGCAGGACTGTTTATGTAAGCAGTAAAATGCCTAAAAGTCAGAATAATATCAGCACGAAAGGGGAATTTTCTGTTAATTAATGTAGAGTAGTGGCAGATTCTCAATTCCCAATTCTCCATTTTCAATTAAAAGGACTATCTTTGCAACGTTTTTAACGTTAAAAGATCCAATCTTAATGAAACAGTACCGTCTCGTAGATAACGTAGTCGGATGGCTGACTTTCTTTATTGCGGCCTTCGTTTACTGCTCTACTATCGAACCGACAGCCTCATTCTGGGACTGCCCTGAGTTTATTACAACCGGTTATCGTCTTGAAGTTGGCCATCCACCTGGCGCACCGTTCTTTATGCTGACGGCCAACCTTTTCTCACAGTTTGCAAGCGATGCTACCCAAGTGGCTTATTGGGTGAATATGATGAGTGCGCTACTCTCAGCCACCTGTATTCTGTTCCTCTTTTGGAGTATCACCCATTTGACACGCCGTTTGCTTATAGACAAGTGGGATGAACTAACCCCTGCAAAGCTTGTTACCATTGAAGCTTCGGGCTTGGTGGGAGCACTTATTTACACTTTCAGCGACACTTTCTGGTTCTCGGCCGTCGAAGGTGAGGTGTATGCCTATTCTTCAGCTTTTACCGCCGTGGTGTTCTGGCTTATTCTGAAATGGGAAGATCATGCAGACGAGCCACACAGCGACCGTTGGCTGGTATTGATTATGTACATGACCGGTCTTTCCATAGGTGTACACCTGCTGAACCTGTTGTGTCTGCCCGCCATCGTATTGGTTTACTATTACAAGAAATTCCCCGATGCCAATCTGAAAGGTTCTTGCATAGCCCTACTCATCTCGTTTGCCTTGGTAGCCCTGGTACTCTATGGTGTAGTACCTGGTATTATTACTGTGGGCGGATGGTTCGAGTTGTTCTTTGTCAACACACTTGGCATGCCTTTCAATACTGGCGAATATGTGTACATCCTATTGCTTGTAGCCACCGTATTGTGGGCTGTTTATGAAACTCAGAATGCCACTGATGCAAACTGGAAGCGTCAGAACATTGCATTCCTTTTGGCTGTAGGCATGTTGGGCATTCCCTTCTATGGTTACGGATGGTCAGCTTTCTTCATTGGTGTTATAACACTGACTGTGCTGTGGTTTGTACTCAACTACCAGACGAAGGGTAATGGCGAAACGAAGAAGAAGGTGGCCCTTGTCACTTCACGTTTCAAGAATACAGCCCTTCTGTGCATGCTCATGCTGATGATTGGCTATTCAACTTACGCCGTTATTGTGATTCGTTCCTCAGCCAATCCACCTATGGATCAGAACTCTCCAGAGGATATTTTCACCCTTGGCGACTATCTGGGCCGCGACCAGTACGGTCAGCGTCCGTTGCTATATGGTCAGGCTTATACTTCACAGGTAGCCCTTGACAAAGAAGGCGGTTACTGTAAGCCCCGTATGACCTCAGGAAAACCTGTATGGCAACGCAAGGAGAAAGCTTCTGAAGATGAGAAAGACTCCTACTTTGTAGTGCGTACCAAGGATGAGTACATCTATGCTCAGAACATGATATTCCCCCGCATCTGGAGCAGTAACCACGCTCAGTACTACGAAAGTTGGATGGGTGGTGAAATCAGTGGTACTCAAGTGCCCTACGACCGATGTGGTGAAAACATCATGGTGAAAGTTCCTTCACAGATAGACAACCTGAGCTTCTTTATCAGTTATCAGTGCAACTGGATGTACTGGCGCTATTTCCTTTGGAACTTTGCTGGTCGTCAGAACGACATCCAAGGTCATGGAGAGCCTGAGCACGGCAACTGGATCACAGGTATCTCATTCATCGACAATGCCCGCCTGGGCAATCAGGACTTACTGCCCGATGACTTAAAAGAGAACAAAGGACATAATGTGTTCTACTGTTTACCCTTGCTACTGGGTCTGCTGGGATTGTTATGGCAATCTACCCGTTGCGGCCAGAAAGGTGTCAAGCAGTTCTGGGTAGTGTTCTTCCTGTTCTTTATGACAGGTCTGGCCATTGTTGTTTACCTGAACCAGACTCCTGTTCAACCACGTGAACGCGACTATGCTTATGCCGGTTCGTTCTATGCTTTCGCTATTTGGTGCGGTATGGGCGTAGCAGCCATCATCAGCATGATCAACAAGCTGTTGAAGAAAGAGTCACTTGTCATTGCCACTCTGGCATCCGTTGTCACCGTACTTATTCCTGTTCAGATGGCTTCACAGACCTGGGACGACCACGACCGCTCAGGCCGTTACACCTGTCGCGACTTCGGACAGAACTACCTGAATTCACTTCAGGAGGAAGTAACCCTGCCAAACGGTCAGAAGCAGAAGAGCTATCCTATCATCTTCACCAATGGTGATAACGATACCTTCCCCTTGTGGTACAACCAAGATACTGAAGGTGTTCGCACAGACGCTCGTGTGTGCAACCTTAGCTATCTGCAAACCGACTGGTATATTGACCAGATGGTACGTCCTGCCTACGATTCGCCCTCACTTCCTATCACATGGAAGCGTCTGGAGTATTGTGCCGGCACCAACGAGTATGTACAGATAGACCCACGCCTGAAGAACGAGGTGCTGGCTTTCTATCGTGAGAATCCCATGCAGGCACGCCTGCAGTTTGGCGATGAGCCTTTCGAACTGAAGAACATCCTGAAGTACTGGGTACGCTCTACGGTAAGTGACTTCCATGTTATTCCTACCGACACCGTCTATGTGACCATCGACAAAGAGGCCGTACGCCGTAGCGGTATGCTGATGCAGGGAGACTCTATTCCCGACCGGATGGTTATCTCGTTGAAAGGCAAAGGAGCGCTGTACAAGGGTGATCTGATGATGCTCGAGATGATAGCCAATGCCAATTGGGAGCGCCCCATCTATGTAGCCACTACTGTTGGACAAGAAAACTACATGAACCTGGGTGAAAACTTCGTACAGGAAGGATTGGCCAACCGCATCACTCCGTTCACCACCAATGTTGGTGGGCGTGTGGTACCTGGCATGACCAATTTCGACACCGAGAAGACGTACGACAACGTGATGCACCGCTATAAGTTCGGCGGTGTTGACGCGCCAGGCATCTATCTTGATGAAACCGTGATGCGTATGTGCTATACCCACCGTCGTCTGATGGCCCAGTTAGCTCTCCACCTTGCTGAAGATGGTGAGAACGAAAAAGCAGCTGAAGTGCTGGCTCGTACAGAGGAAGCGTTCCCCAAAGAGAATGTTCCTCACGACTACACCAGTGGTTCATTTGATATGATTCGTGCCTACCTCGCTATCGAACAGGATGCTAAGGCCAAGGATCTGATAGAACAGTTGTGGAAAAAGTCAACACAGTACCTGAAATACTACTGCTCTTTGTCGCCAGCTCGCTTCACAGCGGCTCAGAACGACTGTGTATTCCACATGTACATTATGAACCACCTAACAGATTTTGCATCTATCATCGATGAGAAACTGGGCAATGAATATAACGCCCAGCTCAACGAGATTGCCCGTGCCTACACAGCACGCGGTGGCAGATACTAAGGAAGCGGAGAATGATTATAGAGCAGCCTGCCATATACTTACGCTGGATTTATCCGAAAGCGTATTGGAGAATGGACCGTCACGAACACTCAGTCTATCTGACGTTCGATGACGGCCCTATCCCAGAGTCTACTCCATTCATTCTTCAAGTATTACGAGAGTTTGGCATCAAGGCCACCTTTTTCATGGTTGGCGACAATGTGAGAAAGTATCCTGAACTTTACGAACAGATAGTTAGCGAAGGTCATCAGGTAGGCAACCACACCCACAATCATATCAGTGGATTCAGTCACTCTCTTCATGAGTACAGCTACAATGTTGAGAAGGCAAATGCCTATATCCACAGCCACCTGTTCCGCCCGCCTCACGGATGGATTCGTCCTGTACAGTATGCGTTGCTTACTCAAAAGAAATATAAGATGGTGATGTGGGATCTTGTGACCCGTGACTATTCTAAGTGGATGACCGCTGAAGATGTAGTGAACAATGTGAAGCGCTATGCCCGCAATGGTTCCATCATCACCTTCCACGACTCTCTGAAGTCTATCGAAAAACTTCGCACCGCTCTTCCTCAGAGTATTCAATGGCTCAAGGAGCAAGGCTACGAATTCAAGATTTTCAAGTAGAACCTCCCCCTGTGGTGTATTAATTGAACAAACAGAAACTCCCCCCTGTCAATAGTTGTTGGCAGGGGGGAGTTCTTGTTTCTTCTGACTTCGAGTAAAGCTGTTTCTGAAAAACAGCTCACAGTACTCTAAAACAGCTTGCGCAGGTCTTTCACGCGCACAGCCTTTTTCTCGTCACTGGCACCAAGTGAGCCTTTTTTCACCAGGCGCACCTTGGGAGTAATCAGGATTTCGTCCTTCAGTTGTCGGGTTATCTCCTTGGCCAAAGCCTGAAGCTGAGTATAGTCGTCGGTATCCAATCGGGCCAACTCTACATCAACGGTCATGATATCGCCCGACTCAACAGTCTCAAGCGTAATCAGATAGTCTGTTCCCAGTTCAGGGAAGCCCAACAGGATCTTCTCAATCTGAATGGGGAAGATATTGACACCTTTCAGGATAATCATATCATCGCTTCGTCCCTGCAAACGAGCAAGACGACGATGATGACGGCCACAGGCACATTCACCAGGAAGAATACGGGTCAGGTCGCGTGTCCGATAGCGCAGCAGAGGCATTCCCTCACGATTGATGGTAGTGAGCACCAGTTCGCCCAACTGTCCGTCGGGTACAGGTTCGAGCGTCACAGGGTCGATAATCTCAACAATGAAATAATCCTCCCAGATATGCAGACCGTTCTGCTCAGGACATTCGAAAGCCACACCAGGTCCCATCATCTCTGAAATGCCATAAGAGTTGTAAGCTTTCACTCCCAACTGTTCCTCGATGCGCTGGCGCTGTTCCTCACTGTGCGGTTCAGCCCCGATACAGAGTACGCGCAGTTTGGTGTCGCGACGCGGGTCAACCCCCTCTTCACGCATCACTTCATATACGCGTGATGCGTAGGAAGGGATAGCATGCAGCACCGTCGTACCAAAGTCACGAATGAACTTAATCTGTCGCTTGGTATTACCTGCAGCAGCAGGAACAGTAAGCATTCCTACCTTCTCAGCTCCATACTGAAATCCCAGTCCGGCTGTGAACATACCATAGCCGGCAGAATTCTGAAACACATCCTCAGGGCGCGAGCCCACCATCCACAGACAGCGAGCCACGGCCTTCGCCCATTCGTCAAGATCTTTCTGCGTGTGCAGCACCACTGTCGGATTGCCTGTTGTACCGCTAGACGAATGCAATCGCACACATTCCTTCAAAGGCACTGATGCCAGTCCGAAGGGATAATGCTCGCGCAAGTCATCCTTTGTGGTAAAGGGCAGTTTCTTTACATCATCGAGCGTACGGATATCATCGGGTGTGATACCCAATTCCTTGAACCGCTCGCGATAGAACTCAGAGTTCATGCAGTGGCGTACTGTTTTCTGTAGTCGTTCCAACTGGAGCGCTTCCAACTGGTCTCTCGACATGGTTTCGAGTTCTGGCTCGAAATAGGGTGAATAGGACATGTTATTTTAGGAGTTTAGGAGTTGGGGTATTTAGGAGTTTAGAAACTTACAGAAGGTTGTTGCGCTCGATATCCTTGAAGTAGCGATATGTGCCTACCTTCAGTTCCTCACAGGCAGCATCGTCGGCAACGATAATACCATGCTGGTGCAGCTGAAGGGCCGAGATAGTCCACATGTGGTTCACGCTTCCTTCTACAGCAGCCTGGAGAGCACGACACTTAGCGTGACCATTCACCAGGATCATCACTTCCTTGGCAGCCATCACAGTGCCTACGCCAACGGTAAGAGCCGTCTTGGGCACCTTATTGATATCGTTCTCAAAGAAGCGGCTATTGGCAATAATAGTATCGGTAGTCAGTGTTTTCTGACGAGTACGGCTGTTCAGACTTGATCCAGGCTCGTTGAAAGCGATATGTCCGTCGGGGCCGATACCTCCAAGGAACAGGTCGATGCCACCAGCTTCCTCAATCATCTGCTCATAGTGTGCACACTCGGCAGCAAGGTCGGGAGCATTACCATTCAGAATATGGATATTCTCTTTCGGACAGTCAATGTGATTGAACAGGTTGGTGAACATGAATGAATGGTAGCTTTCAGGATGATCCTCGGGCAGTCCTACATACTCGTCCATATTAAAGGTAAGCACGTTCTGGAACGATACACGTCCCTCCTGATAAGCCTTTACCAGGCCGCGATACATTCCGATGGGCGACGAGCCTGTGGGAAGTCCCAACACGAATGGTTTTTCCTTGGTTGGTTTAGCAGCGTTGATACGTTCTACTACATAATTTGCTGCCCACTGTGACATCAAATCATAATTAGGTTCAATAATAAGTCTCATAATAAAAGTGTTTGTTTTGGTGATTATAGTTGTTTATTTGAAAAATTTCTTTATTGTTCCATTAGGTTTTCTTATCAGATACAAACCTTGGCGAGTGACTGACGATACCTGACGCCCGTTGAGGTCGAAGTATGCATTGGGTGGCGTATCGACCGACATATCAACGATAACCTCTGTGGGTGTTGAACCGCCCATAAAGTCGAACGATATGAGCCCGTCCTCCGACATACGGATATTGGTAATCGGCTTCGACAGCAGCTTACTGCCCTGGCCATTCTTGTTTATCATTACTGCTGCAGGAACAGTGGTGTCTGTAAAGGCATCAACGGTTGCGGTAGAGTCAGTGGCATAGGGGAAAGCCGAACCGCTCAGATAACTTTTGTTCATCCACGAACCATTCTGATACCTTGGACAAATCTTCTCACTTACCAACTTATCCCATGCTGCATAATCACGATTGTCTGCAGGAACTATCGAATAGTTAAAGACGCCTGTCGTACCGTTCACCGTATTGTTGGACCACCTCGCAGGAATATAGTTCACATGGTACACCACAAGTCCTTTTCCAGGATTGCCCAAATCCCATCCCTTCCACTGGCGGTTTTCCAACAGGAGGTATTCGCTATCGGTATGTTTAACCTGATACACCTCGCCTCCGTCATCAACAGTTTTTAGTCCAGTTATGCTGCTGGGCTCTTTCAGTTCCACAGGATCGAGCCATCCCAACAGCATTTTCTCCAATGGCGAGTAGTTGGGCGGGCACCATCCATAGTTGGTATAGTTGCCACCATCCATCAAGTCCCACTCATCAACAGCCGAATAAGTCCAACTGGGCACCGGATAGATGTCTGGCAAGCCCAGACTATGCGAGAACTCGTGACAAATGGTACCGATTCCCATCAGGCGATTGTTAGGCCACAGTTCAGCACTGGATGTATAGTTTGATATTTTATAGTTATCTTGGGCCGAGATAGGCGAAATAGAGCCAGTGTTTGGCCACAGATAACCATAAGCTACTGGTGAATTAATATTGCCTGAGAATCCGGCGCTGACAATAACTACTTGGTTGATATTTCCGTCTTCATCCCAGTCATACGGCGAGAGATCCAATCCAGAATTCTCAGTCAAGAACATCTTTATGACAGCAGCGATAGCATCCTTCTGGTGATTCTTGCTTTTGGAATCCGGATTCTCGTAGGGCTGTGCTTTGTAGTCCACCTTATAAGGACCATAGATGTCAAACTGCAGATTGAACAGTCCGTTCGACTGATCACGGAAATAGTCGGCCACGCATCCGTAACCTTTTCGTCCGTTCTCGGTATAGCCATGCTCGTTGAAAATCCGGTTATACACGGCCTTCGGATCATTGCTTGTGAAATCCACATCATCTTTGGCATACGACATCAGCAGCACCAACTGCCTATACGTGCGATTGGCATCCCAATCCTTATAGGGTGTCAGGTGTCGCTTTGCCGAACGGTGAGTCGCTGTGGCAGCGTCACCCTCAACATTGGGCATACAGCCGCCACGGCGAATTTCAAACTCCTGAGCAGAAACTGCTAAAGAAGAAAACAGGATCAGGGAAGTGAGCAGAAGCCCATTTATTTTCCGCATGGTGTCCAGGGTTTAAGTTGCTTGAAGAAGTCATTACCCTTATCATCGACAAGAATAAATGCGGGGAAATCCTCCACATCAATTTTCCAAATAGCTTCCATACCCAACTCTGGATACTCTACACATTCAATACTCTTAATGCTCGACTGCGACAGTACGGCAGCCACGCCACCGATGGTGCCCAAATAGAAACCGCCATGTTTCTTACAAGCCTCTGTCACCACATCGCTGCGGTTGCCCTTGGCTATCATCACCAGCGAAGCGCCGTTATCCTGGAACTCATCCACATAGGGGTCCATACGGTTGGCCGTGGTGGGGCCCATCGAACCGCAAGGATAACCTTCGGGAGTCTTGGCAGGACCGGCATAGAGCACAGGATACTTCTTGAAGTATTCAGGCATGCCCTCACCGGCATCCAGACGAGCCTTCAGTTTGGCGTGGGCAATATCGCGAGCCACGATGATGGTACCCTTCAAGTTCACACGGGTAGAAACTGGATATTTCGACAGTTCCTTGCGCACAGCGTCGATACCCTCGTTCAGGTCAATCTCAATACCCTTTGCGCCCTCACCGGGTTTAGCATATTCTGCAGGAATCAGTTCACAGGGATTTGAGTCCATCTTCTCCAGCCAAATACCATCACGGTTGATCTTAGCCTTGATGTTACGGTCGGCCGAACAGCTGACACCCATACCGATAGGACAGCTGGCGCCATGACGGGGCAGACGAACCACACGGATATCATGAGCCAGGGCCTTACCGCCGAACTGAGCGCCCAAACCAATCTTGTGGGCCTCTTCCAGCAGTTTCTTCTCCAACTCAACGTCACGGAAGGCACGACCAGTCTCATCGCCAGTAGTGGGCAGAGAGTCATAGTATTTGATAGAAGCCAGTTTCACGGTGAGCAGGTTCTTCTCAGCCGAAGTACCGCCAATCACAAAAGCGATGTGATAAGGAGGACAAGCGGCTGTACCCAGACTCTTCATCTTCTCCACGAGGAAAGGCAGCAGTGTGCCCTCGTTCTGGATAGTAGCCTTTGTCATGGGGTAGAAATAGGTCTTATTGGCCGAGCCACCACCCTTTGCCACCATCACAAAGCGATATTCAGCGCCCTCGGTAGCCTCGATATCTATTTGTGCAGGAAGGTTACAACGAGTGTTCACCTCGTCATACATATTCAGCGGTGCATTCTGAGAATAGCGCAGATTGTCCTGTGTGAAGGTATTGTAAACGCCACGGCTCAGTGCCTCTTCATCCTCAAAACCTGTCCACACCTGCTGGCCCTTCTCGCCATGGATAATAGCCGTACCCGTGTCCTGACAGAAAGGCAGGATGCCCTTTGCAGCCACATCGGCATTGCGCAGGAACTGCAGTGCCACATACTTATCATTCTCCGAAGCTTCGGGGTCGCTCAGAATAGCGGCCACCTGCAGGTTGTGCTCACGGCGCAGCATAAATTCCACATCGTGGAAAGCCTGTTGAGCCAGCAGTGTGAGAGCCTCTTTCGACACTTTTACTATCTCCTTGCCTTCAAACTCGGCAGTAGTAACGCCCTCTTTCGTCAGCAGTCTATACTCTGTTTTGTCTTCACCCAACTGAAACATTGGGGCATACTTAAATTCAACTGGTGTTGCCATAATATCGTTTATATTTATTTGTTTAGTCGCTATTTGTCAATAAACATGGCTACAAAAGTACGTTTTTTCTTCGAAAACGCAAAGAATTTACCTCTATTATTTTGACAGCAAGTAGCATATCATATTTCTACGAATAGAGAAAGGCCATAGAAAGTTTGGCAGTTTGAAATATAATTTATTTTTCAAAAAAACGACCAAGAAGAACCATTATTTATATAGTTTTTCAACGAAATCCTTGTAAAAAATCTCAAAAAGGTGTATATTTGCACCACCAAAAATCTCAAAAAGGTGTAAACTATAGCAGGAGAGAAATCTCAAAAAGGTGTAAATATCATCATTATGAAGCGTAAAATAATGCTATAAACAAGCGATGCAGAACTGTCCACCAGTTCTGCATCGCTTTCTTTAGCTATCGATTGGACGACATTATATTTACTCGCCCCTTTTCTCGATATAATAATTAGGCTTTGAAGGTTTGGCTACACAATTAGTGATCAGGTCTATAGACCAACCAAGAAGTCCACCAATAAGAATATTACCGAAAGTCCAAGCATTCACTTTCTTCTCAAGTACGACATCTCTATAAGCAGTCTTCTCAGATTGTACCTGAATACGTTGTCCATCGATGTGATGGCGATTAACTTGCACGGTATATGGAAGCGTTACGTTTGGATAAGTCTGCATCTCAGTAATAATAGTTACAGGTTCTCTTGTGTCTCCGTCTATTGTTACTCTAGGACTACCGCCAGCCACTATTGAAGCACAAGAAGGCATTAATACCGAAATTGCGGAGGCTATTACAAATTGTTTTGCTATTTTTCTCATAATAAAAAAATTGAATAAGTATATTATTATCTATTTCCTTTCGCCCGGTTATGCGTTTTGCACAGCATCTGGCAGTTTTCTATCGTTGTCGGTCCGTTGTTGCTCCATGCCGTCACGTGGTCGGCATCCATATTTAAGAGAAACTAATTAGGAAAAAACTGGGAAAATTATTAGCAACGCAATCAGGTTTACCTGATTTTAGTCAATCATTACAGGGTTTTGCAAGTGAGCCTTTATTTAGCTCCTTTTCTTCTATTACACTCTCTGCACAACATCTGGCAGTTTTCAATAACTGTCCGTCCTTTCTCTCGCCACGGCGTAATGTGGTCACCCTCCATAAATTCATAATCAAACTCTCTGCCACAGGCTGCACATTTATGTCCCTGCTGTTCCCATACAGCTAGTTTTATATCTTCAGGGAATGCTCGCAAATCGAGATAACGTTCGTCACCAGTCAGTACATAAGGTATAATTCCTGATTGACGTTGAATTTCACTATCACGCAGAAGTTCAGAAATCTTTTTCCCCAATGCTGCAGTATCCAAGGTTTCAGAACCATATTTATCATATAGCCAAGCCCAATCCAACCCTTTCATTATTTTCTTAAATTTCTTCAAATCGAAATTCGTGGTAGCCCAGTTTAATACATTCTGAAAATAAGTCCACAAATTATTTGCATTAGGATCGTGCTGATGACTAGCCATATAGCCTACAACAGTTTGACGGTGACCATTTCTGGTTTCATGGTCAGCAATCCATTCCAAAGCTACTTTCAAGAAATCCTGACGAATAGGAGTCCCGTTAACGAGGTCTTTCCCTAAACGGGCCGCTCCACTATTGGTTTTTGAGAAGTGGCGCTTTGCATCACTTACAAAAGGACCTGCATAAATTGCATTGTTTATTTCTTGGTCATTCAGCGGTTTACCTGCTATATTAATGGTTTTAAACCATTCCAATTTCTCAGATGCTTCTCCTTCACACACGTAAATTGTCAACGGATAATCAAGAATTCGTTTCTGAATATCTACAGGCTGATTGAAAAAGTTCTTGAAATCGTACGAGAATTTTCCTTCAACATATTCACATAGCGAGAGGGTGCGCTGCTGACCATCCATTACTTCATATGGACATTCAGCATCCTCACTACGTTTCACCCAGTACATCACATTTAGTGGATAACCTTGTAATACGGTATGTATTACGGCCTGCTGTTCCTTTTCATTATAGATAAACTCACGCTGATAAGGAGGACGGATATCTAGCAGTCCATTATAACCGCGAACACCTTGTTCATCGTTGTTAACATAGCCTTTAGTTATTTCGCCAACAGTTACCGTAATCGGTTTAATAGTCATCTTGTCGTTATTCATAGCTTTCTAGGATGTTTGTTACGGATTAACACTCTACTATATTGGCGTTTGCCTTTAATGACTCCGCAACCGCCTCGATCTTCTGGATGAATTTTATAGCCAACTTCTTTAAGCACTGAGCTAGGAGCAGAAGCTCTTGTATTACCACTAGCTTGCCATATTATCTCAAACTGGTTGGGGTTATATTTATCAAGAAAAGTAATTGGAACGCCCATTATTCCATCATAATCACAAGGAATATCTTGAGTTCTACCTACATTAATAGCATTATAATTGTCATATTTAGGATATTCTTCGGGAGAGTATTTACAAACCAAATCTATCTCTTCGTTCCTCTTGGGAATTTCTAGATTAGTAAACCAATTAACTCCAGAAACTCGTATCATATTATCTCTATGGTCACCAGCAGTAGCAATGTCGTCATATGGCGAGTAAAAATGTGCTGCAGCTCCTTTGAAACCATACCCTAACCAAACTTCATTAGATTGTAATAGCGGAAATACTTCTCGATATGTAATTGCATTCTGATGACCGACTATTAGAAATTTCTTCTCATATTTCATCAACTGTCCTATATATTCACGGAACAGTGAAAAAGGCGGATTGGTCACAACAATATCTGCTTGTTTCAACAGTTCGATGCACTCTGAGTCTCTGAAATCACCGTTCGCTAATACAGAGCATACATTCTTGTCGTTCTTCAACAGGTATTGAACATCTGATAAGTCCACCGCACCATCGCCGTTAAGGTCTTTCACCTCTGTAATCTCAACTTTGTAAGCAATTTTCTTTGGCTCGTTGGAGAAATCTCCAAAGTCTATCATTAGCTCATTACCTTGAACAGGTGAACCATTATAACATGTACAAATCAACTTCTTCAAGCCCAACTGATTGAATCGTAAAGCAAAATACTTAAAGAAGTTACTCTCATAAGGATCATCGCAGTTGCACAGTACCACCTTGTCGCGGAAGTGTTGCCAATAGTGTTGCAACTCTCGCTCAATGTCTGTCAACTGCGTATAGAATTCATCTTTCTTTGCTGTTTTGGCAGCATTTAGGTTTTTATTAGCCATACGCTATGCATTTTTGCGTATTGCTTATCTTCGGAGAAGTGGGCTTTGAATAGAGCACAAAAGAAAGCATGAACGGTTTTCTCATCCAAGCTTCACAGGCTCTACCACAAGCCCACCAATCCAGATAAGTCACGCCCATGCTTAACGCATGAGCGCTTGCAACTTATTCTTTCGGATTGGTTTCTTTTTGAAAGTGGTAGATTCGTAAAGCTATCCGAACAAAGCAAACGCTTGTTATATTTCCTCAAAAATCATATCGTCACTCTGCGCTCAAAGAACAAGATTAATCCGACACCGTTTACGATGTTTCAACGATACTTGTTGCAAAAGTACAAAAATCTTTTGGAATGAAAAGAAGTTTAAGCTAAAAACTGCAAATAAGGTTTGTTCTGTTTATAGTTGACGAATAATCTAACAAGTATTGCAGGGCATTTACCAATTTATTATACTGCACTTGCTATTCCCTTATTTTAAATTTTGGCCATTATTTTTCAAATTTTGGCCAAAATTCAAAAAATAATGGCCAAAATTTAATTTAGCTTCTACGCATTAGCTCGCTAACTTTGCGTTATTACAATATCAATTTGACTCTGTGTGTTCACGAAGAAAACGTTCATAGGATAACAAGTATTAGACAGTGTTTGCCATTCTATGACACTACACTTGCTATTCCCTTAGTTCAAATTATAGCTATAATTACCAGAATTTTAGCTATAATTTTCGCAATTATAGCTATAATTTATTTCAGCTCCGCTTCTGCTAACTTCCAAAAAGAAAAGAACTGACTTATAATTCTTCGTCTTTTGGAGCACAAGAATAGAAAAGGTTATTACAATAAGCGATTTTTTACCAAAAAAGGTTACTGTAATAAGCGATTTTTTGCAAAAAAAGAATGGCCAAAGTCGGGGATGACTTTGGCCATTGCTTTATTTCGTTAGGGTATCGTAGGCTATTAATAGCCGAACACCTCTTGGGTAGTGACTCGTTTCACGGGGCCGTACTGCTGGAGGGCAGCCATGTCGAGTTCCTTTTCATCGCCAAGAATGATGTAGCGATAGGGCTTGCGAGCCATACGTTCCTGTTCGAAACGCACCACATCGTTCAGTGTGATACTGGGCAGGGCGTTGTAGATGCGCTCGTTGATATCGTAGTCGATACCGCGCAACTTGGCATAAAGCCAGGCATTGATGAGCCCGAACTTGGTGGTACGCTGTGAAGCAAGACGCTTGGTCAGCGCATCCTTGGCTATCTTGAAGGCGTTCTCACTCTCAGGAATGCTATCGAGGATAACATGGAACTGGCGAACGCAGTCCATCATCTTGTCGTTCTGGGTGATGATATGAGTGAAATAGTACTCAGGATCGCCCTTGTAGGAAGGCTCTACATAGGCAGCGTAGGCATTGTAGGCCAAGCCGCGTGCCTCACGGAGTTCCTGGAACACGATGGTGTTCATGCCACCGCCATAATACTCATTGAACAATGCTTTCACAGGAGCCTCATCGGCATTCCATGGCAGTTGTTCGTTGTGGTACATGCGCATATAGATGTTCTTGGCATCGAAGGGGGCAATAAGAATCTCGTTCTCGGGAGTAGCCTGCATGGTGTAGTGCTTGCCTTCGGGTACGGGCTTCAGTGTGCTCTTGAGAGTAGCCATGTGAGAGTCCAGCGCAGCGGTGAGGTCCAGCTGATTCATCGGACCATAGTACAAAACGGTGTGCTCATACTGTGAGAGGTTCTTCAGCAAATCGAGCAACTCCTGAGGATTCTCCTGTGCCAACTGCTGAGCGGTATAGGAGTTACGATAAGAGTTGTAAGGACCATAGAGGCCATACTGAACAAGATACTGGAAATTGGTGCGCTGGTCGGACTTGGCATCAACACGGCCCTTCTCGCGAATGGCGATATACTGACGGTAAGCATCTTCATCAACCTTGGCATTCTGCAGCAGATGTTCCAACAGGGCCACAGCCTGCGGCATGTTTTCACCCAGGCCATTGAGCACCACATCGATACTGCGGCTGCCCACACTGATATGGTAGTTGCAAGCCAACTTATAGAACTGCTGTTTCAACTGCTCGGCAGTCAACGAGTCGGTGCCAAGATAGTCAATATACTCGGCGGCGTAGTTGTAGCGCACATCGCTCTCTTCGCCAAAGTCGTAGTGGAAAGACAACTGGAAACGGCCATTCTCATTGTTCTGCACGTAGATGTAAGGAATCTGAATCTCGGGCAGTGGGTTCAGATTGCCAAAGGTAAGGTCTTTCTGGAAATCAACGAACTTCGGCTCAATGGGCTTCACCTCAGAATTCTGAATCTCTGTCACGAAATCAGACACAAGGTCACGATTGGTAGGTATAGGAGTGATCTGAGGCTTATCAATTTTCTTCTGGGTAGGATCAACGCCCTGACGCTTATAAACAGCCACGTAATTGTTCTGGAAATGACGGTTGGCAAAAGCAACAATCTGCTCTTTGGTCATTCCTTCCAGACGATCGAGCAACTTCACTTCCTGTTCCCAGGGGGTGCCATTGACAAATGACTGTACAAACATGTTGGCACGAGAGCGGTTGTTCTCAAGGGCATTATAATACTGCAGTTTCAGGTTGTTGATCACTGAAGGAAGGAGGTCGTCACTGAACTCACCCTTCTTCAGTTTCTCTATCTCAGCAAGCAGCAGTGCGCGCACCTCGTCTAGGGTCTGTCCCTCACGGGGTGTACCGGCCAGCAAGAACATAGAGTAGTCCATTGAAGCCATTGCCCCACCCCATGCTTCAAGCATCTTCATCTGCTGGTTGATGTCCAGGTCGATCAGGCCGGCAGTACCATTGCTCAGCATCGACTCAATAACCTGCAGGGTGTCGCTCTGCAATGACTTGGCCTCATCGAAACGCCAGCCAAGCCAGATGGTCTCGGCCTCAAGACCAATCACAGTGGTATCGATGGGGGCTGTGATGGGAGCCAGTTCGGGGAACGAAGGCTGCTCAACAGGAGCCACCTTGCCATCGGCGTCGGTGCTGGGTTGCCACTCACCGAAATACTTCTCGATGATGGCAATCGTCTCGTCGGGATCGAAATCGCCGGCCATGCAGATAGCCACATTGTTGGGCACATACCACTTCTTGAAATATTCCTTGATATTGGTGATGGAAGGATTCTTCAGGTGCTCCTGTGTACCGATGGTGGTCTGTGTGCCATAAGGATGGTTGGGATACAACTTGGCCGACATAGCAGTGAAGAGCTTGTCAATATCGCTGGTCAGGTGAATATTATACTCCTCATACACAGCTTCGAGCTCGGTGTGGAAACCACGAATCACCATATTCTGGAAACGGTCGCTCTGAATCTTGGCCCAATTCTCAATTTCGTTTGAGGGAATATCCTCCGTATAGCAGGTCACATCCTCACTGGTATAGGCATTGGTGCCTTCAGCGCCGATGGCCGACATGAGCTTGTCGTACTCGTTGGGAATGAAGTACTGGGCAGCCAACTGGCTCACGGAATCAATCTCGTGATAGGCCTGACGGCGTGCTTCGGGGTCGGTCAACTTGCGATACTTCTCGTAACGAGCCTCGATATCGTCAAGTAGTGGAGCCTCGGCTTCGGGATCGGTAACACCGAACTTAGCGGTGCCCTTGAACATCAGGTGCTCCAGATAGTGGGCCAGACCAGTGGTCTCGGCAGGATCGTTCTTCGAACCGGTACGCACAGCGATGAAAGTCTGAATACGGGGTTCTTCTTTGTTCACAGAGAGATAGACCTTCAGGCCGTTCTTCAGGGTGTAGATACGTGTTTGCGACATATCACCCTTCACTTCTTCATACTTCTTGCTACAACTGGCAAAAGTCAGCAGTGCACAAATCAGAATCAGAAAATTTTTCATTGAAAATAAATGTATTAAATGGTTGAATTTTAGTTCTCGTAGTCGATTTCATGGTCAAGCTTGGAGAGGAAATCCTCATAGACTTCTCTTTCCACATCGCCCATGGCATATTCCTTATCAGCATCCTTACGAATCTCGGCAATCCAGGCACGACGAGCACGCACATAGTCCTCACGGATACGCTCGCAGGCGGCTTCGTCAAGACTGTCCAGATGATAATAGTCAAGAATCAGCTGATAGCTCCATGTCCAACGATAGTCACTGTAGTTTTCGTTAATCTCAGAGAAGCGGTCAAGCACCTGAGAGATATTCTCAATAGTACCTTCCTTGATATCGTCGATGAGACGCTGTTCCTCGCTTTGGGGCAGAAGCATACCGCTGAGGTCAACCCAATCGCCCTTGCCCACTTCAGACTTAGGCATACCGAAGAAGCCTTCCTTCTGGGCACGTTTCAACACGGCTCCCATAAAGATACGCAGGGCTATATCGTAATACTTCAGGCCTTTCTTCAAAGAAGAGGCGTTGATCACATATTCATGGAAATTATAGGTAGTCACATCACCACCCGATGCAGCTCTGAGGTTTTCAAGAATCTGGATGCCTTCAAGAATCTCTCCTACAGTGAAGGGGCTCAACCAGTCGAAGTTAATGATAGACTTCTTGGACTGCTTGGAGCGCTTGTCGCGCTTTGGCCATTTCTTGATGTCACGATACAGGCCGACAGTAGTGATATTGCGTCCAGGTACCAGATACATCGTATCGCCGTAGGCAATGAGATAGCTGAACGGCAGGCAACGAGTATCGGGATGGTGCATCAGTTTTCCAAAGCACACGCTGAAAGCACCGATGGTAGCAGGCATCAGAACATAGGAACCGGAAGCCGTCTTCGTGCCTCGCTCCAAGGTACCATAGTGCAAGGGACCCATCTTATAGGCATGGTTAGAGAAGTTGGTGTTCGAACCTGCATTGTAAAACGAGAACTGTCCGCCAATCAAAAGGCTCGACTTATGGTGAGAGGCTGAGAATGGTCCGCAGAAAGCGGCACAAGCCTCACCATTGGCCATAAACGAATTGGCAAAGAAGAGTGACGCCTCGGCCGTGAAGCCATTGGTAATCTGGCAAGCCTCGCCAACAAAGCAATCCTGCATCTTCACAGAGTTGTTGATAGAGCAGCCGTCACAGATGATTGAATTTTCGCAGATGACACCGGTGCCGATATATACGCTGGCATCCTCGCTACTCAGAATAGTACACTCAGAGAGGCGGGCGGCTCCATTTATCTCACAGTCGCCCTTCACCACGGTGTTCGTTATCTCCTTGGTGTTGACAATCTTTACATTATTGCCAATAACACCACGCTCGGGAGTAGAGACACGCACTTCGTCGTCGATAAGCTGACGCAGACGGCGTGTGAGTTCCTTGTCGCTATTGTACTTCACCATAAAGGCGGCCAACTGCGAGTTCAGTTCACGGAAAAGAGTGATGTTTCCGTCGCCCATCTCGTTCAGCACAGAGATAGTAGAACCGGCACCATAGTTAGCCCCTTCGGTGGTCTCGATGGTAGAAATATTTGAGATATAGCAATTATCGCCAATGGTATAGTTGTTGATAAAGTTGCCCACTTTCTCAATCAGACAGTCATCGCCCACTGTTACGTTGCGCAATGTGGTATCATTAATACCTGAATGTTTGAAGAAACCGTTGCTCACCTCAATGCTCTTTTCAAAAGAGCCTAAACGTATGTCGCCATAAAGAATGACACGATGGAAGTTATAAGGACGGAATTTTTCATCCACTAATACTCGGTTCCAGTCTTCTGCCCAACATTCATTCTGTTCAAGAACGTGAATTTCTTCTTGGGTTAATTGTCTATAGTTCTTCATCATACTTAATTATTTAGTTTGTTCACTTTTATTGTAGTCTCACTTGATTGAGTACCGTCAATTACTACTTCACGGATACCGTCCTTAAACGTTCTGCCACATTGCAAGCAGCGCTTGTTGAGATGGAAGACATCAACCAGCCATGAATGGACTGTCTCTTCAACGTATCCCGGTTCAAAGTATTTGGTAATCTTAGTTACGTTTTCACCTACATGCTCCGTTGTCTCTCCAACAAATTTCTTACCATGCTTCACAGTCGATGTTGAAGCACGTCCCTGACGGCCTCCATAGGTTTCTCCAGCATCTATGTGACTGCCGTACATTCCGCAATATGGACACTTAAGATGTAATCTGCTGCGAACAAAAGCCCAAAAGAATACGGCATTCAGTGCCCACATTTTCAAAGCTTCCCAGAGGTAGCCTTCCTGATGGTGAGCAAATAAAACAAAGCACAGAGGAATCATCAGCACCCATGTGGCGTTGAGTATTCTGCGCATTCCTTTGCGACTGATGTTAGTGTAGTATATCGGAAAAACTAAGAGTGTACACAATGCAAAAGGCAGCAGATTATAACACCACTTGAAGTTCATGCTTCCATCCAAACGGGCTGCTGCAAAGAATGTAATAATAATGGCACAAAGATAGGTTAGGCAAATATTCATGAAATGGCGTTTCTTCCGCTGACGGAGCATCATGACATAAGGAACAAAAGCCAAAAGCGAGAGGACTACGAGTACGATGACCATCACAGGGAAATAGTTTTTGAAAGCATAGCCGCGGTGACTATCTATACGGATATTGTTCAAACTGTCCATTTCAGCCTGCTCCAGTCGTTGGAGACCTCGGTTCTCAATATATCCGTGCTCGTTCTTGCCATCATCGGCAGTATAGACCATCATCCACGGCTGGTCGTCGTTCATGGTATAGATACGCCGTCCTTTCTCCAGAGCACCAACCTTCTTACCAAGTTTGCGACCTTCCTTGGTGCTCATATCGTAACTATAGAATTCTATGGAATCAGCCACTATCGTGAAATAGACGGCACGCGGCATTGCTGCCCTGATAGAGTCTTCTATATGCTGAACCCTATCGCGTTCAGCCTGGCGTTTGGCTTTGCGCTCAAGTGTCTCTTCCGTCAACAGAGAGTCTTCAACATCTTCGTCAACTCTCTTCAGGATGTGAGTGCGTATCCATCCGTTCTGATTCTTATCACTTTTCCTGTAAACCGAGCCCCAATCGCCCAGTTCAACGTTCGTATAGACTATTTCACCCGCAGAAAGAGTAAACAAAACTTCAGAATCGTCAGTAAATGTCTTGTGTACTTCCAAGCCATCTTCAGGTACCGTGTAATATTTATTACAGGAGGTTAGAATAGATACCAACATGAAGAATAACAGCCGGGCTACTATTCCCGTTGGCAGATTGCTTTGATTAGTTTTCTGTTGATGTTCCATAATCTATATCGTTATTTCTGTATCATTCTTCCATTGAATACAAGAAATCGTTGTACGGGTACTTCTGAACATGAAGTTCGCGTACCTTCTTATATAATAACGCGCGAAGCGTATCAATATTGTCTCTTTCACGAGCTGAGATAAACAGGCAGTCTTCGTGCATCTTGGCCATCCAGGTTTTCTTCAGATCGTCCAGCGAGATATTCTCGCGTGTAGGCTCGGTGAGGTCATCTTCCTCCTGAGGAGTCCACGTATAGGCATCTACTTTATTGAACAACAGCAGACTTGGAGTCTCAGCGCATCCCAGTTCAGACAGTGTCTGTTCAACAACCCGGATCTGTTCCTCAAAATCAGGATGAGAGATATCAACTACATGCACTAACAAGTCGGCCTCACGAACCTCATCAAGGGTTGACTTGAACGACTCGACCAAATCAGAGGGCAGTTTACGGATGAAACCGACAGTATCGGCCAAGAGGAACGGCAGATTATCGATGGTCATCTTGCGTACCGTGGTATCAAGGGTGGCAAAGAGTTTGTTCTCGGCAAACACCTCGCTCTTGGTAAGCAGGTTCATCAGGGTTGACTTGCCCACGTTGGTATAACCGACGAGGGCCACACGAATCAGACGGCCACGATTCTTTCGCTGGGTGGTTTTCTGCTTGTCTATTTCAGCCAATCGCTGTTTCAACAGGGTAATACGCTGAAGGATGATACGGCGGTCCATCTCCAACTGGGTTTCACCAGGACCACGCAAGCCCACACTACCCTTTCCGCCACCAGAACCGGAGCCGCCACCCTGACGTTCAAGGTGAGTCCACAGACGCTGAAGTCGAGGCAACATATAACGATGCTGGGCCAGTTCCACCTGTGCCTTAGCTTCTGCTGTTTGGGCACGCATAGCAAAGATATCGAGAATGAGAGAGGTACGGTCAAGAATCTTCACACCGAGTTCTTTCTCGATGTTACGCATTTGCTTGGCCGACAGCTCATCATCGAAAATAACCATACCCACACGGTCGGGGGCATCGGTATGCTCTTCGTCAGTGAGGAATGCATCCTGCTCGTCCAACCATGCATCATAGGCATCGTCGCAATCTTTTATATACTGTTTGATTTCCTGAAGTTTTCCTGTACCCACATAGGTCACCTGACTGGGACCTGCAACTTTCTGGGTAAACCGCTTCAGCGTACGTGCGCCTGCAGTATCGGCCAAAAACTCCAGTTCGTCGAGATATTCGTTTGTCTTAGCCTCATCCTGCTCTTTTGTAATCAGTGCTACAAGTACAGCAGTCTCGGTCTTAGCTTCTGAGATAACAAATTCTTTCATTCAAGTCAAAATCAAGTTAGTATTTCCACCTTTCATCCTCACCGTTTTCACTCTCCACTGTTCCTTTTTTCCCTTTTTAGTACCACTGTACAGAGTTTGAATAGCTGCTACGCTTGTCGTACTTCAAGGCATCGGCCAAAGTGGAGGCATTGCAACGGAACGAGAAGTTATAACTGGTATAAGGTGACAACACCACTGAGCACGACATATTGAAGCAATGCAGGTCGCGGCCCAATGAAGCGGTGGTCATTGATATTTTTTTATTTTCAAAGTCATAACCTGACGAGAAGGATATATTCCAACCATCACTGAGTCGGATATTACCACTCATATTCAAGTTTTGAGTGAACTTGTAGGGATAGCGCATGGTGCGATAGTTGAACTTCGACTTATCGACATCCTCGCGCATCGTAACACCATATCCGAAACTCAGCGACCAGGGTAGTGAGAACTTCATATAACCATCCTCATCAGTTTCTGCCTTGCCGGCATTCTCCTTCCTAGCGCCATGACGACCCGCATCGAGGTCCTTGTCAATATTGGTCTCGGTGTCCATATCGTCCTCCTCGTCATAGTCCTTCTGGTCTTCGTCTTTTTTCTTGGGGCGCTCACCTTTGAGCCAACTGATCAGTTTCTGGACCTTATCACTGCTGATGGTATAGGACAGGTTTTGAGACATTCCCTGGAAGCGTCCCCACTTTCCTTGCTCCCAATAGGTGGTATGCTCACTCACACGTGGAGTTGCTCCCACTGAATCGGCCTCGTAAACATAACTGGCGAATACGGCGTTCATGTTGAAGGTATAGCTCTTTGTGAGTTTCAATCGCAAACGCATGCTCAAATCACTCCACGGACGTACATCAGCGGCCATATTATACGACATTGAAGCGCCTAATTCGTCAATCAGACTGATTTTCTTGAATCCGGTAGAGTCGTCGTCACTCTTTAGCTTCATCTCCACGTTATTGCCGATATCAAAGGCAATACTACCGGTTTTTCCCTTACCAGGCACTCCATATAGCTGACCCTGATAGGGAGAGTATTCAACTAGTGTCACATTGCCATTGGCATCTGTACGCTGATAGCTATCGTAATAGCCGTAGCGTGAAGCACTGAAGTCGGGGGCATAACTGAAACTGATCTGTGGAGAGAACACGTGACGGATGGCATCAATCTTATCGCCAAAAATTTTGCGCGAAGGGATATAGAAGCCATACAACTTTGTAGAGGCTGACAGCGAGAGGTTCCAGTTGTACACATTATAGAAGCCATAGGTAGTATCAGCCACTTCCTTCATCTCAGTGGCATCCCAACTACGATAAACCTTGTTGGTATAGGTTCGATCTGTGAAGTTGAACGAAGGATTGATATTGATGTAGTTCAACAGAACAAAATTTCCACTAATGGGGATGCTGTGCTGCATTCCGTTTTTCCAGTCCTTTATCAAGTCAGAATGCATAATCTTATCTTCCTTCGTATTGATAGAATTACTGAAATGACCGGTATAGCTCAACGACAGCTTCTCATACCAGCGTTCCTTACCTGCCATTTTCTTGCGCTTGAAAGGATAGAAGCGCGAGATGCTGATGTTCAGATCGGGGAATGTTACTGCTATCGAGGAGTCACGCATGTTCTGCGTAAGGTTCATCGTAGTAGAAAGCGACAAACCTATGCTTGAGAAGCCGGTACTATAGCTCACAGACGATGTACGTGTGGATTGGGTCATCGCCTGTGGATTATACATTGAAGTAAGGTTGTTGCGCTCGTAACTGCTGGTTGCGAAGTTCACCGATGCCGAGAGGTTTGAATAAGGATTGGCCTTCGCATCCTGTCGGTGACTCCATTGAATCTTGAAACTAGTCTGCTTGGCATAGTCTGGCATATTCTTCTCGCCCGTGATGGTATTCTGGTAACTACCATAGAACGAACCTGCATAGCGATAGCGTTTCTTATAGTTGGAAGAGCCTGAAAGGCCCCATGAACCTTTCGTATAGATTTCGCCAATAAGTTTCAAATCCATCTGATCGCTCAAAGCGAAATAATAGCCGCCATCGCGCAAATAGAAGCCACGTTCGGTCTCGTCTCCATAGGTTGGCATGATGAAACCACTGGAATAGCTCTTTGTAAAGGGAAAGAAACCATAAGGAATAGCAAACGGAACCGGAACATCACAAACTACCAGATAAGCCGGTCCAAACACTACATCCTTTCCTGGGCGCACCTTTGCACGGGAAAGAGCAAGGTAGAAATCGGGATGAGGGTCATCACAAGTGGTGTAACGACCATGACGAAGATACAGATTGCCCTCGCTGTCGCGTTTAGAAAGTTCACTAGTCAGGAATCCGTCTTCCTGCTCAGTATATACCTGCTGAATAAGTCCTTTCTTTGTTTTGAAATTGAAGGCCATCGTATCACTCTCATAGGTATCATTGCCCATTTTAAAGACGGGAAGGCCTTTCATTCCACTTAGCTCTGATGTATCGCGAGCACCAGTGGCATGCACCATCGAAGAGTCAAGGTTCAATGAAATATGCTCACTCTGAAGGTCCATGTTCTGATACTTCACATTCGATGATCCGTAAAGGAAAGCCATTCCGGTACCAGCTTCATAAATCAATGAGTCTTCAGCAGAAAAAGTTACGGGCGAGTCGATACCATTCTTTCGCTGTCGGTTCACACTATCAGCCTGCAACGAGTCTTCAATGGCTTTATTGTGTTTCCAAATAGCCAGTTCAAGCGAATCCATACCAATGGTATCGGGCCAAACGGTGGCCAGAGAGGCAAGCGAGTCAATGTTCAGACTGTCAATAAAACCAAGGTGAGGCTGAAGAATGGAAGTGTCGGATAACAGAAATTGAGCAGGAATAAGAGGACGAAGGAACGTATCTTGCAGACTCGTCCCTTGAGCTGTGCCTCGCATTCTGCTCGCCGAATTCTCGTATCTTGAATTCTCATAGCTCCCTGCCATCACAAATATGAAAGCAAAGAGCAGTAAAAGAATGACCGACTTTCGTTTCACGCTTGCAAAAGTACGATTTTTTAATGAAGAATAAAGAGCGAAATACGAAGTTTTTTGTATTCTCACCTTATTAATTAACAAAGATTCGTATTTCCAGAATCTATCAGGTTGTTTCCTACCCCTCAAATTGTTCTGCCCAATGCAGGAATTTTACTACGCCATCATGTCCGAATTTCTCTAAACTCTGCGCTACTTCAAGCACACTTCTGACGTGGTCAACATCCGATTTCGAATAGAACTTATCAGCATAGCAAACAAGTTGTTCTTCAAGTGTTTCGGGTTCAAAGCCTGGCAATCCTGTTCCTGTGTGGCGCTCACAAACCCTTGCATGACGCTCAAAGCCTTCTTTTCTTAGCAATTCAGCCCCAATCTGCCCATGGCGCAAGTAGGGTTCTTCCCCAAAACAGTGGATACTTGGAGCGTTGCACCAACGTATGCCGATATCGTGAAGCATGGCAGCCTCTTCAACGAACTGCGTCTCAACAGGAAGTTCAGGGTGTTTTTTACAGATAGCCAGACAGCGGTCGGCCACCTGACGGGAATGTTTCAGAAGAACACGACGGAGTTCATCATCCTCCGGATAATATTTGCAGATAAGCGACAAGTAGTCCATTAGATTTAAGAAAAGTGTTCCTAAAAGTTAAGGAAAGTATTCCTAAGAGTTAAGAAAGAAAATCCCTAAGGCCTGTTATCGAGACCTTAGGGATATATTACTGATTATTTTTCACGCTCAATCCAAGCCAGCACATCGCCCTTACGGACTTTTGCGCCCTGCTTAGCCTGTACGTCAACAAGCTTACCGCCGAGTGCAGCTGGTACAGGAACAATCTCGCCCCACTTCTCCTGCAGATAGCAGAATGTCTGACCTTCTTTATAAGTCTGACCAATGAATGGCTCAATGCATGGAGCGCACTCACCGTCGCCATTGAACTCATAGAAAATCTGACCTGCTGAAGGAGCCACCAAAGCGTCGGCCTTAGCATGTTTCAAGGCTGCAATCTCTTCTGCTGAGACCTTACCGCCGCCAAGTTTTGCATCTTTAGCTTTCTGCAGATCAGCGAGGAATTGTTTCTTTGCCTGACCGCTCTTGAAAGGACGGTACTGTTCGGGGTGCATAGCCAGTTCGAAGAGTTCTTCGTTGTCCTGTCCGTAGTCCCATCCGTTCTCGTCCATTTCCTTCTTGAATCCTTCAAGCGCATTTGGAATGAGTGTGTGAGGATCAGCATCGGTGAACTCACGCTTCTGAGATTTTGCAAGTTCGACCAATTCAGGATCGATAGTGCCAGGCACTTTACCGCTCTTACCGAGAATCATGCCCCAGATAGCATCGTCCATCATTACGTAGCGACCCTTGCCCTGCTCCATAGTGAGAAGGTTCATCAGAGCAATGTTCTTGGTATATTGAGAGAAAGGAGTTACCAATGGGGGATAACCAACCTTTGGCCATACATACTCTACCTCGTTGAAGAGTTTCACCAGCATATCGTCCATGGTGAGAGCAGTCTCACCCTTCTTCTCGCGCAGTTTGTTGATCATGGTCTGGATAGGACCAAGGTCGGCCATCATCGAGCCCATCATACCACCAGGCAGTCCGCAACCAAGCAACAGAGACGACATGTGCTTGTTGGCAGGATTAATGAAATAGCCCAACCATTCGTCGATAAACTCCTGTGTGAGGCTACGAGCCTGCATATAGGCATTCATATTGATATCTTCCACCTCAAAGCCCTCGTTCTTCAGCATCGACTGAACAGAGATGATATCGGGATGAACCTTACCCCAGCTCAGAGGCTCGATAGCAGTATCGATGATATCAGCGCCATTGTTACAAACTTCGAGGATTGAAGCCATTGACAATCCGGGGCCTGAGTGTCCGTGATACTGAATGAGAATATCGGGATGCTTGGTCTTGATAGCCTTGGTCAGTGCGCCCAGCATGGCAGGCTGTCCGATACCAGCCATATCCTTCAAGCAGATTTCTTCTGCACCGGCAGCAATCACCTCGTCAGCAATACGGCTGTAATATTCAACAGTATGCACAGGCGATGTTGTGATACAAAGTGTGGCCTGGGGAATCATACCGGCAGCCTTTGCCCACTTGATAGAGGGGATAATATTACGTGTATCGTTCAAACCACAGAAAATACGGGGAATGTCAACGCCTTGAGCTTTCTTCACTTTGTACATCAGTTCGCGAACGTCGTCGGGCACTGGATACATGCGCAAAGCGTTAAGGCCACGATCCAACATGTGGGTCTGAATACCAACTTCATTGAAAGGCTTACAGAAAGCGCGAACGGCTTCGTTTGGATTCTCGCCTGCCATCAGGTTCACTTGCTCAAACGCTCCACCATTGGTTTCTACACGGGCAAAACATCCCATGTCAATAATAACCGGCGCAATACGTGCCAACTGATCCTTACGTGGCTGGAACTTACCGCTCGACTGCCACATGTCACGATAGACAAGACTAAACTTAATCTTTTTCTTGCTCATAGTTAATTCAAAATACCTTCAAAATGTATTAAAAATGCGGGTGCAAAGGTACAACAATTTCCTGAATAGGCAATAAAATTGTGCTTTTTATGGCTTTTTTCTTCTTCATTGAATGCTTTTTGCTTACCTTTGTCGCCGAAAACAAATAAAGAGACATGAAAAGATTTTCATTTCCATTGATTTTGACCGCTCTGCTGATGATGGCTTGTGGCGGTCAGCAGGAAACTGCGCCAATAGACAACAATGGTGTTGACTCGCTGTCAGCTCCACTTGAAGGTGACTCTACCATTTACGGACTGGCCTGCGACGGATGCACTGACACCATTCTGGTGTTCCTACCTATTGACGACATTTCGGCCAACCCCGACACGTTCAACATTTTGAATGCTACGCGCCGCCGTCACATTTTCGGGCGCCTGAGTACTGGCGACAAAGTTGCCGTAGTGCGCAACGCAAAGGATTCAACCGTAGCCGACTATGTAATTGACATGGAAAATCTTCGCGAGACGTGGTGCTACCAGGTGATGCCAACCCTTCATGTCAGGGCCGACATGGAAGGACATTCTGAGAAGCAGATCGTGAAAAACCTTCCCGACTCAATCCAGCAACTACTCTCTATTCCCCGTGAATATAGCATTCATATAAAAGGCGATCATACTGTGCGTTCCATAGGAACCTTCAAATGGAATGAGGACGAAGACAATGTGATAGACTATCCTCGCATTAAGCGCTATGGTCAATGGCATTTATTCAACGGTCGTCTTCTTCTCACTGAGATGGCAATGGACTCGCTGGGACAGAATCATCCTGTAAGCACCGATACCGCTGAATTCATTTTAATGAATCGTGATACACTGATTCTGCAATTCAACGACGGATTACGTCATTATTATCCAAAGAAAGAGTAACAGGAAAATGCGAATTACACATCAACGGTAATTCTCTCATTTTGAATTTTGGCCATTATTTTTCAAATTTTGGCCAAAATTCAAAAAATAATGGCCAAAATTTATTTTAATAAAAATTGCATTGCATCCCTATCGTTAAAGGAAAGCAATGCAATTTTTCATTTCTTGCAACTTAAACAAGCTGATGCTGCATCAGTCGTTGTGAGGCCAGTTCTTCATACTTTGTACCAGGCTGACCATAGTTGGCATAAGGATAAATGCTGATACCGCCACGAGGCATGAAGAGTCCGATCACCTCAATATACTTGGGCTGCATCAGTTTCACCAAATCTTTCATGATGATGTTCACACAGTCCTCATGAAAATCGCCATGATTACGGAAAGAGAACAGATAAAGTTTCAAACTCTTACTCTCCACCATACGTTCACCTGGAATATACTGAATCTTTATCTCTGCAAAGTCAGGCTGTCCGGTAATGGGACAAAGACTGGTGAACTCAGGGCAGTTAAACTGAACCCAATAATCGTTTTCGGGATGACGGTTCTGAAATGTTTCCAGCACTTCAGGAGCATAAGTTGCAGCATAGTCGGTATCATTACCCAGCAAGTGCAACCCTTCTTGTTTTCTGTTTGTATCCATTATTCTTGTTTTGATAAAGGGGGTTTAGCAAGTACCCCTATGTGAATAAAAATAAAATTGAGCGTGCAAAGTTACATATTTTATTTGAATAGCACTACAAAACATTATTAAAAATCCTTCTATTCATTTGGCACATATTGTTTTTTTCTATATATTTGCATCGATTTAAAACAATTTGTAACCCCAATAAATACTAAGACTATGGAAGTGGAGAAAATTATGCAGAACCTGGAGCGGAAGCACCCAGGTGAATTGGAGTACCTCCAAGCTGTAAGAGAAGTGCTGGAATCAATAAAGGATGTGTACAACCAGCATCCTGAGTTTGAGAAAGCAAAAATAGTTGAACGCATTGTAGAACCGGAGCGCATCACTACCTTCCGAGTACCCTGGGTCGATGACAAGGGCGAGGTTCAGGTGAACATCGGTTATCGTGTGCAGTTCAACAGTGCCATTGGCCCATACAAAGGCGGACTGCGTTTCCACCCCTCGGTGAACCTTTCCATCCTGAAGTTCCTGGGCTTTGAGCAAACATTCAAAAACGCACTGACCACATTGCCTATGGGCGGTGGTAAAGGCGGTAGCGATTTTGCTCCACGTGGCAAGAGTGAGGCAGAGATCATGCGTTTCTGTCAAGCATTTATGATGGAACTATACAAGGTGATTGGTCCCGATATGGACGTACCTGCCGGTGATATCGGCGTTGGTGGCCGTGAGATTGGCTATCTGTTCGGAATGTACAAGAAACTGACCTCACAGTTCCACGGTGCCACCCTTACGGGTAAAGGCATTGAGTGGGGCGGCAGTATTCTTCGTCCGGAAGCCACTGGATTTGGTGCACTCTATTTCGTAAATCACATGATGCAGACCCATGGCCTCGACATCAAAGGAAAGACAATAGCCATCTCTGGATTCGGCAACGTGGCCTGGGGTGCTGCCAAGAAAGCTACCGAACTGGGAGCTAAGGTTATCACCATCAGTGGTCCCGACGGATATATCTATGATCCTGCCGGACTGGATGCCGAGAAGATTGACTACCTATTGGAATTGCGTTCAAGTGGTAACGACATCTGTTCGCCCTATGCCGAGGAGTTTGAGGGAGCACAGTTCTTCGAGGGAAAGAAGCCTTGGGAACAGAAAGCTGACATCTATCTGCCTTGCGCTACCCAGAACGAATTGAACGGCGACGATGCCGACCGTATTCTGGCTCAGAAGCCGCTTTGCGTGGCTGAGGTGTCAAACATGGGTTGTACCGCCGATGCCGTAAACAAGTTTGTGGCTGCTGGTCAGTTGTTTGCTCCTGGCAAGGCTGTCAATGCAGGAGGTGTGGCCACCAGCGGATTGGAAATGACCCAGAACTCTATGCGCATGTCGTGGACAGCAGCTGAGGTAGATCAGCGTTTGCACCACATTATGCAGGGTATCCACGAGCAGTGCGTCAAGTACGGCAAGGAGCCTTCTGGATACATCAACTATGTGAAAGGTGCCAATGTGGCTGGCTTCATGAAGGTTGCCAAAGCCATGATGGCTCAAGGTATAGTATAAAAATAAAAAAGAAGTGAAGAGTAAAGGATTTGTTACAACTATAGACCATCGACGCATAATCATCTTATGTGCCTTTCTATTCAATTCATTTACAAATTCTTCACTCTTCACTTTTCGTTCCTCACTTCTTCATGCTCAACTCAAAGATGGATTAGCCTCCTATTACTCCCGTCGCGCTACTGGAGGTAGAACCGCCAGTGGGGAGCGGCTTCACCACGACTCTATGACCTGTGCTCACCGCACCTTTCCACTCGGAACCCTATTGAGAGTAACGAATATAGACAATGGCAAATCGGTGATAGTACGTGTGAACGACCGCGGTCCCTATGTACGGAATCGTATTATTGACCTATCATGGAAAGCGGCTAAGGAAATTGGCATATTGGCTAAGGGAGTAGCCCATGTCACTGTGGAAGAGGCTTATAGCATTACCATTCCATTGCTGGCTCCAGCCATGCGTTTTGAGTTGCCGCGCGTAGAAGAAATGAATGTTGAATTGCCCGACACGCTACGTGCTATCTGGCAAGAAGACGAACTCATTGTTCATCCAAAGAAAAAGAATAAAAACAGAAAAAACAAAGGCTAAGCATCATTGCTCAGCCTTTTTTCTTGTGACAACTTTGAATCGTTTCATTTGTGACTCAATGACATTATCGCCTTGGGCCACGCCCACTTCAACAACTATCTCGCCGTCCTTCAGTTTCTTGTCGGCCACAATGGTTGCCGTATATCGCACACCACTGAAGGGAGCAATACACTCCACTCGCAAGTTAGGCGACACCTTTACGTGGGTATTGGCCGTAACATCCTCTACCAATGGATAAATATCATAGACCGTAGAATGAGTATTGTTCATAATCTCAAACTGAACAGTACACCTTTCTCCACGTGTCAGCACACCATCTTTGTCACTATCCAGAATAAGTGCATTGCGCACCTCCAATGGTGCTTTCCTTGACAGTTCAGCCACTGTATATGAAGGGACATCAGCAGGATAGGTTCCTGGAACACCTTCGCCATCGAAAGTGATGCGGTCATCGTATTGCCCATTATTGGCAGGCTGACGGTTCTGATAGCCAGTATCGTTGCCATACTCACGTGGCGGATACTGCTGTTCCATCCTTTCATTATACTTACGTTCCTGTGCTTTCTCAACGGCAGCGCCAACAGCCGCACCAGCAGCAATACCGCCCACAGTGCCTATCACCGTTCCCATGTCATAGCCACGACGACCGCCACTGATACTACCAATGGCCGAACCTATTACATGGCCGAACTGACCACCTACATAAGCGCCAGTGGCCGTATAGCTGCTGCATCCTGTAAACAATAGCACAGCACTCATCAATAACAAGAAAATTCTCATCGTAATCTCCTCCATTAATTATATACTTTCATTTGCAAAATTAATGATTCATGCGATAAATCCAAAGAATTTGTCCGTTTTTTCTTCATTTTTTCATAATCACCATTCAAGGGCCATCCATTTTTTTAATGGTAAAAGAACTCATTTTCAGTGAAAATGATTATTTTTGCACTAAATTTTATTGTTCCATGGCCAATATCCCACAAGAATTCAACAATTTTTTCCTGAAAGATGTGTCGTTCGTTAACCTTATGACACGACGCATTTTCAATGTTCTCATTGTGGCAAACCCCTACGACGCCTTCATGCTTGAAGACGATGGGCGAGTTGATGAAAAAGTGTTCGATGAATATACCGAACTGGGCATGCGCTACCCACCTACCTTCAAACAGGTTTCTACTACGGAAGAGGCCAACACCGTACTTCAGAATACAAATATTGACTTGGTAATCTGTATGCCTGGTACTGCCGACAACGATGCTTTTACTGTGGCGCGCGAAGTGAAGAGTCAGCACCCCAATATTCCTTGCGTGGTGCTTACCCCATTCTCGCATGGCATTACCAAGCGCATGCAAGACGAGGATATGTCAATCTTCGACTATGTGTTCTGCTGGCTGGGCAACACGAATCTGATTCTGTCTATCATCAAACTGATTGAGGATCAGATGAACCTGGAACACGATATTATTGAAGCGGGAGTTCAGATGATTCTTTTGGTTGAAGACAACATCCGCTTCTATTCGTCAATATTGCCCAATCTCTATAATTATATTCTGGCTCAGAGCAAGCGTTTCTCTACAGAGGCATTGAACCCGCACGCCGCTGCCCAGCGTAAACGCGGACGCCCCAAGGTTGTGCTGGCCACAAACTATGAAGAGGCGCTAACCATTTATGCAAAATATCACGACAATGTACTGGGCGTCATCAGCGATACGCGTTTCCCTTTGCATACGATGGCCGGCCGACTCTCGCATATCGAAGAAGGCGATGCCGAAGCAGGACTGAAACTCCTTCGTCAGATTCGTAAATGCGATGAGTACGTTCCGTTGATTCTGCAAAGTTCGGAGGTTAAGAACCAGCAGAAAGCTTATGATGAGGGTTACGATTTCCTGGACAAGAACTCCAAGAAGTTCAATGTTGACCTGCGACACTTGCTTGAAGAGCACATGGGCTTTGGCGATTTTATTTTCCGCGACCCTGAAACTCACGAAGAAGTAGCACGTGTATCGTCACTGAAAGAACTACAGGACAATATCTTCAAGATTCCGCACGACTCCCTCATGCACCACATCCGCCGTAACCACATGAGCCGCTGGTTGTGCGCCCGTGCCATCTTCCCTGTTTCGCAGTTCCTGAAACATGTCACATGGCACAAGCTGCAGGATGTTGATGCCCACCGTCAGATCATTTTCGATGCTATCGTACAATATCGCAGAATGAAGAATATCGGCGTGGTTGCCGTATTCGACCGGTTGAAGTTCGACCGCTACGCTCATTTTGCCCGTATCGGTGAAGGCTCTTTAGGCGGAAAAGGGCGTGGCCTGGCTTTCCTGGACAATATCATCAAAAGGCATCCGGAACTGAACCAATTCGAAAAGGCATCCGTACAAATACCGAAAACGGTTGTACTATGCACGGACTTCTTCGACGAATTCATGGACAAGAACAATCTGTGGACGATTGCCCTTAGCGATGCCCCCGACGAAGAAATTCTCCAGCATTTCCTACATGCTCAATTGCCTGACACGCTGATAGCCGACTTCTTCACCTTCTTCGATGCCATCAAGAGTCCTATAGCCATACGCTCCAGTTCGCTGCTCGAAGACAGTCACTACCAGCCTTTTGCCGGTATCTACTCCACCTATATGATTCCATATCTGGAGGATAAATACGAGATGCTGCGCATGCTGGCCTGTGCCATCAAGAGTGTTTATGCATCGGTTTACTACCGCGACTCAAAGGCTTACATGACAGCCACCCAGAATGTCATAGACCAAGAAAAAATGGCTGTTATCCTACAGGAAGTAGTGGGCCAGCAGTATGGTGACCTCTACTACCCCACTTTCTCGGGCGTGTTGCGTTCACTGAACTACTACCCAATTGGCGATGAAACGGCCGAAGAGGGTATTGCATCGCTGGCTTTAGGTTTAGGAAAATATATTGTAGATGGCGGACAGACACTTCGCGTGTCGCCCTACCATCCCCATCAGATTCTTCAAACCAGTGAAATGGAGACTGCCCTTCGCGACACACAGACACGTTTCTATGCACTCGACATGAGTCATGTGGGTGACGACTTTAAGGTTGATGATGGATTCAACATCAAAAAGATTCGTGTAAAGCAGGCCGACCAGGATGGTTCGCTGCGCTACATAGCCTCAACTTTCGATCCCATCGACCAAGTTATTCGTCCTGGGTTGTACGAAGGTGGTCGGAAAATCATCTCGTTCGACGGTGTACTTCAACAAGGCATATTCCCCTTGCCAGAACTATTGCAGTTATGTCAGAAATTAGGAGCTGATGAGATGCGCCGACCTGTTGAGATAGAGTTTGCCTGCAATCTGTACAACGGAGAAAACGGGAACGAGCATGGTGAGCTTGGCGCTTTCTATCTGCTTCAAATCCGTCCCATCGTTGATTCCAAACAAGTGCTCGACGAAGACCTTCAGAAGATTCCCGATGAAGACTGTCTGCTACGTTCCAACAACTCGTTGGGCCATGGCATTTCTGAAGATGTGGTGGATGTGGTCTATGTGAAGACTGACGAGAACTTCACCGCAGCCAACAATCCTCAGATAGCCAGTGAGATAGAACAGATAAACCGTCGTTTCCTGGATGGAGAGTTCATTATACCCAACAACGACAGCGAAAGCGACTGTAATGTTGTGAAGGGAGCCAACTATGTCCTTGTTGGTCCAGGCCGATGGGGCTCAAGTGACTATTGGTTGGGTATTCCTGTGAAATGGCCTCATATTTCGGCAGCACGCGTCATAGTGGAAGCAGGATTGAAAAACTATCATGTCGATCCTTCGCAAGGCACCCATTTCTTCCAGAACCTCACATCCTTCGGTGTGGGCTATTTCACCATCAACACCTACACAGGTGATGGTGTGTTCCAAAAGGAAATACTCGACAGTATGCCTGCCATCAGCGAAACAGAGCACGTGCGTCATGTACGATTCAGCAGTCCATTGAAAATCATGATGGACGGAAAAAAACAAACTGGCGTGGTTCTGCTGCCGGAGGAGTAGAATTGCTTCTCTTTTTCTGGTAACTTTGCAGCCAGGAAGGCTCCTCAGATGGAAAACACGATTAGAAATTGTGTCCCCCATCTGAGGTTAATATAAAAAGGACAATAGCCTTGACACAGTTCAACTTACACTACCTCCTACAGGAGGCTTTTCTAGGGCCAAATGCTGATATTGTGAAGGTGTGAGGCCTGTAATCTTTTTGAATGTACGGGTGAAGTGGCTGCGCGATTTATAGCCAAGTCCTTCGGCGATGGTCTCATTGGTCATCGCACCGTAATGTTCAAAGTCAGTAAGACGTTTGCAGGCCTCACGAATCCGATACTCATTAAGTACCGTATTGAAATTCTTGTGCATGGTGTCGTTGATGGCCTGCGACACATAACGTTCGTGAACTCCAATAGCCTGAGCCACGCGTTCAACCGTTAAGTCTTGCTGGGCTATAAAATTCACGTCATCAAGCAATCCATAGACTTTCTCCATTAACTGGTTCAACTCCTCATCATCATTGTCAGACAATAGCTTTTCCTGACTTTTTTCATTTTGTTCGGAAGTCTCTGATGAAGGCTCACTACCCATCTGGTCATCTTTCTGCAAACGACTGATAGTTTCTTTCAGAGAGTCTATCTCGTTCTGGCGAGCAGTAAGTTTGTGAGTGTAATTCGTTCGTAATTGTTTCTCGCTATCTGCTCTCTTCACCAGTTCATCATTCATACGATACAAATCCTTATTACTGGCTACAAGATCTTTGTTCTTCTTAATAGCATAGGCCAATGCCAGTAGTACGAACAAAAGGGATACTACGCTCACAATTGCTACAAGACTGCGCGTATGTTTCTGCTGATTGAGTGTTTCTACCTGTCGGGCATACTTATCTATTTCATGGAAGAACTCAGTGTTTTTTATTTTTTCCAATTCATCTGCTGTATTGATTGAGTCTTTTAAACTCATATACTGAAATTTCGCTTCACGCGAAGCTTCCAGTTTTCCCATTTGAAACAAATATTCTGTCTGCAGTTCATAAATCAGCATCAGCATGTACATTGCTCCAGAAGCACGTGTTTCTATCTCTGCCTTTTTCAGCCATCGGAGGGCCTCAGCATAGTTTTGCATACGCTGATATGCACTTGCAATATAAACAGAAGAATTATTGGCATCGTCAAATCCTTCTTTTTGTTTAAAATTCCGGAAAAGACTAATGGCCTCATCATAATGACCCTGACGCAAAGCCTGCATGCCATGTACAACAGCCATTGTGGACCTATAAAGACTATCCTTTTCCTGTCCTTCTGCCTCGGAGAAACGTTTCACCCAATTGTCGATGGAATCCAGTTTTTCCGTACGCCAGCAAAGAAAAAGAAGATTCTGAAGCGAGTTCTGCAATGAATTCCAGTCTTTTTGCTCTAGGCTAAAGTCAAAGGCTTTTTCCAAATACTCCTTCGCGTGCGCGTAATCATTATAGAATAAATAAATACCGGCAATATTGTTGTAACTCTGATAAACCGGCTGTTCAGCAATCTGCATGGCTTTTTTGTAATATGAGAAAGCCAGTGAATAATTGGAATGAATCTGACAAATAGCGCCTGCGTTGTTCAAAGCATAAGCGCAAATACGTTTTTCTTCGCTACTCATGCCTGTATTGTATCGTCCTGCAACAATCGTAAAACAGACCATGGCATCGTCCAGTTTGTTGTCAGTAAGAAGGGCGTGTCCCTTACGATACAATTTATCGGTAGGCAGGTTCGCATATTGCTTATACAACTGCTGAGCATTAATAGAATCCTGCGCACAGAATGCATTTGAGTGGCATATTAGTGTAAGAAAGACCACTAAAATGATTCTAATTCGTGTCCATTCACGAATAGGCACATATTTCAAGGCTATGATTGACTTCAATTTCATCATTTATACGTACTTTTGCTTGCAAAAATACAAAGATTTACCCACAAAAGCTATATTTTTATGAAGAAAACAGTACTTTTAACTTTCACTTTGTTATTTTCTACCACACTTACGGTATGTGGTCAAAGTGTAAGGGTGATGAAAGAAACACCCAAATTTACTGTTGAACAATTAGTTCAACAAGGTATCAACAAGAACGATGTTACCCATTTGGCAAATGCCAATACAGTGACAGGTCTGGGAAAAAACGTACCGAAGCGTACTTACCCAGTAGGCGATTCACGCAACAACACGAAGCCCCTGCAACGTGCAAAAGCTGAAGAACAACCCTTGGAACTGTTCACAGTAGCCCAGTCATACCATAAGGGATATAGTTTCAACTATAATGGTGGTGATGTGTTTACCTATAGCATAACGCTCACGCGCGAGGGTAATAAGGTAACGATAAACAATCTGTTCGACATGGAGGCTCAAAGTGCCGGCTCGTGGTCGGTAAGTAAAGACTTGCCAATAGAGGGTACATATGATGAAACGGAGAAGACCATCACCATTCCTGTAGGCACCGTTTGTGGTGACTATGGCGGTTATTACGATGCTATATTGAGTGGCGGAACTGTCAGCGAGAATGGTGTGCTCACTCCATCGGCTGAGGTAGTGTTTGACGTAGAGGGCGACTTTGAGCGAATCACTGCACGCGAAGCAGTGGCTGCTACTTATACCTATGGTACTATCCGCATCTATAAGTCATTCACTGCCGCAGTGGCAAAAGCCGACGTTGCAAATCTCATATCTTTCACTGAGGACATGGACTTTGGCGAGACCTTTGTAGGAAACGATGCCACACGCACTGTTCAGCTGATTAATACCGGTGGAATGGATGCAGACTTTTCTATCGTTCTTGACAGTGATGATGACAGTTATACTGTGACTCCACAGGCAGGTACGGTTCCTGCAAAATCAGTTCTTGAGCTGGTATTTACGCTCAACAACAATACAGCTGGAGAATACGAGGGTATTGCCACACTTACCTACGACAATGGAACATCAGAAGAAAATCTGGTATTCTCAATGAATGGTAAGGTGAAAGACTATCCCAACTATTCAGCTATTGTAAAGGAAGGTGACTTTACTTTCACTACTGGCATTGATTTCCCATTTGAAATCACTGACCTTGGCGATGGTACCACAGTTGCCCAAAGCGGTACCCACGGTGCATATGGTAATTCTTATTTAGAGGCTAAATTCACTGTGCCGGAAGGAAAACTGGGTACTCTATCCTGGAAAGGCAAGAGCAACAACTCAAGCTATTGGTATCAGTGTGCCGGTGGTTACTTCGTTGATGACTTGACAACAGCAGTTGCATCCTTTACCGGTACTGATGAAGACATTAGCAGTTCTATTGAGTTTGCACCTGGCGAACACTTCGTTCGTTTCCAGTACGACGGCTACTATTATACAGGCTTAGAGGAAAACAAACTCTACGTGTATGACCTCTCACTGACCACAACAGATATACAGAGTAATGCTGCCGAACTTCTGACTCCAGAAATAAAATTAGGCAATTTTGTGCTGAAGACTGGTGAATCGCATGGAACAGCCAACATCATCATCCGCAATAAGGGTGCCAACGAGCTTAAGGTGACTTCTGCCAATAGCGACAATAACGAGTTTACTCCCCAACCCACTGCCGATGGCGCTGCAACGCTAAAAGACTTGATTATCCCCGTTGAGTTTGCTACAACCACACCTGGTGAAAAAACAGCCAACATCACGCTTATTACCACTGCAGGAACCTTTAATGCCACAGTAAAAGCCAACGTGATGGCCATGCCCGACTTTGCATCGGTTGTTTCAGAAGGTGTAGAATATATGTCGTTCGATGTGAACGAGCAGTACCCATTCACTGTTGAAAACGGAAAAGCCTGGAACAAGAATGCCGGAGAGCCTAACGATGTTGCTAGTCAGTCATCATTTACCATCAGTTTTACCATTCCTGAAGGTAAGATTGGTTACTTCACATGGGATGGTGAAGCATGGGGTGATACAGAACAGAGTTATAACTACTGCGGTGTTGACATGAATGATGCTCCCCGCATGACTTCCGGGTCTGCCGCTTTCTACCAAAAGGGTAATGGTGCTTCTGCTGGTTCAGCCGATCTCGATGATGCATGGCAGGCTTTCACCCAATGTATTGCCGGTTTCCACTCTTTCCGCTTCTTCTATCAGAAGGCCGGCAATGGTATAATTCCCGAGGGTGACAAATATGTAGTAAGCAATATCCGTCTGGTTGTAGAAGACTTCGAAAAATTTAATGCAGAACTGAACGAGAAAGAGGTTACATTCAAGGAATCCTATGTCGGTCCACAACGATATACCACTGCTACTGTAAGTCTGAAAAATACCGGTTCAGAACCACTAGAGGTTACTGAAATCAGTGCTAACGAGCCATTCTATGGTATTGTTCCCCAAGAAAAAGCCAAATTCGGAAGCAGTATGAATGTCGAACTTTGGTTCTACCCAAGTGAGAAGGGTACTTTTGATAAGGATATTACGATCAAGACTAGCGCTGGCGATTTCACCGTAGCTTGTCATGGTGTGGCAAAAGACTATACAGATGAAGGTATTCTCTTCCTTGGCGATTTTGAGGACGATGCCTATGCATGGTCACTGTACGATGCTGACAAGGATGGTTCAAACTGGAACTTGGGTACGAACCTTTGGGGTACTTACTATCCTGACGGCCATTATACCCATGCGGGCGCTCAGTGTCTGGCATCGCCTTCAAACTATTACGCTCCTGACAACTGGACCTTCTCACCTGCTATCACTATTCCGGAAGACGGAGCCACGCTCAGCTATTTCGTAGCAGCCTTCAGTCCAACAACTTGGTTGGAGCACTACAGTTTCTATATCGCCGAGGACATTTCAGACTTAGAGGCTATTAAAAATAAAGGAGCCATTATCGAAGAGACGATGGAAGAAGCTCAGGGCGCTATGGATGGTTGGATTGAGCGAACAGTAGATCTTAAGGACTATGCAGGCAAGACTGTATATCTGTGCTTCCGCCATCACGACACCGAACAGCAGTACCTGATTCGTTTGGACGACGTAATTATTCGCAAGACAGAGGATTCTGGTATCGGTTCAAACTTCAAGAGCGCCCACAAGGCCCAAAGTACATACTTCAATGCTGCCGGACAGACTACTGCGAAGCCTCAAAAGGGTATTACTATCGTACGGAAACAGTATGAAGACGGTAGTGTGAAGACCTTCAAAGCTATAGAGCGTTAACAATCTTATCACTTAATAATTATTCGATTGATGAAACATTTTTCAATCATTCTTCTGACTTTGCTCACTCTTTGCGGAGTGGGCAAAGCTCAGATTAGCGGACTCAGCATTGGCTATTGTGCAGGCGAGTTAGGTTCCAACCCAACGGGATTCAATTCAACCACATCGGGCGACCAGATTAGTGCAGCCATATATGTTCCTGCCGATCAGATACAGGCCTACAAGGGAAATCATATTGATGAGATCCGTGTAGGACTGGCCAGTAAGCTGAATGTCAACAATATGACGGTATGGCTGCGCTCATCACTCACAGGTAGCGATTTGGCTTCAGCTACTATTGAAAGTAGCGACATTGTCAAAGGATGGAACACTTTAAAATTTGAGACCCCATATGACATTACCGACACAACGCCAGGCCTCTACATAGGTTACACATTCACTCAGAAAAACACTTCAAAGGCGATAGCCGTTGTCGGACTGCCACAAGCCAACGCTCTTTTTACCAAGTTGGGAACGACAGTCGAATGGGCCGACCGTTCTGCTGAAGGAACACTCGCCATCGAAGCACTTGTTTACGGTGACAATCTTCCCAAACACAACCTGTCGCTCATATCAATGAATACGCAGAAAGTATTTGTTGTTGACAAAGGCACCTTTTCTGCATCACTTCTGATACGCAACGTGGCTCAGCAGACCATCAGCGGTTTTGATGTGATATGCAAAGTCGATGGACTTAGCGAAAGGTATTCTGCTCATATTGAAGAGTCGATTGCTTATGGTGAGGTAAAGGAAGTCGAAGCAAACTTCATTTTGACAAGTATCACCTCAAACAATCCAGACACGCGCACAGTAACCATCACTATCGACAACCTGAATGAAGGTACAGACGAAGCCATGAGTGACAATTCTCTACAGACCACTATCCAGGTGGTGAACCACGATTTCACGCGTGTTCCCCTTGTTGAGGAATTCACTACCGAAAAATGTACCAATTGTCCACGTGTAGCGGCTTATCTGCATCATGCTGCTGAAGACGAGCGTTTTGCCGGCCGATTCAATAGTGTGGAACACCATTCTGGTTACTACACCGATGTTTACACCATTCAGGCCGACACCCAATGGGAGTGGTTCTATGATAATGTCTATGCGCCAGCCATTATGCTCGACCGTTCTCCTGAATATGGCGATGTTGCTCAGACTGCTGTTTATTGTCCCACGTCACAGAGCCAGTTTGACAACTACCTGCAACGCGAACTTCTTAAATCTGCCTTTGTCAGTCTAAAAATTGACGTAAAGCCAAATGATACTGACTACACCCTTGATATCACTGTCAGTGGAGAACGTTCAAAAACCGATCTCACCGTTAATCCCGCACGTATCACTGTGATGCTGACCGAGACCAATCTTGTGAGCACAAATCAGGCAGGCTATAGTGGTGAATACACCCATGTCAATGTGGGGCGTCGCGTCAATGCAATATGGGGTGAGGAATTAGAGTGGCAGGGCAACAACTACACCTACCACTGCACGTTGAGTTATAGCCCGGCATATGTAAAAAAGAATATGGGAATCCTTGCTTTTATCCACGACGGAGACCGCAGCGACAAACTGTCATGGGAAGTTTGTAACAGTGCTTCAGTACCTGCTTTTAACGGTAACAACGAATCTGGTATCCACATGGCAGGAAACAATTCCGAAAACAACCTGCAATATTACGACCTGCACGGAAATAAGCGTTTATCTCCACAATCAGGTCTCAATATTGTAAAGCAGGGAAATAAGGTAAGGAAGTTCTATTATTGACCGCCAAGGAGGGCGAAATAATCTATCACGGATTCCCACGTTTTGAACGTGTCGGAACCGAACTCCAAGAAGGTGGCCATCGAGTCACCTTCTTTCTTTTTGGCCAACAGATAGTCACCATAGAGCAAATCCCTGCGATGGGTATAGACCACATGATGCCAAGCTGGAACATTGATATGTTCGTCTATCCACGACTGAACGCTATAGTCGTCAGCCACAAAATACACCTGATAATGTTCTATCAGCTGGCGAACAGCCTTCATCATCGATGAAGCCGGTTGCATGCGGCCATCCATCAAAGTTTCTACACCTATATATAATATTGGACGCTGACGCTGCTCCTGACGGTCGTCAATCCATCGGATTACTGGCACTACGGCATTCATGAACGAACGGTCGTCCATTCGATGTTCGCCATGAAAAGAAATGCTTTGACTGTAATGCTCCTCAAACAGGCTTTTGGTATGAACCAACGGGTCTTCGTCACCAAAAAGACCGAACACTCGTTTCTGCTCTTCTTCATCTTCGGCACTGGCAAAGTTCTGTTCCGACACTTGACGGTATTCTTTCACCAAGGGCTTATCCACATAGAATTCCTGAACGCCATCCTCACGAGGTGAGAAAAACTGCTGTTTTCCCGTAAGTCCGTGCTCACTCATCGTATCTGCAATGCGGAACGCGGGATTGGTCAGGATGCGGTCATAACCGTAGAGCATCTCGGCGTACATACCTCCCATGGAGGTTCCAATGATGAGCGACGGCTGTTCCTTCTTGCAAGTATCGTGCAACAGGACCATCGCCTCCTCTGGATGGAGAGGAAGATCAGGAGCCACCACATGTGCATTAGGCAGTACCTCGCGCAGTCGGACCACGGTGCCAGACTGGCCACTACTGCCAAATCCATGAACATAAAGAATGGTTTTGCCCGACATCAGTTCGGGAAACTGTTTGATATACTGATTTTCCATAATTATGCGCAAAGTTAGGTATTTTCTGCCGAATGTGGCTGCTGCGAGGTTAAAATATCATAATTCCATGGAACTTTATGCGTTTTTGCACGTCATATCAGTAAATTTGCAGTGCCATACTGTGGCAGAAACGGCTGCAGTAAGCCTGAATTTGTAACTTAAAACGATTATTGATAATGAAAAAGAATTTCATGTTTGTAGCTATCGCAGCCGGACTGCTGTTGAGTAGCTGCGCAAGCAAAAAGGATTTAGTTAATTGTCAGACAGAGAACAAACAACTGACCACTTCACTTCAGTCTGCCCGTGAAGATCTGGCCGCACGTACCGCACGTGTGCAGAGTCTCGAAGAGCAGCTGGCTGCACAGAAAGCGGCTTTGGCTGAGCAGAAGAAGCAGATGGCAAAACTACAGAACTCGCTGGATAAGAGTTTGACAAATGCCTCACAGAACAATGTATCAATTGAGAAACTGGTTGACCAGATCAACGAGTCAAACCAATACATCCGCCATCTGGTAGAGGTTAAATCAAAGAGCGACTCCCTGAACCTGGTGCTTCAGAACAACTTGACCCGCTCGCTCTCGAAAGAAGAGCTTAAGGAGGTTGATGTTCAGGTACTTAAAGGTGTTGTCTATATTTCATTGGCCGACAACATGCTCTATAAGAGCGGTAGCTACGAAATCAACGACCGTGCCGCCCAGACACTGGAGAAGATTGCCAAGATTATCACCGACTATAAGGACTATGACGTACTGATTGAGGGTAACACCGATGATGTACCCATCTCAAAGCAGAATATCCGCAACAACTGGGACCTCTCATGTCTGCGTGCCTCGTCAGTGGTTCAGTGCCTTCAGACAAAATATGGTGTAGATCCTAAACGCCTCACTGCCGGTGGACGCGGCCAGTACAACCCACTGCAGTCGAACGACACTGAAGTAGGACGCCAGCGCAACCGTCGCACCCAGATTATCATCACGCCAAAACTGGATGAGTTCATGGAGCTGATTGGTGAAGCACCTGAAACAAAGTAATTCCAACTACAGGACAGTTTTCTTACCTGCTACAGGGAAAGAGAACTGTCCTTTCCTTTTTTATACCTGAAACACAGGCATAACGACCTTACCACTATTAAAGTTAATAATAACTACAACCCACATGAAGAAACTACTACTGTCTGTCATCATGGCAACATCGGCCCTTGCTGCTCAGGCTCAAAACATTCAGAAAGGCACCTACGGCTACTTGTATTGCCACATGAGCGATCGAGGCGAATATACAGCCTATGCACTGAGTCGCGATGGCTATCACTACGAAGATATTATTGGAGGCAATCCTATCATGGATCCCAAAGAGCATGCACGCATTGAGGGCGGACAGCGCGATGCGTTCATTACCCGTGCCTGGAACGGAAAGGGCTATGTGATGGTGACCACCGACATGTGTGTGGCCAAGAGCCGGAAATGGGACAATTACGGCATTGATTTATTGAAAAGTGACGACCTGATTCACTGGACCAGCGTAACTTTCGACTACCGCAAAGGAACCAACATTTTCTCGAATCCTGAAACAGAGAGTGTGTATAAAGACTGGTCAACCATTAATCGTGTATGGGCACCACAGATTTTCTGGGATCCTAATTATGTATGGGAAAATGGCGAAAAAGGGGGCTATATGATTTATTATTCCATGCTGAACCGTCCAGAGGAGGAATATGACCGTATGTATTACTCGTATGCCGACAAGTCGTTCACCCGACTGACACAGCCCAAGCTGCTCTTTGACTGGGGCTATGCCACCATCGATGCCGACATCAATCTTCTTCCCGACGGTCTCTATCACATGCTCATCAAGAAAGAAGGTGGAAAGCCTGGCATCTATACGGCCACATCGAAGAATCTGACCAGCGGATGGAGCGAGCCCGTTGAAAACGACTATGTGAGTTTTGAAGGCCGGAAGAAATGCGAGGGTTCGAGTGCTTTCCAACTGATAGGCGACAAGACTTGGCGTGTGGCCTACATACAGTACAGTGACAATCCTAAGCACTACCGCATTTGCGAGGCCGACGAGAATCTGCGCAATTTCAAGAATCCCGTTGACATCCAGGGCGTAACAGGTCCGCAGCACGGTTCGTTTATGCGACTCACCAAGAAAGAATACAAACGACTGAAAAAATGGTCTGACAAAAATAGACGCTGAAAATGAATAACAAAAAACCTTGCTTGCCAAGCATCTGCAGGGGATGGATACTCTGTCTGGCAGCCCTCATTGCAGCTTTTTGCTATATTATTAACTACGAAAGCAACTACCTGCTGCGTGTACAGGAACTGAACCTGTTTCTCTATACCCCACTCTTTTTCAAACAACAACTGGTAGTGCCGGGCGGACTGCTTACCTATCTGGGCACCTACTTTACACAGTATTTCTATTATCCCTGGCTGGGAACCTTATTCCTATGCCTATGGCTGGGCCTGATGATGTGGCTCATAGGCCGAGCCTTTCGTTTCTCAGCCCAATGGACAGTACTCCTGCTGATACCGGCTGCATTGGTACTTATTACCGACTTCAACCTCGGTTATTGGCTGTTCTACCTGAAACTGCGCGGACATTTCTTCATAGCAGTAATGGGCACATCGCTCATTGCCTCACTGGTATGGCTGTACCGTGTGGTTCCGGCACGCTTCACGTTCATGGTGCTGGCTGCCATCCTGGCCTATCCTGTTGCAGGCTTTTACGGACTGCTGGCCGTACTGCTTATGGGCATACTGGCTTGGCGCCTGCCAGGACTGTCACTCACACAGCGCATACTGAACAGCGCACTGGCCATTGTGCTACTGATAGCCGTTCCCAACATCTACTACCGTCAGGTGTATTACCAGACCAACAGCGACTTTATCTGGTGGCAGGCACTACCGGTATATCCGGATTCAGATGCGTTGTCCACCTACTACTATCCCTTCATTCTTCTGGCACTTTTCCTCGTCCTCTCTGCAGCCTTGTACAGAGTTCAGTGGCCCGAAAAATGGCTTAAAGCTCAGTGGCAGCGTCTTGCCACCCAACTGCTGATTGCTGTAGTAACGGTATTCTGTTGTTGGAACTTCTGGTATAAAGACCAGACCTTCCATGAGGAACTGCAGATGGAGCTGTATGTTGCCAATTCCAATTGGGAAGGGGTGCTGAAAGTGATGCGACAGCACGAAGGTGAGCCCACTCGCATGATGGTGATGTACAAGAACCTGGCTTTGTTCAAACTGGGACGGGCCGGCGATGAGATGTACAACTATGCCGATGGTTCAAAAAAACTGAACTGCGACTTCGAAGTGCGCATGGCCCAATTAGGCGGAAAGTATATCTACCTGAACTACGGACTGCCCAACTACTGCTACCGCTGGTGTCTGGAGGACGGAGTTGAATACGGGTGGAGAGCCGAACATCTGAAGTTTCTGGTACGCTGTGCCTTGTTGAACGATGAATGGAAAGTGGCCAAGAAATACATTGATATACTGAAACAAACACGTTTCCACCGCCAGTGGACTGAGCACTACGAACAGTTGGCCAACTCCATGGCCAGCGATATGACAGGAAAACCATGGGCAGTTGTACTGAAAGATGCCGAGTTAGGTCCTATCCGCCACATCATGTCGCCTGCCGACATCTTGGGCAGTGACCAGGCACTCATTGAGTTGTTCCTGCTCAACCTGCAAGCACACCGGATAACCCAAGACCCTGTCTGCGCTGAACTCATACTGCTCTCAGCACTGCAACTGAAGGATATTCCCACTTTCTGGCGGGCCTTCAACCAGTATGCCATACTGAAGAAAAACGGACGCATTCCCCGCCATTTCCAGGAAGCAGCGTTCCTCTATGGCAATTTGGAACACAACGTTGACATCAGTCACATGCCTTTCGACCCTGCCATCCCTGCCAGTTATCAGGCTTTCATGCAGGCTGCCCAGCAGTGTCAGGGCATGACCGAGGAGCAGATGAAGGTGGCCCTGCGCTCACGCTTCGGCAACACGTTCTATTACAATTATTTCCTCATGCGCAACATGAAAACGTATTGAGAAATCGACAAATCGAGAAATGAAATGAAAACAACGATCAACAAACTAATAGGCGGCATCATTCTGGGAGCACTTCTCTGTGCTTGTCAGGGAGCGCACGTACCCGAATCCTTCACCCAGTTAGACAGCCAACCCGCCATCTACCCCGACTACGTGGGTGTTACTGTTCCTCAGAACCTGGCACCCCTGCATTTTCAACTCACCACCGACTGTGAAGAGGTTGTGACGCGATTCACCGCCAAAGACGAGGAACTGGTGCTGGGCGGACAAAAAGTGTGTCCCGATCAGGATGAATGGCAAGCACTCGTCAGCAAAGCATTAGACGACAGTATCCTTGTCGAGATGTTTACACGAAGCGGAAAGCAATGGCAACGGTATGAACCTTTTGCCATCTACGTGTCGAAAGATTCTATCGACCCGTGGCTCACTTACCGCCTCATCTCGCCAAGCTATGTCACCTACGAGGAACTAACCATCAACCAGCGTTGCCTTGAGAACTATGACGAGCGTGTAATCTACGACAACATACTCTGCTCTACCGAAACGAATGGTCAGTGCATCAACTGCCACTACAGTCAGCTGGGCAATCCACAGCGCACCCTGTTTCATGCCCGACAGAACCTTGGAGGCACGATGCTCAACATCGACGGACAACTGAAAAAGGTGAACCTGAAGACGGACAGCACACTCTCAGCTGGTGTCTATCCGGCCTGGCATCCGAAGCAGAACATCATTGCCTTCTCAACGAACAATACGATGCAGAGTTTCCACACCCGCGACATCGACAAGATTGAAGTGCTGGATGCCCAGAGCGATCTGATTCTCTACGATCCGGAGACCAATCAGGTGGACATTATTGCCGACGACAAGAACGAGTTTGAGACCTTTCCTTGCTGGACACCCGACGGCCGCTGGCTCTACTACTGCTCGGCCCACTTTGAATGGCGCGACAGCACCCAGGAGGAAAGCACTGAGTGCATTCTGCGGTATAAGGACATCAAATACAATGTCTATCGAAAGGCATTCAATCCCGAAACCCGCACCTTCGGTCCGCGTGAGAATGTGTTCATAGCCGACTCGCTGAATCTCAGTGCCACCCTTCCACGCATATCGCCCGACGGGCGGTTCCTGCTGTTGGCAGTGGGGCAATGGGGAACTTTCCACATCTGGCACCGTGATGCCGACCTCTGGATGATGGATCTTCAAACCGGTCATTTAGGTCCCCTTAAAGGCATCAACAGCCCTTCGGTTGAATCGTTCCACAACTTTAGTTCAAACGGGCGCTGGATTGTGGTGAGCAGTCGCCGTGATGATGGCAACTTCACCCGTCCCTTCTTTGCCCATTTCGACAAGGACGGAAAGGTAACCAAGCCATTTGAACTGCCAACAGAAGATCCCAACTATCACCGCGAATTTATGAAGAGCTATAACGTGCCTGAGTTTATGCGCGGTCCCGTTGAAGTGAAACCACAGGAGTTTGCCGACATGCTGAAAAAAGAGGCCACCCAGGCAAACTTCGGTGGAAGGAAGTAATAATAACCCTTAAACACATAGTATTATGATATTAATAGCTGATAGCGGAGGTACCAAGACCGATTGGACCCTACTCCATTCGCCCTATCCCACCCGTTGGGACGTTATACAGACTTTTCAGACACAAGGCATCAACCCCATTCATCAAACGCCAGAGGTAATCCGGAACATCATCGGACAGGAGGTGCTCTCGCAGTTATCTACCTTCTCGCGGGCATCGTCCATGGATACCCAGTTGCTGGAAAAGCCTCTGTTATCGCAGCTCGATGTGTTTTTCTATGGCAGCGGTTGCACACCTGTCCAAGTGCCTTTCATGAAACAGATACTGGGGCAGTTCTTCCCAGCTGAGAGAGTACAGGTATATAGCGACCTCATGGCCGCCGCACGCGCGCTGTGCCAGCACGACGCCGGCATTGCCTGTATCTTAGGAACGGGTGCCAACAGTTGTCTGTACGATGGTCAAGACATTATTCAGAACACCCCTGCCCTGGGTTATATCCTTGGTGATGAAGGGGGTGGAGCCGTATTGGGACGTATGTTCATGAATGCCATCTTCAAGAACCCACAGTTTGCAACCATCCGCGACAGCTATCTGGCTGAAACAAAACTCACCCAGGCAGACATCATCAACAAGGTGTACCGCGAACCGATGGCCAACCGCTTCCTGGCCACCACCTCGCTGTTCATCTCCCAGCATATTGAGAATCCGCTGCTGCGCGACTTGGTGGTTCAGAACTTCCGCCAGTTCTTCCGCTGCAACATCATCCCCTACCATCGTCCCGACCTGCCCGTTCATTTCATCGGCAGTATGGCCTATTACTATCAGGAGCAACTGGCTGCAGCTGCCGAACTTGAAGGTTTCCAACTAGGACTCATTGTAAAGAGCCCCATGGAAGGTCTTATTACCTACCACAGCGTGTAAAACTGGAAGACACCCAAAGAAATCGCAAAATAAATTATAGCTATAATCACGACAATTATAGCTATAATTTTTCGAATTATAGCTATAATTTACTAAAGTTTCCCACTTGCCATTTTATAGGCTTTTTCAAATGATTGTATCTTGTAATTTACAGATAAACAATTCATTAACATTTTGCAAACGTAAGTTAATGCTCTATATCAATAGTCTGCTACAGCATCTAATGGTGACAAAGCAAGTAGGATTGCTTCAAGCTCATCAACAGTCTGTGTACCTTCCATCAAATTCTCCATGGTATCAGCCACATTGATGCAGAGTTTTACTGCCAACACGTTAAGCAGATTCTTGATGATCTCCAGTGTACGGCGCCATTGAGTGAGCTCAAACAATTCTCGTCTTGTCTCACGGAACAACTCTCCAAGTGCTTCATACTGGTTGAACCGCTGGCCCAATGTCAGCACCATGTGCGTCATAAGACAGAGCGTGCAGTCGGCAATTTGCTCGTCGAAATCTGTACCCTGGTATGAGCCAAGTCCAAGATATTGCCGGCACTCCTTTATCAGCACTTCTATATTCCAGCGTATTTGGTATATCTCAAAGGCTTCCACAAACTTCATGTGGGTGTCCGTCGTGACAATAGCGTCCCAATTCTTATTCCGTCCGACTCTGATGAAGAATATCTTCACACATGTATCCCCCATCATCACCCGTTGCTCGAAATACATGCACTTATACTTGCGGCACACAACAGCCTCACGCTCGTGCAAGGATATAAGCTCATGAACATTGTATCTGCGTGAGCCGACTGCATACTTGTCCTTTCCCATGGCAAGACGGCCTACGACATGTATCGCTCCACCTGCTATCTTCCTTATAGCGCAAACCAATGGAGGCTTCACAAACCACGTGTCCATCAGTGCATAAGCAGCACAAATGCCAAACTTATAAGCCCTCTCTATCATTTTGGCTACGTTGTCATTCTTCTTGGCATCCAGTTCCTTAAAACGCTCATAGTCAGGATTGCTTTCGCTACGCTCTTTGTGGAACTGCATGGAACGTTCTTTCTTTGAGAGGCTGAAGTCTTCTTTCTTTCCTGCTTCCCGATGCATAGATAAGTCTACTGTATATGTACTGCGTCCATCGAAGAACGCGAGCAGGAGCAGCTTGTAACCGAGTACACACTTGCCAAGGACATGGTCAAACACTCGACTAAGCCCCTCGAAGTGTAGCCCGGTTTTGGTCACAGTTGTGTCATCAACAATATAGCATTTTGGCGCTTCGGTCTCCTCTGCATTTTCTTTGCGTACTATGCTTTGAAAACGCCGTGCCATAGATAGCTGCAGAATCTGCCAGTTCATTTCCGAACGAGCCAACAGACGGTAGAAGCAATTTTTGCCGACCTCAAGAACACCATGGAACTTTGTTAGTGACAAGGAGCCTATTGTCTCACCAAGAATACGGAAAACCATCATGGCCAGAATCTGCTCTGCCATATCTCGCCCGCGCATTTTGTCCAAAGAGTGTTTGGAGAGGATTCTGCCTATGCCAAAACACCTCATGAAGTGCATTATTGCGTCACTAGTCTCACTTTTAACACTCAATATCTTGGTCAACTCACCGATTTTGTTTAATTTTGCAAACATATAAGGAATGTTTAATTGTTTATGTATCAATGATTTATTTGCACTACAAAGATACAAAAACTTTTGGACATTCCTTCTTTTTTCCTTGTGTTTTAAGGCCTTAAGTACGATTTATATGCAAGTGGGAAACTTTAGTAATTTATTTCTACCGATGAACTATTGAAGCAGAAGAGTTATTCTGTTACTTAGCAATAGTTCGCTTTTCAAAAAGCAATGCAATGAGGGGTAAAATAAATTTTGGCCAGAATTTCTGAAATTCTGGCCAAAATTCAAAAAATAATGGCCAAAATTCTAATTGGAAGAATTCAGCATATTGCTCACCATATAATAATTAATCAGCTCTTTGCCATATAAAGCAAAGATAACAGAATTGTATTCATCATAAAAACCGTTATTGACAATTGCTTGGAGAAGTTCATTTCTCTCAGTTAATCTATGCTCCTTATCATAGATCTTGGCCAAGACAAAGCGGGCAATATCGGCTGAAAGCAATGCCATTTGTTCAGCAGATTGACAATTGCCTACACGATGTTCGCCCAGGTTGGCGATAGCTTTCTTGAGTTCAGGCTCCAACTCTGAAAGACTAACCTCACGTCCATTATTGTAGTCAAAATAATAATCACGATCGGCCTTTATCAAAGCCAATGCCAGATAGACATTTAGCACATCGTCCAGGTGGTAATCGATCACATCTCTGCCATTCAGATACCTCTCTCTGAAAATTCTTGTAACTTCATCAACAACACTATCGTAATAATTCCGGATAAATCCATTTGCAACATTCTCAAAGAACTGACTTCCTATACCAGTAAGGAACCTACCATTGGGGTAAGCCGCTTGGGAAATACTAATTTTTGCAACAACATTATCCATAAAGTCATAGAGACAGACCGTGGTCGGCCATACGCTTCTAGATTCCGTAGGCTTAATGGTGACAATGAGCGTTTGATTGTCTTTCAGTTCTTTTTCTAATGAAACAGAACCAACATAAGTCAAACATCTTTCGCTTTCAGTCGAATTCGTTTCTTCTTTTCTCGGTGTCAGATAGAGCTGAACGTCACTGGTGAAGGTTATCTGATAGGTACCGCCTTCTGCAGGTGCCTCTATATGGTCTGTACTGAGATTAAGTGGTTTTGAAGGATCGTGGGCTTCATCGCCAACCACTCCATTACCATCCCAATCGCCATAGTTAATCAGATCTTTAACTGTGATGTCACGTCCCAGCTGCTTATAGCGCTCAACAAGATGTTTGCTAATATTGTCAAGTTTGTCAACCAAATTTTCAAGGTCTTTACTGAACTGGGCCTTGTTTGCTTCAATAAACTGGCCATCATCAGCGAAATCGGCACATAGCTTTGCCAGATACTCCGTAAACTCAGCCTCGCTGCGATTGCCCAAAAGAAGTGAGGAGAAGACAATGAGCGCAGCAGCCTCGTCGGTACCGGCTGCCACGGAGAATTGTGATGCATCCGTTGTGTTGAACTTCTGCAATCCGAAATCCCTGAACAACTCTTCTTGCGCCTGAGCATTCGCTTCCTTGAAACTTTTTCCTTCCTCAACGAGGTTCATGATGCGCTGATACTTCAGATGGGTGAGCAGATTGACGTTCACCGTAGCCTTATCCTGAAGGTCAACAACACTCTGCAGCGTAATCTGTCCATTGGAAAGTTTACCCTTATACTCATTATAGAAATAGCCATTCACACTGAGACGGGCGTAGGGCTGTTCGAACTTCTCGGGCGAGAAAGTGAACGAGCCGGCATCATCGGTAATCGTGGTAGAATAGGTACTGCCTATGGCCTTCAACTGATCGTTCATTGGCTGCATGTTGATAGTAGAGCCGCTTATGAAAGGACCTTTCTCTACCTGACCTTTCACAATAAGTTCGGAAGGCGTAAAATTGGAATCGCCTGAGCCACCATTTTCTTTGGTAATGTCGTTATCGTCATCACCACAACCACTAACAGCTAAAACTGCAAACAGAAATAAAAACTTACAGTTTTTCATTACTTATACTTATAATATGACTATTAATACTCGAACGATGAACCGCCAAGGAACTCACGCAACAGCGAGGTGGGCGGAATTTGTGCTTCTGGAATAGGTTTGATATAGCGGAGGAATTTGCGAAGACGATAGGCCTCGGCATACTCAGGGCAGTTCTCGGGCACTTGCTCTAACAGAGGTTCGGCCTGACTCTTGATAACGGCCAATTCAAAGAGCATGGCCGAATTGAACATCACATCGGCATTTTCCTGGAAAGGGAATATCCACTTATTCTCGCCCTTGCGAACAGAAGGCCAGCGACGGATAGTTTCGCGAGCATCAACACCACGATACTTATGGTCGCGGATGATGCGACGCAACAAACGGTTGTCGGTAGTGGGGATATAGTTGTGGTTGTCCAACAGAAGGGTGGTCAGGGCCGATGCATAGACGCGGAATTTCAACTCGTCGGGAATCTGAGCCGTGAGTTCCGGGTTCAAGGCATGAATACCTTCAACGACAAGGACTTCTTCAGGACTCAAACGAAGTTTTTTGCCGCTCCATTCACTTCTGCCCTCCTGGAAATTGTAGCGGGGAAGTTCGACCTCCTCCCCACGGAAGAGGGCGGCCAGCTGCTCGTTCAGCAACGGGATATTCAGTGCATAGATGCTCTCAAAGTCGTAGTCACCCGTTTCATCGCGCGGTGTCTGGTCGCGATCCAGAAAATAGTCGTCGAGCGAGATGGGCACCGGCTTGATGCCATTGGTGATAAGCTGAACGGAAAGGCGCTTACAAGTAGTGGTCTTACCACTTGACGAAGGACCGGCAATGAGTACCATACGGATGCCGCGGCGATGGGCTATCTCTTCGGCAATCTTCGATATTTTCTTTTCCTGTAGGGCTTCGCTCACCTGAATCAGCAGATTGGTCTTACCATCAGTAATGGCTTCATTCAAATCGCCAATGGTACGCATGCCCATGATATTCTGCCATGAATGGTGCTCCTTGAAAATACCGAACATCTTGTCCTGCATCACTATCTCGCCCAGTTCTTCTGGATTATCGCGTGAGGGAAGACGGAGCAGCAAACCGTCATAGTACTTCTCAAGACCGAAAAGATAAAGCTGGGAAGTGTTGGTGAGCAACGAGCCGTAATAATAGTCGTAATACTCATCAATGTCGTAGAAGGTGGTATAGAGTGATCCGGAGCTCTTCAGCAGTTTCACCTTCGAGAAAGTATGAAGGAAGGTAAACATGCGGATGGCCTCCTCGGTGGTGGTTTCATGACGGTGAATGGGAATGGCCTGGTCGATGATTTCCTGCATGCGCTTGCGAATTTTTCCGGCATCCTCAAGACTCACGGGATGACCGATATCGAGATCAACATAATAGCCATTGCTCACGGGAATATCAATGCTCACCTTGCATTTATCATACAAATCGTGAACAGCCTTGCAAAGCACAAAAAACAGGGTGCGGGTGTAGGCACGAATGCCGGAAGGTGAAGTGATATCAAGGAATTCTACCGACTTAGCCTTATAGATGCGGTAGTGCATTCCCTCTACCTTATTATTGACATGGGCACTGACAGGACCGTGAGGAAGGCTCAGACCGGTCATGGCGTAGAGTTCTTCAAGATTGCTGCCCAAAGGTAATTCGTATTCGGTATTGTTATTGATACATAGAATTTTTACTGTTTGTTCCATAAGCTTTTTTATAACGAGATAATTCGTTGAAATAGGTTTGTACAACAAGTTTCTGCAAAGATAATAAAAAAAGCGTAGTGAAAACTACATTATCGATTTTTTTTTGTATTTTTGTGCCGTTAATTAGCAAACAATATACTACTATACATATGTCTATTCTGATTATTTTCAAGCTTCTGGGTTCACTGGCACTTCTCATGTTTGGTATGAAGTCCATGAGTGAGGCCTTGCAGAAGATGGCGGGTCCGCAATTGCGACACGTCTTGGGAGCTATGACTACCAACCGCTTTACGGGTATGCTGACTGGTATGCTGGTGACAGCTTCGGTACAGTCTTCAACAGCAACGACAGTGATGACCGTTTCGTTCGTGAATGCAGGCTTGTTGACACTGGCACAGGCCATTTCGGTCATCATGGGTGCTAACATTGGTACTACGCTCACAGCTTGGATTATGTCGGCAGGTATGTCGTTCGACATCACATCGGCGGTCTATCCGGCTTTCTTCCTCGGCATCATCCTTATCTACCAAAAGCGCTATCGCTACATAGGCGACTTCCTGTTCGGTTTGTCGTTCCTGCTATTAGGCTTAGGCACGCTGCGTGCCACAGGAACAGAGATGCACTTAGGAGAGAATCAGGCATTGCTGGACTTCTTTGCATCGTTCGATCCCACATCGTTTGTCACCACTATTATATTCCTGCTGTTGGGCGGCATCCTGACGTTCTGCGTACAGTCATCGGCAGCCGTTATGGCCATTACGATGATTCTTTGTTCGAGCGGTGCGCTGCCTATCTATCAAGGTATTGCATTGGTGATGGGTGAGAATATTGGTACTACCGTTACTTCGAACCTGGCAGCCATGTCGGCCAACACGCAAGCACGCCGTGCCGCACTGGCCCACATGTTCTTCAACGTGTTTGGCGTGATTTGGATTCTGTTCATTTTCCGTCCTTTCATCGACATGGTATGCGGATGGGTAGGCTATGATGTAGATATGACCAAAGAGATAGCCGGCACAGGGGCTTTCCTGGCCAACTCGGCAAAACTGAGCTTTGTACTGGCTGCCTTCCACACTTCTTTCAATGTGGCCAACACGATGATTCTGATTTGGTTTATCCCACAGATTGAGAAATTCGTTTGCTGGGTTATCAAGTCCAAGCGTTTCGATGAGGAAGAAGATTTCCGTCTGCATTTCATCACTGCCGGTTTCATGAAGACTCCAGAGCTTTCGGTGCTTGAGGCACAGAAGGAGATTTCTTCATTCTCAGAGCGTATGCAGCGCATGTTCGGAATGGTAAAGGAATTGCTTGACCTGTCGTCAAGCCAGCAGAATAAGAACAAGAACAACGAGCAGACGTTCAACAAGCTGTTTACTCGCATTGAGAAATATGAGAGCATCTCAGACAATATGGAGCTGGAGATTGCCCGTTATCTGGAGAGTGTGAGTGACGCCCATCTGTCTGACGATACGAAAGCAAAGATTCGTGCCATGCTGCGTGAGGTGAGCGAGTTGGAATCTATTGGTGACTCATGCTACAACATGGCTCGCACCATCAACCGTAAGTTCTCTGCCAAGCAGGATCACTTCATCGAGAAACAGTATGAGCACCTGCACCAGATGATGGGACTGACAGACCAGGCTCTTACACAGATGAACCAGCTGATGGGCGGTCGCAAGGAAGCTTTCAACGTGAACCGCACGTTCAACATTGAAAACGAGATCAACAACTACCGTAACCAGCTGAAGGCTCAGAACATCATCGATGTAAACAACCACGAATACACCTATGCCGAGGGTACTATCTACATTGACCTGATCAACGAGTGTGAGAAACTTGGCGACTATGTAGTGAACGTTGTAGAAGCTCGTATGGGTACTCGCCAGCGCGAAGCATAAAACGGCGCAACAGGTTATTCTAAAGCCTTTCAAGAATGCGCTGACCAGCGCGTAGCATATCCATAAAAACTAATAAGCTCAACTATAAAAACTGACAAGCTCGTAGCACATCAATAAAAGCTAACAAAAAAAGCTGTCTGCAGAATTTGCAGACAGCTTTTTTATTGAGTTATTGAATCGTTTGATTACTCATCGAGTGTGGGCTCTTCAACGAAGTCGAGAACGTTCTTGCGGTTAGCTTGCATGCGCTCGTATTCTTCCTTAGAACCAACAATCAGTTTTTCGAACTCGCGAAGACCAGTACCGGCAGGAATCAGGTGACCGCAAATTACGTTCTCCTTCATACCTTCGAGGGTATCAACCTTGCCGCGGATAGCGGCCTCGTTGAGCACCTTGGTGGTCTCCTGGAACGATGCAGCCGACATGAACGACTTCGTCTGCAGAGCTGCACGGGTGATACCCTGCAGAATCTGGGTAGAAGTGGCGGGAACGGCATCACGTACCTGAACAAGACGAAGGTCGCGGCGCTTCAGTGAAGAGTTCTCATCGCGCAAACGGCGAGCAGTAACAATCTGACCAGCTTTCAGGGTCTCAGAATCACCGGCATCGGTAACCACCTTCTTACCCCAGATACGATCGTTCTCCTCAGAGAAGTCGAGCTTGTCAACAATCTCCTGCTCGAGGAATGATGTATCACCTGGATCATTGATCTGTACCTTACGCATCATCTGACGAACGATAATCTCAAAGTGCTTATCGTTAATCTTAATACCCTGCAAACGATACACATCCTGTACCTCGTTTACAATATACTCCTGTACAGCGGTGGGACCCTTGATGGCAAGAATGTCGCTCGGGGTGATAGCGCCGTCAGAAAGAGGAGTGCCAGCACGTACAGCATCGTGTTCCTGAACCAGAATCTGCTTAGACAGAGATACAAGGTACTTGCGCTGTTCGCCAGTCTTTGAAGTAACGATAATCTCACGGTTACCACGCTTTACCTTACCCATAGTTACCTCACCGTCGATTTCTGATACAACAGCAGGGTTAGATGGGTTACGAGCCTCAAACAGCTCAGTTACACGAGGCAGACCGGCGGTAATATCACCACCCTTGGCAGCAGCACGAGGAATCTTAACGAGGGTCTCACCGGTCTTCACGGTCTGACCATCCTCAACAACAACGTGACCACCCACAGGGAAGTTATAGGTACCAAGTACCTCGCCATTGGCATCAATGATATTACAGGTAGGTACCTTGGTCTTATCCTTAGACTCGGTAACAATCTTTTCAGTCAAGCCGGTCGTTTCGTCGGTCTCAGCACGGAAGGTGATGCCTTCGATAACATCATTGAACTTCAGTGTACCTGCATACTCGGTCACGATAACGGCATTGAAGGGGTCCCACTGGGCAACCTTCTCGCCCTTGCTGACCACGTCGCCAGTCTTATAATAGAGTGAAGAACCATAAGGAACGTTCACTGTAGAGAGAACAATCTTAGTATTGGGATCAACAAAACGAAGTTCACCCAGACGGCTCACTACCATCTCGCACATACGGCCATCCTCATCGAACGGAACGGTACGTACCTCTTCGAATTCCAGACGAGCAGACTCGTACTTAGAAACGATAGAAGCATTGGCAGCTGCGTTGGCAGCCACACCACCGGCGTGGAACGTACGAAGTGTAAGCTGAGTACCAGGCTCACCAATAGCCTGAGCAGCAATCACACCAACTGCCTCACCCTTCTGCACCATACGACGGGTTGCAAGGTTACGGCCATAGCACTTACGGCAAACACCCTTCTTCGACTCACAGGTGAGCACTGAGCGAATCTCAACGCTCTCGATTTCGGCCTTCTCAATCTCTTCTGCAAGTGCTTCAGTGATTTCCTCACCAGCAGGAACAATAACGTCGCCGGTCTTAGGATTAACAACATCGTGAACACTCACACGACCGAGGATACGCTCAGCCAGTGAAGAAATAACCTCATCACCACTCTTCAACGCAGTGCAGACAAGTCCGCGCAGTGTACCGCAGTCCTCTTCGTTGATAATCACATCGTGAGAAACGTCAACAAGACGACGAGTCAGATAACCAGCATCAGCAGTCTTCATAGCGGTATCAGCCAGACCCTTACGAGCACCGTGAGTAGAGATAAAGTACTCCAGCACGGACATACCCTCCTTAAAGTTAGAAAGAATTGGGTTCTCAATAATCTGGTGACCTTCGGCACCGGCCTTCTGAGGCTTAGCCATCAGACCACGGATACCAGACAACTGCTTAATCTGATCCTTACTACCACGAGCACCTGAGTCAAGCATCATGAATACAGCGTTGAAGCCCTGGTCGGCCTCGGTCATCTGCTTCATCAGGATGTTACCGATATCATTGTTCACGTGAGTCCAAGTATCGATAACCTGGTTGTAACGCTCGTTATCGGTAATGAAGCCCATGTTATAGTTATCAGTAATCTGCTGAACCTCTTCATTACCCTTGGCAATAAGGTCGGCCTTCTCCTTTGGAATGATGATATCATCAAGGTTAAATGACAGACCAGCGAGGTAAGCCATACGATAACCCAAGTTCTTAATACCATCAAGGAATTCACAAGCCTCGGCGAAACCAACGTTCTTGATAACATCAGCAATGATATCGCGCAGAGACTTCTTAGAAATAACTTTATTTACATAGCCTACTTCCTTAGGAACAATGCCATTGACAATTACACGTCCAACAGAGGTCTCTACCTGATGACGAATCTTCTTGCCTTCAACAACGTCGTCAACGATTACCTTCACCTGAGCGTGCAGATCGCACTTGCCTTCGTTGTGGGCAATGATAGCCTCTTCAGGACCATAGAATGAAAGACCTTCACCCTTAGCGCCTGGACGAATCTTTGTGATATAGTACAGACCGAGCACCATATCCTGAGAAGGAACGGTGATAGGAGCACCATTAGCAGGGTTCAGAATATTGTGGCTCTGGAGCATGAGCAACTGAGCCTCGAGGATAGCCTCGTTTGACAAGGGAAGGTGAACAGCCATCTGGTCACCGTCGAAGTCAGCGTTGAATGCGGTACAAGCCAATGGGTGCAACTGAATAGCCTTACCCTCAATCAGCTTAGGCTGGAAAGCCTGAATACCCAGACGGTGCAGTGTTGGTGCACGGTTGAGCAGTACAGGATGACCCTTCATCACATTCTCCAGGATATCCCAGATAACGGGCTCACGACGGTCAACGATCTTCTTAGCGCTCTTCACAGTCTTCACAATACCGCGCTCAATGAGCTTACGGATGATGAATGGCTTATAGAGCTCTGCAGCCATCAGTTTGGGCAGACCGCACTCACCCATCTTCAATTCAGGACCTACAACGATTACTGAACGAGCTGAATAGTCAACACGCTTACCGAGCAAGTTCTGACGGAAACGTCCCTGCTTACCTTTCAGTGAGTCAGAGAGTGACTTCAAAGGACGGTTAGAATCGCTCTTCACAGCTGAAGACTTACGGCTGTTGTCGAAGAGTGAGTCAACAGCTTCCTGCAACATACGCTTCTCGTTACGGAGAATCACTTCAGGAGCCTTAATTTCCATCAGACGCTTCAGTCGATTGTTACGAATGATAACGCGACGATAGAGGTCGTTCAGGTCAGAAGTTGCAAAGCGACCACCATCCAGTGGAACGAGAGGACGGAGTTCGGGAGGTGTCACAGGGATAATCTTCATGATCATCCACTCGGGACGGTTGATACCTTTCTCAACACTTGAACGGAAAGCCTCTACCACCTGTAAGCGCTTCAAAGCCTCATTCTTACGCTGCTGTGATGAATCAGTATTGGCACGATCGCGCAGTTCATAAGAGAGTGAATCGAGGTCAATCTGCTGCAGCAGTTCATACACAGCCTCTGCACCCATCTTAGCAACGAACTTGTTGGGATCGCTATCATCAAGCAAGTAGTTGTCTTCAGACAATTGGTTGTCTAAGATATCATTATATTCCTCTTCTGACAACAAGTCAAATTTCTGTGAACCAAGAACAGGATTGCCTTCAGCATCTTTACGACCCTCTAAGGCACCTGGCTGGATAACCACGTAGCGCTCATAATAGATGATGGCATCGAGTTTCTTGGTAGGAAGGCCAAGCAGATAACCGATCTTGTTGGGCAGACTACGGAAGTACCAGATATGAGCTACAGGCACCACCAATTCAATGTGACCACTACGCTCACGACGTACTTTCTTCTCAGTTACCTCAACACCGCAACGGTCGCACACAATACCTTTATAACGGATACGCTTGTACTTACCGCAGGCGCACTCATAATCCTTAGTAGGACCAAAGATACGCTCGCAGAACAAACCATCGCGCTCTGGCTTATAGGTGCGGTAGTTGATGGTCTCAGGCTTGGTCACCTCGCCAAATGAGTTTTCAAGGATTTCCTCAGGCGAAGCAAGTCCAATGGTAATTTTGGTAAAATTACTCTTTGTCTTTATATCTTTCTTGAAAGCCATAATTTTCTTTTTTCAATTATCAATTTTCAATTACCTTTAGTCGAGCTTCACGCTCAAGCCGAGACCACGCAATTCGTGGAGCAGCACGTTCAGCGACTCAGGAATACCAGGAGTTGGCATAGGATCACCCTTAACGATTGCTTCGTAAGCCTTAGAACGACCAACGGTATCGTCAGACTTAATGGTCAGAACCTCCTGCAGCACATGGCTTGCACCGAATGCCTCAAGAGCCCAAACCTCCATCTCACCAAAACGCTGACCACCGAACTGGGCTTTACCGCCAAGAGGCTGCTGAGTGATGAGTGAGTACGGACCGATAGAACGGGCGTGCATCTTGTCTTCAACCATGTGACCGAGTTTCAAGAAGTAGGTGATACCTACAGTAGCGGGCTGGTCGAAACGTTCACCGGTTTCACCATCATAGAGGTGAGTAGAACAGAGGTGAGGCAGACCGGCCTTGTCAGTCCATTCAGCAAGGTCCTCAAGTTTAGCACCATCAAAGATAGGAGTAGCAAACTTAACGCCGAGCTTCTTACCTGCTGCACCAAGGATAGCCTCAAAGATCTGTCCAAGGTTCATACGAGAAGGCACACCCAGTGGGTTCAGTACCAAGTCAACAGGACGACCATCCTCAAGGAATGGCATATCCTCCTGACGTACCACCTTTGAAACGATACCCTTGTTACCGTGACGACCAGCGAGTTTATCACCTACACCAATCTTACGTTTCTTAGCCACATAAACCTTGGCCATCTGCAGAATACCTGAAGGCAGTTCGTCACCAATAGTAATGGCAAACTTCTTACGCTTCATCTCGGCATCAAGCAGCTTGTACTTCTTCATATAGTTGATGATGAGCTGAGCGATGAGTTCGTTCTTGTGATCATCATTCGTCCACTTGTTGGTCTGGATATCACCATATTCCAGGTTCTTCAGAGCAGTAACAGTGAACTTAGAGCCCTTAGAGATAATCTCTGCACCAGTATAGTCCTTCACGCCCTGTGAAGTCTTACCCTTGGTCAGGGTCATCAGCTTATCAATCAGAATATCCTTCAAGTCCTCAACCTTTGCCTCATATTCCTCATCGATCTTAGCAAGGATCTGCTTATCCTGCATCTTGGTCTGACGTGTCTTGATAGCACGGGCGAAGAGCTTCTTGTCGATGATAACACCAGACAGAGAAGGATTTGCCTTCAATGAAGAATCCTTCACATCACCGGCCTTGTCACCGAAGATAGCACGAAGCAGTTTCTCTTCTGGTGAAGGATCGCTCTCACCCTTAGGTGAAATCTTACCAATCAGGATATCACCTGGCTCAACACGAGCACCAACACGGATGATACCATTCTCGTCCAGATCCTTGGTAGCTTCCTCACTTACGTTAGGAATATCAGCAGTGAACTCTTCTACGCCACGCTTGGTTTCACGTACATCAAGAGAATACTCGTCAACATGAACTGAAGTGAGCACGTCCTCACGAACGATACGCTCGTTCAATACGATAGCATCCTCATAGTTGTAACCCTTCCAAGGCATATAAGCCACCAACAGGTTACGGCCCAGTGCCAACTCACCATTTTCGGTAGCATAGCCCTCAGTCAGAATATCACCCTTCTTCACACGCTGTCCCTTATTACAGATAGGACGCAGGTCGATAGTCATATTCTGGTTGGTACGACGGAACTTAGCAATACGGTATTCCTTCAATGCAGGTTCAAAGCTTACGAACTCTTCATCCTCAGTACGATCGTAGAGAATACGAATGGTTGTAGCATCAACATATTCAATAACGCCATCGCCCTCGGCAGTAACCATAGTACGTGAGTCCTCACATACCTGCTTCTCAATACCAGTACCTACGATAGGAGCCTCATTATGAAGCAGAGGTACAGCCTGACGCATCATGTTAGATCCCATCAGAGCACGGTGAGCATCATCATGCTCCAAGAAAGGAATCAGCGAAGCAGCGATAGAAGCAATCTGCTGAGGTGACACATCCATCAGGTCAACATCTGTTGGAGGCACAACGGGGAAGTCGGCATCCTGACGACATTTTACTACAGGACGGATGAAGGTGCCATCATCATTCAGCGGAGCATTACCCTGACCAATGATATGTTCAGATTCTTCCTCTGCAGTCAGATAAACGATACCATCGTCATTCAGGTTGGCAATACCATTCTCCACCTTACGATAAGGAGTCTGTATAAAGCCGAGCTCATTAATCTTAGCATATACACACAGTGAAGAAATCAGACCAATGTTAGGACCTTCAGGGCTCTCAATTGGGCAGAGACGACCATAGTGTGTATAGTGTACGTCACGTACCTCAAAACCGGCACGCTCACGTGACAGACCGCCAGGACCTAGAGCAGAGAGACGACGCTTGTGCGTAACCTCAGCCAAGGGGTTGGTCTGATCCATGAACTGTGACAGAGGATTAGTACCGAAGAACGAATTGATCACGCTTGAGATAGTCTTAGCGTTAATCAGATCGGTTGGAGTGAACACCTCATTGTCACGAACGTTCATGCGCTCACGAATGGTGCGGTTCATACGAGCCAGACCAATCGAGAACTGATTGCTCAGCTGCTCACCTACAGTACGTACGCGACGGTTTGACAAGTGGTCGATATCGTCAACGGTAGCCTTAGAGTTAATCAGCTGAATGAGATACTTAATAATCTCAATAATATCTTCTTTAGTCAGAACGCGAACATCCATATCGGTGTTGAGTCCCAACTTCTTGTTAATTCTGTAACGGCCTACATCACCCAGATCATAGCGTTTGTCAGAGAAGAACAAGTTCTGGATAACCTCACGAGCACTGGCATCATCGGCAGGATCAGCATTACGCAACTGACGATAGATGTAGAGCACAGCCTCCTTCTCAGAGTTACTGGGGTCCTTAGCCAATGTATTGAAGATAATGCTATAGTCCTGAGCAACACTCTCATCCTTATGAACAAGAATTGTCTGAGCACCACTCTCAAGAATATCCATCATATTCTCTTCAGTGATTTCAGTCTCACGGTCCATAATAACCTCGTTACGCTCAATAGAAACTACTTCACCAGTATCCTCATCAACGAAATCCTCATTCCAACTCTTCAGTACGCGGGCAGCCAGACGACATCCGAGCACCTTCTTCAGAGCGGCCTTATTAACCTTCACTTCCTCTGCAAGATCGAAAATTTTCAGAATATCCTTATCAGTTTCGAAACCGATAGCACGCAACAGGGTAGTAACAGGCAACTTCTTCTTACGGTCGATGTAAGCATACATCACATTATTGATATCGGTAGCAAACTCAATCCATGAGCCCTTAAATGGAATAATACGGGCTGAATATAAGAGTGTACCATTAGCATGTACATTCTGACCAAAGAAAACACCGGGTGAACGATGCAACTGAGAAACGACAACGCGCTCAGCACCATTAATAACAAAAGTGCCATTAGCCGTCATATAAGGAATCGGTCCCAGGAACACGTCCTGAATCACTGTGGGGAAATCCACATGGTCAGGATCGGTGCAATACAGTTTCAGCTTAGCCTTCAAGGGCACGCTATAGGTAAGACCACGCTCCAGACATTCGTCAATCGTGTAGCGAGGCGGGTCAATATAGTAATCCAAGAACTCAAGAACAAAGCTGTTACGAGTATCGGTGATAGGGAAGTTCTCTGCGAACACCTTATACAAACCGTCGTTCTTGCGTTCTTCAGGCGGAGTGTCCAACTGCAGAAAGTCCTTAAAAGACTTTAATTGCACATCCAGGAAATCCGGTAACGGCATCGGATTCTTGACGCTGCCAAAATTTACTCTGTTGTCTATTACTTTTGAAGCCATAAAAAATATTGTAGTTATTGTTTCCTAGTGAAACCAGTGATACTAGTCATACTAGATATACTAGTTTTTGACTAGAAAAGACAAGAAAAGGTTAGGAACCCTCGACTGGAGAGTCCCTAACCAAAATTATTGTTGTTTTCTGAATTACTTCAGCTCAACCTCGGCACCAGCGGCCTCGATAGCCTTCTTAAGGTTCTCAGCCTCTTCCTTAGCCAGACCTTCCTTAACGGTAGCGGGAGCACCGTCAACGAGATCCTTAGCTTCCTTCAGACCAAGGCCACAAGCTTCCTTAACGGCCTTAACAACCTGCAGCTTGTTAGCGCCAGCAGCCTTCAGGATTACATCGAAAGATGTCTTCTCTTCAGCAGCGGGGGCAGCGCCACCAGCAGCGGGACCAGCAGCTACAGCAACGGCTGCAGCAGCAGGCTCAATTCCATACTCGTCCTTCAGGACTGTTGCCAACTCGTTAACTTCTTTTACAGTAAGGTTTACCAACTCTTCTGCAATAGCTTTAATATCTGCCATTTTATTTAAATTTTTAATTGTTTTTAATGTTAATGTGATAAAGTCTTCGCTTATTTGTTACGCTCAGCGATTGCGTCGAGGATACCATGAATCTTGCCACCGGCATTGAGTCCAGAAACAACGTTCTTGATCGGCGACTGCAGCAGAGCCACAACATCGGCGATAAGTTCGTTCTTGCTCTTGATAGCAACGAGTTCTTCGAGCTTATCAGCACCAACGAAGATACTTTCTTCAGCATAGGCGCCCTTAAGAGCGGGAATACCTTCTTTTTTATACTCCTTCAGGAGTTTAGCAGGTACGTTTGCTGTCTCAGCGAACATCACAGCAGTATTACCCTTCAAGCAGTCATACAGAGGTTCGAAATCAATCTCCGAAGCTTCGAAAGCTTTGTGGAGCAGGGTGTTTTTAACAACCACCAGTTTGATATCGTTCTTAAAGCACTTACGACGCAAGTCGCTAGTCTTCTCTGCATCCAGTCCAGTAAGGTCAACGAGGTAGAAATGGGGATACTTCTTCAGTTTCTCACCAAGTTCTACAATGATAGTATCTTTTAATTCCTTTTTCATTTGTCTAATCTTTTAACGAGTTATTCAACTGATTTAGGATCTATCTTGATACCCTTACTCATTGTGCTTGATATAAAGATACTCTTGATATATGTACCTTTTGCAGCAGCGGGCTTCAGCTTAATGATAGTAGAGATAAACTCTTTAGCATTCTCGAAGATCTGATCAGCAGTAAAAGAAATCTTACCGATTGAGGTATGAACAATACCAGTCTTATCGACCTTGAAATCGATCTTACCCTGCTTCACTTCCTTCACAGCCTTAGCCACATCCATTGTAACTGTACCGCTCTTTGGGTTAGGCATCAAGCCACGAGGACCGAGTACACGACCCAAGGGACCCAGCTTACCCATGCATGAGGGCATAGTAATGATAACATCAACATCGGTCCAACCGCCTTTGATCTTTTCGATATACTCATCGAGACCAACATAGTCAGCACCAGCTTCCTTAGCGGCAGCCTCCTGATCAGGAGTACAGAGAGCGAGCACACGTGTAACCTTACCAGTTCCGTTAGGCAGCGAAACAACGCCGCGAACCATCTGGTTGGCCTTACGAGGATCTACGCCCAAGCGAACATCAACATCAACTGAAGCTTCAAACTTAGTCGTAGTGATTTCTTTCACGAGACTAGCTGCTTCCTTCAATGTGTAGGCTTTCCCTGCTTCAACCTTATCAGCGACCAACTTTTGATTTTTTGTCAGTTTACTCATTGTCTTTTAAAATTGAAGTTATTGTTATTTACCAGGGAACTCCCCTTGTACAGTGATACCCATGCTACGAGCTGTACCAGCAATCACTTTCATTGCAGACTCAACAGTGAAGCAGTTCAAATCAGGAAGTTTATCCTCAGCGATAGCACGAACCTGATCCCAAGTTATAGTAGCTACCTTCTTACGGTTAGGCTCAGCAGAGCCGCTCTTTACCTTAGCTGCTTCCAACAGCTGAACAGCTGCAGGAGGAGTCTTAATAACGAAACTGAATGACTTGTCAGTGTAGTATGTGATAACGACAGGAAGAACCTTACCTGCCTTATCCTGGGTTCTGGCGTTGAACTCTTTGCAGAATCCCATGATATTAATACCCTTTGAACCCAGAGCAGGTCCTACGGGAGGCGAGGGATTCGCAGCGCCACCTTTAATCTGTAATTTGATTAATCCAGCAACTTCTTTAGCCATTTCTGTTTGTAAATTAAAAAATTGATTTCATATAAGCCAAGGCGTGGAAGCCACCTGTGACCGTATACTAGAACGACGTACGTAACAATTACGTCTTATTCTTTCTCTACTTGATTAAATCCTAATTCCAATGGAGTCTTACGACCGAAAATCTTAACCATCACCTTCAGCTTACGCTTTTCAGCATTCACCTCTTCAATGACACCACTGAATCCGCTGAAAGGTCCATCTGTAACCTTCACTGCCTCATCAACCTCATAAGGAACATTCACTTCCTCAGTTCTGATTGCAGTTTCCTCAGCAGTACCAAGGATACGATTAATATCGGCTTGTCTAACGGGACTTGGATTGTCCATACCTCCAAGGAATCCAAGAACATTAGGGATGAATCTCAATGTATGAGCCACTTCACCATCAAGTTGTGCTTCAACCAAAACATAGCCAGGCAAGAAGAGCTTCTCTTTCACCACACGCTTACCGTTACGTAATTGTGCATACTTCTCTGTAGGCAGCAGAATCTGGCCAACATGATCAGCCAGCATCTGATTGTTTCTCATCAAAGCCTCCAGATACTCTTTAACCTTAGCTTCTTTGCCACTTACGGCTTTAAGCACATACCATTTCTTTCCTGTCTCTGCCATTTCTATTTCTCAGCTTACAGTATTAAGCTCCAAAACTATATATGAACAGCATCAAGTGCTGGAAAATGGTATCTAGAATCCATACTACTACAGCAATAACAAGAGATGCAACAAGCACCACTGAAGCGCTCTGCATCAACTCTTTCTGCGTAGGCCATGTTACCTCGTGTGCCAGCTCGTTGTAGCACAACTTGCAATAGTTAACAAACTTATTCATCTCTAATTCTATTATTGCACGGGAAGGAGGACTCGAACCCACGACCCTCGGTTTTGGAGACCGATGCTCTACCAACTGAGCTATTCCCGTAAGTAAGCCCCCACCCATGAGCGGGGGCTTGATGTTTATGAGGTGCTAGTACTACTAGTTTAACTAGTTAGACTAGATTCCGTCTCAGATTAATCCTCGAATACCTCTGTGATCTGGCCTGAACCTACGGTACGACCACCCTCACGGATAGCGAAACGCAGACCCTTGTTCAGAGCAACAGCGTAGATCAGCTCAACAGTGATCTCAACGTTGTCACCAGGCATTACCATCTCAACGCCCTCGGGCAGGTGAATCTCACCGGTGCAGTCCATAGTGCGGAGGTAGAACTGAGGACGATACTTGTTTCCGAATGGAGTGTGACGACCACCCTCTTCCTTCTTCAGAACGTAGATAGAAGCCTTGAACTTCTTGAAAGGCTTGATCTGTCCGGGATGGCAGAGTACCATACCACGCTTGATCTCGTTCTTATCGATACCGCGGAGCAGCAGACCTACGTTATCACCAGCCTGACCCTCATCGAGGAGCTTGCGGAACATCTCAACACCAGTTACAACTGAGTTCTTATCCTCACCCAGACCGAGCAGCTCAACAGCGTCACCAACGTGGATAACACCAGTCTCGATACGGCCGGTAGCAACAGTACCACGACCAGTGATTGAGAATACGTCCTCAACAGGCATCAAGAAAGGTTTGTCGGTAGCACGAGGAGGCTCCTGAATCCAAGTATCACAAGTGTTCATCAGTTCCATAACCTTCTCTTCCCACTTAGCAACACCATTCAGAGCACCGAGTGCAGAACCACGGATGATAGGAGTATCCTCTTCGAACTCGTACTGCTCGAGGATCTCACGAACCTCCATCTCAACGAGCTCCAGCATTTCCTCATCATCAACCATATCGCACTTGTTCAGGAATACTACCAAACGAGGAACGTTTACCTGACGAGCGAGCAGAACGTGCTCACGAGTCTGAGGCATAGGACCATCAGTAGCAGCTACAACCAGGATAGCACCGTCCATCTGAGCAGCACCAGTTACCATGTTCTTTACATAGTCAGCGTGTCCTGGGCAGTCAACGTGAGCGTAGTGACGTTTTGCAGTCTCGTACTCTACGTGAGCGGTGTTAATAGTGATACCACGCTCCTTTTCCTCAGGAGCATTGTCGATCTGGTCGAACGACTTAACTTCAGAAAGACCCTGCTTAGCCAGAACGGTAGTAATAGCAGCGGTCAGAGTGGTCTTACCGTGGTCAACGTGACCGATAGTACCAATGTTTACGTGCGGTTTGGTACGCACAAAGGTTTCTTTTGCCATTGTTGTAAATTATTAAATTTATGAGTATACTTATGTTTTTGCTCCTCCTATCGTCTCAAAGAGCTGTAACTGAGAGTTGAACTCAGGACCTCTTCCTTACCAAGGAAGTGCTCTACCACTGAGCTATTACAGCATTGTTATAGAGCGGAAAACGGGGCTCAAACCCGCGACCCCCAGCTTGGAAGGCTAGTGCTCTATCAACTGAGCTATTTCCGCAAAAACAACTTCTCTGTGAGAGTGGGAGGTGATGGATTCGAACCACCGAAGTCGAAAGACAACAGATTTACAGTCTGCCCCATTTGGCCGCTCTGGAAACCTCCCTCTATGTTTTGCGTCCCAACTCTGTCGTGAACCTCACTCAATTGACGATCACCTTATCTTGAGCCTCTTGTCGGATTCGAACCAACGACCCCGAGATTACAAATCACGTGCTCTGGCCAACTGAGCTAAAGAGGCTTTCTTAAGCAGCCGCTCTCGTTTCAGATTTACGACCTGTTGGAAAACGGCTGCAAAGTTACGACTTATTTTCGAATTACCAAAACTTTTCCGAGTTTTTTTTAGTAATTTCTCGATTTTTCCTTAATTTTCTGCAGTTGCACCCTCAAAGCATCCACACAGAGGTCAACCCCCTCTTCAAATGTGTCACTAACCTTTTCTACATGAACAGGTGAGTTGCCTGGTATAATCACAGTCAGACTCGTCTCCTTATTCTCTGCTGTAGCGGGTTTAACAACTTTCAATTGCACCTCTACTTTCTGTATATCTTCGTAAGTTTTTTCTAATTTGGCGACTTTTTTCTCAATAAACGCCTCTAACTTTTCGGTAGCGTCGAAATGGATCGACTGAATCTTAATTTCCATAGTCTTTGCTGTTTTAATAGTTAAACTATAAAGGTTCTTCGCTCCCCCGCGGGTGAGCATCTTTGTAAACTCGTTTTAACTGCTCAAACGTTGTGTGAGTATAGATTTCTGTAGTTTGCAGACTCTCATGTCCCAACAACTGCCTAACATTTTCCAGTCCGGCATCGTGATTGAGCATTGCTGTGGCAAAAGTATGTCTTAATACGTGAGGCGAACGTTTCTTCATGAAGGTAACCTTCGAGAGTTGTGTTCTCACCTCGGAATAGACTTGACCACCAGTCATCCTGTTGCCACGCATATTCAGGAACAATGCAGTTGAATTTCGCTTCACTTGCTCATTTCGCACTTCCACATAATGTTTCAGTGCTTCGCAGAGTTCCTGTCCGAAAGGGATATATCGCTGCTTGTTGCGTTTTCCGGTAACCTTCAGCTGACAACTATCGAAATCGACATCCTTATCGTCAAGCCCTACCAGTTCGCTCCGTCTCAACCCAGCTTCGTATAATAATAATATAATTGTACGCGCACGTACATCTTTATAGCTATCACTCCACTCTTGCTGGTCGAGGAGTTTGTCCATGTCTTTTTCCTTCAAGAATTGCGGAAGCGGTTTTTGCTTCTTTGGCCCCACTATAGCATAAGCAGGATCGCGTTCCAGAAGTTTTCTTGACACAGCGAAACGGAAGAAAGAATGAAGGGCAGCCAGATCTGCATTTACAGACGTTGCTTTATTGCCCTTATCCATCAATGTTTCCATCCATCCTCTGATGAGATCTGCATCGATTGAAGCCCATGTCAGCGAACCATCCCTATTCTGGAAGTACGTCTGAAAGTCCCGAAGACTCCGTTCGTACCTTTCTACCGTTAGCGGACTTCTATTCCGCTCGTAGCGCAGATAATCCAGGAACCGTTCAATCATCTAGTGCTTCATCCTTTTCGGCAACGAATTTACGGAAATTTTATGAAACCACCAAATTTTCGTCAGAATTTTTTACTCTTCGGTAGCACGAAGTTTCTGTACGTAGACGGCGTGTTCCATCTTCAGGCGCTTCAGAACAGAGGGCTTGTCAAACTGCTGACGACGACGCAGCTCTTTAACGACACCAGTCTTTTCGAACTTTCTCTTGAACTTCTTGAGGGCCTTCTCAATGTTTTCGCCTTCTTTTACAGGTACAATAATCATGTTTTTTGATTTTAAAATATAAATTGTTAGACATTAAAATAGCACACGCCTGCGCAAGCGCACGCGAAATGCGGGTGCAAAATTACAACTTATTTACCAAATAACCAAGCTTTTAGCCGATTTTTGCACTAAAACGAACAAAAATCGACCTACAACGGTTGATAAGCTCTCTTATTTTTCTTTGTCCAATGTAACAACTACATACTCTGAGCGTGTTCCGATACGATATTTACCGCCCCAGATTCCGAGTCCTGAGCTGACATAATAGCGTGTATTTCCTTTTTGATATTCTCCGAAGGCACATTCATACACTGCATTCGTTATCCACGAAATGGGCCAAACCTGTCCGTAGTGGGTATGTCCGCTGAACTGGAAATCGATTCCCGCCTGTTCAGCCATTTCGAGATGATAGGGCTGATGATCGAGTAAGATGGTAAAGCGGCTCATATCTGCTTTCTGAACCAATTGACTCACCTCAGCACGGTGCTGGTTGGTGCGGTCGTCACGCCCTATGATGCACAAATCGCCCACAACGACAGCACTGTCGCGCAACAGGTTGATGCCAGCCTCTTTGATGAATCGCTGTGCGGCCGGTTCGCTGCTATAATATTCATGATTACCCAGACAGGCATATACAGGAGCCTCTATGCGCCTCAGTTCTTCAGCCATATTCTCTTCCATCAGCGGGCGAATACTCATGTCTATCACGTCGCCGGCTATCAGCACCAAGTCAGGGTGCTCTTCATTGATCATATCCACCCACCGTTTCAGTTCCTTTCTCGGATTATGGTATCCGAGATGCAAATCACTGGCCATCACCAGTTTCAGCGGCTTAGCCAACGGCTTCGAGGTAGTCAGTGCCAGAGGCACTCTCACTTTCTGATAATACTTGATATTGCCAAAGAGGAATACGAAGAACAGTCCGATGGCAATCGCTGAAGTGGCATAATAATTCTGATACATCCACTGTCGAGGCACCAGATGAACAAGTCTGCCTAAGTCGAGCACAATGAATATCAGGGCCAGATAGAGCAAGACGAACAGCGACGACGATCCGACATCATAGCTCCATCGTGCCATCCACATTGGCAGTCGGTCGATATATCGGCCGATATTCAAAAACAACATCAGAAACGAAGCCACGAGTGCCCCAATAATTATTGTACGCCAAAGTGCTGACAGTGGTACGATATTCCACACATGCCAACCTATATAGCAAATGCCCAACACGGGCAGTAACATAAAGATAATCATCCACATAGTTCTAAATTTTTGGGTGCAAAAGTAAGCATTAATTTTCAGAAAATACCAGAAAACATCAAAAAGCGCAGCATTTGGACAATTGTCAAATGACAGTTTAACAGAAATTTGTGCAGTTCGATTATTTATAGTACCTTTGTCCCAACAAAAAACCTAAACCCAGTAGTAATAATGAAAAAACTCTATTTTCTTGTCCTCACTATGCTGACCGTACTGTCAGCAGGGGCACAACAACTCACCTCTTTTGTCGATCCGCTGATAGGCTCTGGCGGCCACGGCCATGTATTTGTCGGAGCCAACGTTCCTTTTGGCATGGTCCAGCTTGGCCCTATCGAGAAATCACGCGGATGGGACTGGACCTCCGGCTATCACTATAGCGATTCCATCATTGTCGGTTTCTCCCACCTCCACCTCAACGGTACCGGCTGCGGTGATTTGGGCGACATCGCTTTTCTCCCTGTCAGCAATGCCCAACAGCGTGAGATTCGTTTCACACACGATCAAGAGGCTGTACGCCCAGGCTATTATCTCCTCGACACCCGCGATGTGGCTATTGAGCTTACTGCCACCAAGCGTGTTGGCATGCATCGCTATTCATTCCGTCAGAACCACGGCCAGTTGCGCATTGACCTGAACGAAGGTGTGGGCGATATACTCCTGGCGGCCGATCTGCGACAGGTGGACGACTGCACCATCGAGGGCTATCGCAAGTCGCGCGGCTGGGCTCCACGCCAGGAAGTGTATTTCTCTGCCACTTTCAACACGCCCGTACGTCTTTGGGAACCACAGCCTGGCGAAGGTCTCGTTGACCTGCTCGACACCAGCAATCCCGTACTCGTCAAAGTGGCTCTTTCTCCTGTGAGCAGCGAGAAAGCCCGACAGAACATGGAAGCCGAACTGCCCGGTTGGGACTTTGACAAAGTATGTGAGGATGCCGACAAAGCCTGGGAGCGTGAACTGGCACGAGTGAGAATCGAGACCAGCAATGCTCAGGATCGCAAGATCTTCTACACCTCTATGTATCATCTGATGGTTGCCCCCTCAGAATTCTGCGATGTTGACCTCCAATATCGCGGTAGCGACGGTCGTGTATATGATGGCGATTTCACCAACTACACCACCCTATCCCTTTGGGACACCTACCGTGCCTTCCATCCTCTCATGACGCTGATCTATCCTGAGCTTCAGGCCGATTATGCCGAAACCTTTATCAAGATTTTCGAACAGCAGGGCCGTCTGCCCATCTGGCACCTCTGGGGTTCCGAGACCGACTGCATGGTAGGCTCTTCGGCTGTTCCTGTATTGGCCGACCTTGTACTCAAAGGTTTTGTGCGCGATCCCGAACAGGCTTTCCGTGCCATGAAGGTATCACAGTTGCAGAATGTCCGTTCGCTGGGTTTGCTCAAGCAGTATGGCTATATCCCTTATGACAAAGAGCCTTCCAACGAAACTGTTGCCAAAGCCTTGGAGTACTGTCTCGATGAAGACGGTCTGGCACAAGTAGCCAAGCAACTGGGGCATGAGGAGGATTACACCTATTTCTTCAATCGCAGTCGTTCGTACGAGAAATATTTCGATCGTGAACTTCAGTTCATGCGTGCCTTGGGCAGTGACGGCAATTTCCGCTCAGAGTTTGACCCCATCAAAGTGATTCATCGTGCCGATGACTATACCGAAGGCAATGCCTGGCAATATACATGGCTTGTTCCTCACGATGTTCATGGCCTCATCTCCCTGTTTGGTGGCGAGCAGTCATTTCTGAAAAAGCTCGATGAGTTTTTTGTCACCGAGGGTGACATGGGTCCAGAGGCATCCCCCGACATCAGTGGTTTCATTGGCCAGTATGCCCACGGCAATGAACCCAGCCACCACATCATCTACCTTTACAACTATGCCGGTCAGCCTTGGAAGGCAGCACCCAAGCTGCGCTATGTCATGCGTCAGCTCTACCATGCTGCTCCCGACGGTCTCTGCGGCAATGAAGATGTTGGTCAGATGTCAGCCTGGTATATTCTGTCGTCTCTCGGTCTGTATCAGGTAGAACCCAGTGGTGGCCGTTTCATTCTTGGCACACCTCTCTTCCCCAAGGCCGAGGTCAGCGTAGGTCAGGGCAAGACCGTTCGCATCACCGCCCGCAACCTGAGCGACAAGAACATCTATGTTCAGGGAGTGCGTCTCAACGGTAAGAAGTACACAAAGACCTATATCGACTTTGCCACACTCAGCAAAGGTGCCACCATCGAGTTCCAGATGGGCGCCCGTCCGTCTAAGTGGGGAACGGCTGCTGATGACCGTCCATAGGAAAAAGGATGACTCTCCCCGTCCTGTGAGGGAGGGATGTGTATAGACCAAAAAGTATATATATACGCTCCGAGAGTGAATATTTATTACGTCAAAGCGCGTGAGAATCGCACGGAATTCACCAACTCCTACTTCGGACTTCTCTGCGCGAATTATGAGTGGGTTGCGAGTAATTCGCAACCCACTGTATTTTAAACACTTACAAATCTCACATCAAAAAAAGCGCCTTTTCACCGTAAAAAGCTCCCGAAAACAGGTTGCAATTGAACGGTAGTTATACCATAACTGAATAAAAACTATACTGCAACCACCATTCAGTTATGACACAATTGCCATTTAGTTTCGGTATAAAACTCAAAGGATTACGGTATAAGATTTACTCAGTTGCGATAAAATGGACGTTTTATTGAAACTTTGACCATTTTTCGTTGTCTCTCCGTTCTAGATTGCGATTTTTTGTTGCACAAATTTCCGAAGGCAGAAGTGAATAGATATGCAAGAAAAGATAGATTTTGAAAATAGATTTGGGGCTTTCAACTTTTATTCGTACATTTGCAGCATTATTACTTATCTAACTGCTCTAAGCAGAAAAACAATTCCCGAACACTAACTACAATTAATATTGCAATATGAAAAGACTTTTTACACTATCACTGGCTGGAATGCTGGCACTGAGTGCAATGGCTACAGCGCCGAAAGTGACCACCGACAAGCGGTTTGTACGCGGTGCCACCATGGCTTTCGGACGAATGACGGCATCGGGTTCTAACATCCGCGAACGTGGTTTCTGTTTTGCCGAAACGCCAGAACCGACTATCGACGATCAGAAGACTACCACTACCCTCTCCAACCAGGGTACCATCTACTGGCTGAAGGACCTGAAGCCCGCCACGAAATACTACATGCGCGCCTATGCCATCAATAAGGACAACGAGGTGGGCTACGGCGATGTGATTAAGTTCTATACCATACCCATGGGTAAGGTGACCTACAGTCTGTGGTTTCCAGGCGATACCGACGATGCCATCAAAAACCGTATCAAGAAGGCCATGGAGGATGCCTGCTACTATTTCAACAACATGACATCGGCCGTGCGCGACTATGACGTGGCCTACAGCCCCGGCACTCCAACGGCCGACTGCAACTATACCGACCGTCCGCACATGAACATCGGACCGAACTCATCCTACCAGCGCTGCGGTACCGTGATGCACGAAATGGAACACGGACTGGGATTGCAGAACTACAGTACACAATGGTCGAAAAACATACTGCGCAGTGGCGACGGCCGTGGCTACTGGCTGGGCGACCGTGTGACAGAAGCTCTTCAGTTCTGGGACAACACAAGCAATGCGCCCTTGCTGAACGGAGACAACATCCACATGTGGCCCTACGGTGTGAACGGCGCTCAGGAGGACAACGGCAGTAACGAGCTCTATCTGGCCAATGCCATGATCTGTCAGGCATTGGGCGAGGACGGACTGGAACATAGTTATCAGTGTTTTGCCGAGCCTTACTACGCTCTGCAGCAGGAAGACACCGTGAAGTTCTACATCAAGAACGAATCGACCGACCGCGGTTTCTACACTTCATTCCTCATGCCTACCAAGTCCGGCACGCTGAAATGGGTGGAGATGACTGCCGAACAGGCCGAGGCCAACGACAGTGTTGCATGGTACTTCACCTTCACGCCCGAGAATCAGTACTATCAGATAAAGAATGCTGCCACCGAGAAGTATATCACCTTTTCCAGCAGCACCATCAAGACTATAACACGCACCACTCTGACCAGCAACGACAACTGGCACCTGATGAAGGGACGCGTTGACGCCAGCGGACAGCGCGGCTATTGGATTATTCACCCCGAGAGCGGCAACTGGACACCGAAGTGCTTGCAGGCCAACAGCAACGGAGCCACGGCGTCCTCCAACTTCAACATTGCCAATTCGGCCGCCAACCAGCGCTGGCTCATCATGACACTCGAAGAGATGAAGGAAGTAGATAGCAAGTCTATTGGCAGCAAGAAGAAAGAGGCAACCACTCTGCTCGGTCATATCACAGCACTGAAGGAAGTGGCTCATCAGGAAACGACTGCTGGTGCCGATACTGATTTCGAGACTGCCCTCAGCACTTTCGAGGCCCGCATTAACGAGGCTACTTCGCCCGACCAGATTGTGACCATCATCAACGAAATGAACGAGGCAGTACGTATCTTCCTGCAGAGTGTGGTGGCTACCGACAAGGAGCATCCTTTCGAACTGACCTATATGCTGGCCAATCCTACTATCGATGAGAATACCGAAGGGTGGTCCACAACGGCCACGGTGAACTATGGCTGCGCCGAGTTCTTTGAAAAGACATTCGACTTCAACCAAACGCTGAAGCCCATGCCTACCGGCAACTATAAGTTCTGCGCACAGGGATTCCAACGCCCAGGCTCGTACACCGATGCCTACAACGACTTCATTGCCGGTACCAACAAGGTGAGCGCCAAGATATACATCGGCACTTCAAACACGCTGCTGACTCACATAGCCACCGAAGCACAGACCAAGAAGATTGGCGGAAACGAGGCTACCGTAGGCGGCAACAAGTATATCCCAAACAATATGCAGGCAGCCAGTCTTTACTTCAAGAAAGGACTCTACGAGAACACCATTGAAAACGAACTGAAAACGGCCGGCGGACAACTGCGCATGGGTATTAAGTCCACCTCGATGCCATCATCATACTGGGTGATCTTCGACAATTTCCGACTCTATTTCTTTGGTAAGGAAAGCGATGCTCAGGGCATTAACGCTCTGAACAGCAGGGAAGAGCGCTCGTTGAACCACGCTATCTATACCCTTGACGGACGCCGAATGCCTGACAACGCTCAACTGAAACCGGGACTGTACATCCAGAACGGAAAGAAATTCCTGATAAAATAAAATATTGAGCTAAAGGTCAAAAAAAAACAGCGCTCCCATCACAACTAACGTACTGTACGTTAAGAGTGATGGGAGCGCCTTTTAGATATAATTTTGTTTGTTACTGACGAGTTTTAGAGAGTGATCTCGCAACCCAGACCCAGCACACGATTGGTACGGGTGAAGGTGTTGTGACCAGCAGGGATACCGAGAACGATTTTATTAATCTCCATGTTCTGAGCGGGAGTATCCATGTCGTAGTCCTCATAGTTGGTCTGGAAATAGGCAGCCTTCAGAGATACCACATTGCTCAGCTTGTAGTTCAGACCGAAGCCAAAGCTATAGCTGTTTACAACAAACGACATATCGTTCATGTAGGCATCGGTGAGGTCGTAGCGAGTGAGCTGACCACCGGCTGAAACGGTGAGACGAGGAAGAACGTCCCATTCTACACCACCCAGATACTCATCGGTACCGCCGTCAAGCAGTTTCTGAGAGTTCTCATACCAGTGGGCCTGCTTGTCGAAGAAGTGGTGATAGCCCAGGTCGAGACGAACATTGTCAAGTACGCTCCACTCTGCACCAAGGGTAAGCAATGCAGGTGCATCCTCGGGAACGCTGGTACCATCTACATACTTAGCAGTGGCAGGAATCATGGCCGACTCAAGGTCAGAGTTGTTCTTCATGCGCATACGGGTCTTGAACTCGTACTTAGCAGCGAAGTTGAAATCGCCAAGCTTGTAGTCAACACCAATCACAGGAGCAATACCCCAACCGGTCTGGTCACTCTTCAGGTTCATACCGTTTTTGGCATAGGGTGACAGGACCTCGCCTGCGGCAGTGAGCTGATCAGGTGCTGCCAATAAACTATTCAGACCATCAGCCTTTTCTTGCAGTTCCACCACAGCTTTCTGGCTGCGAGCCTGTTCCTCAGTCATACCAGCAGCTTTATAACCGGCAACATACTGATCTATTCCATTCTGTACTTGGCCAAGAACTGCCTGAATGGTGGGTTTTGCATTCAAAAGATTGCCGACAGTTTGTTCGAAATAAGTAGTAAGCGTCGATGGGTTAGTACCGTTCATCACACGGATATTGTTCAGACGAGCCTCATATCGAGCAGAACCGTAGAGCAAACGAAGACCACCATAAACAGAAAGATTCTCATTAATCTTACGAGCAGCGCCCAACTGAACTCCGAAATAATACTGGCGCCCCCTCATGTAACCATCCACATCGTAACCTGTCACAGCAGGAACACGAGTATTGAATGTCGGCACAGCATCTGATACGCCTTGAAGTCCAGCATTCAGCTTTTGCGAAGTGCCGCCCAAATATTGTGCAATTGCACCTACGGCTGTCTCGAACGAACCTACGCCCTTGTCGAACTCACACTTACCGCCACCGCCGGGGATGGAGAAATTGAACTGGAAACTCCAGTTGCCAGTATTATAGGCTGCCTGCACTGAAGGAATCACAGGTGCATCAGCAACGCCTTCAAAAGTCTTCGTACTCTGACCGTTGTTCTTGGCTCCCAACTTGAACAAATCGTTGGTAGCAGTAACCGTACGGGTCTGGTGAGCATACTGCCAGTTGAGTCCCAGATGGAAACCTTCGGGCATGAAAGCCACACCTGCCGGGTTGCTATACACACCATCAAGACCAATAGCGGCATCACGAGCGGGATTGCGAAGAAAATCAATACTCTGATTAGTGTTGGTTAAGATACCACCGGCAAATGCTGTGGATGTGGTTGCGGCCAGTAACAAACTAGCAAAGCAAACTTTAAAATAATTCATATCCTTTAAAATAAATCTTAAAAAAATTCGGCTGCAAAGGTAAACGAATTGTTCAAAAAACCCCTGTTAAGGCACACAGAGTTAACAAATATTATACAAAAATTGCACAAATCCTGCACATTCGTGCATATTTGTGCAATTTTCGAGCGTTACTTTTTGCACAATCACAAACATAGTTGTGCAAAAATTGTTCAATTTTCCGACTTATTTCACAACTTTGTTTCCATTTCGAACAAAAATTCCTTTTGCGGGTTCGGAAGCAAGTTGTCGGCCTTGCAAATCGTAAAGTTTTTTAACTTGTTGTTTGTGGGCCGAGATGGTTTGGATGGCATCGGTCTGTTTTGGAGTGAGCAATACATTGTCGAAGCCAATGATTTTCTCGGATCCATTGGAGTTGTGCATGGCAGCAAGCAGGATAGTGGTAGATGCCTCGCCATCGCTTTCCAACTCGAGAGCAGCATGTTGCCATTCAGTCTTATTCTCAAGAGAAGGAGCTGTAACAGTAGCACCGCCTTCGGTTTGCGCACTGACAATAGCATCGCCGCCCAATCCGCTTTTCCACACATCGGCCGTCAAAGTATAGACGCCTTTAGGCAAACGGAGTTCCTGTTTCAGGGTAATGGTACTGGTGCCCCAGTTCTGACGTACCCAGTAGGTCTGCTTACTTTCTGCAGAAGGGACAGGAAGAGATGCAAAAAAATTACTGAAGAAGAGGTCGCCCGACTTCAGCGCAGTCAGGTCGTTCTCATTGCGCGAGCTATAATCGACGGTCCACCCATTGGGCACATAGATGGCACGGTCGCTAACAACGCCGCTATTGGCCATTTTGCTATAAGTGCCCTCAAAGTTGCCATTCTGCAGGGCAGTAGGCAGTTCTTTCTCTTCGTAGTCAATATTCTGCAGCAGGCAGATTTCTTTACGAGAGAAACAAACATCATAGACACGCAGAAAACTGATGGTGCCACAGAAGTCCTGATTGTCGCTGGCGTAGGTACCATCCCACCATTGGGTACGACCAATGTAGTTGCGGGTATCCTTGGCCACTTCATAGAGCATATAGGGTTCGTTCTGATTGTCGGTGCCGGCAGCATCCTCTACACCATTTATATATATACGCGTGGTATGGGTAGCTGCATCGAAGGTCACAGCCAACTTATAATCGGTATTGGCAGCCAGTTTGGTCTTGCCATTTACCATGGTGGTAGTACCGCCATTCAGCTTGATGCCGGCAGACAAGGCATCGGCACGCAGGAAGAGACTGTTGCCGGAACCTGATCCGAAATCGTAGATACGTGGCTGTTTGGTCATGGTCTTGATATTCACATTGACCAGAACGGTGAAAGAGCGCAGCCCGTCCAGCAGTTCCTCGGGAATCTGTCCGTACTGATTGGTTGAAAAGCCGGTAGCGGTATTCTTCGTCAAGTCGAGCGTTCCATTCTGCTCATAGCGCAGATTATCACCAATATAGTATTCTTTGACCTTTACAGTAAAGTCCTTGCTCTGCTCACCGATGGTTGCTGTCAGCACAACGGTGGTATCGGCAGCCTGACGGGTGAGCACACCGGTATGGGAGATGATAGAAGCATCGGAACTTTTCCAACTCACGTCAAGGCCGAGACTCACGGATGGCAGCACAACATCGGAGTGGACCTCTTCAGGCAGGCGAATAGCGTCAATGGCAGCAGTAGCGAGCTGTTCATCCATTAGCGTCTTCATATCCTTCACCATCGACTGCACGGTGACGGGAGAAGCCACGGCATAAAAGTCGCTCTGCGCAATGATGGAATGATTATACTCGCTGCCAACGGCTTCGGGAGTACCACCAGTGAGCGACTCAGTCTCAATGACTTGATCAACCAATCCATTACGATAGAGTGTCAACACATGACCGTCGTAAGTCATCGAGAGTACCCAGGTTGTCATCTTTGTGGGGTGATTATCGCCACTGGTGCCTGTAGAGTTGGTGGCCCAGTCGTCGCTGGTGAGCAGACGGTTCTGACTCTTGTAGCTCTTATCACCAATCGTTACCACCGGGTAACTGTCTGAGCCTAAGCTATAGGTCATATTGCCCAAAGTAAAGAGTTTGCCTTCATACTTTGAAGTGTTCATGGCAAAGCCAATGGTCAACGTTTTGTTTGCCCCAAAGGTGATAGTGGGAAGGCGATCCACGTTTTCAGGTTCCTTGGTCAGTTCCTCCTGCCAGCCATAATCACTGTGAATAGCTGTGGGATAGCCTTTCGGATAGTTTTTCTGCACCATCCAATAATAGTAATCGCCCTGCATCCAAGCCACACGCATGGGAGAGTTCTTTGAACCAGGAATGACGAATGGGCGGGCATTGTTCTTCGGTGAGTTCTGAGTGATTTGCTCAGAGCCTGCCACCTTGCCATCGTCATCAATGGTATATTTCCATATCTCATAGACACCATCCTTATTATATTGGCCGTCCTTGGTTGGGATGGAGAGATACATATCGTTGATATGGTCGGGATCAAGACTCATACCGCCACTGTAGCAGCGCTCGGTACTGTTCCAGTTCTGGTGGAAAGCATGTCCGGCATAGGTCACCCAAGTATTTTTCCACGCAGAACCGTTCCAGCGGGCATACCAATAGACATGCGAGGTCTTGGCATCGTCGATATGGGGATAGGCTATCACGGGATGCTCGTCACTGTCGAGAGCTATCTGCCACACCCAGTTACGGATGTTGGCCGATTTGTCAACGATGGTAGCAGGATAGTTGGAGGCATAGGTGCTGGTCTTGCTGACATTGAATACACCATTATTAATAATAGAGAGCTGGTTGCCGTTCAAGTCGCGCAGAATAGGGCCATTGCCATGATTGATGTCGATGACATTGAAATAGAGCCAGTCGGGCATTTCGTTGTCGGGATGACCTGTGGTATAGCTGACATAGATTTTATCCTTACCATTCGACTGATACTTGGCATAAGGACGGGCACCGGTAGATTGCACAATCTGCTTAGGGCCGAAGTCAAACTCACAGTCGCCTTTTTCGTCGGGCATGGTGAGACGGGCAATAGTGGGATGCCAGTTGATGCCGCGCCAGCAAAGGTAGATATGCTGTGGATCGTCGGAAAGGATGAACGGTGAGGGATAGGTGGTATTGTTGGCCGTGGCCAAACGCTTCTCTTCGCCCAAAGCGGTGATATCGCCTGGCTTTTCTGACACGCGGTACCAGATGCAAGCCTCATCGGTATGGCGGGTATAGAAAATCATGACTCGCTCATCGGGCAACACGATGAAGGTAGGATTGTTGTGATCATCGGGCTGGAAGTAAGAACGGATGAGCACATCGGTCTTGCGATGGTTCAGCCAGTCATACTGCGTTGCCTTCACATTGCCATGCACATCAATATAGCCAATATAAGTGGCATTGATAGTACCTGCCTCGTTTTCATAATGCAAAGCGCGGGGATCGGCAAACCAGCACCAGGCGCCTTCCTCGGCTACGACATTCTGACCATAGAGATTGGTAAAAAGCCCAATAAGGACAAAGAAAAGTGTCAGTAGTTTTTTCATCTTACAATTTAATTATGATAGTTAGTAATATTCAGTAGCAGCAATCAGAAAATGGCTCAAAAGCCACTTACTGATTGGACTTCAGTTCAGGATAACTGATACGAGTATGGTAAATGGTCTTCAGTTTCTCGATAAGCACTGTCTTTGAATACTGGATATCCCTGAAGGTGATGGGACACTCACGGAAATAGCCATCGCTCACCATACTGTCGATAATACGGTCAACCAGCGAACGGATGCTCTGCTCGGTATAGTCGGGCAATGAACGAGAGGCGGCCTCAACAGCATCGGCCATCATCAGAATGGCCTGTTCCTTGGTGAAAGGATTTGGTCCAGGATAGGTAAACAACAGTTCATCAACCTCTTCGTCGGGATGGGCATTCTTGTAGTTCACATAGAAGAACTTGGCTTTTCCCTGGCCATGATGTGTTGAGATGAATCCTTTTATCACATCGGGCAGGTTGTATTTCTCGGCCAGTTTCAATCCTTCGGTCACATGACTGATAATAATCTGAGCGCTCTCAATATCAGAAATCTGCTCGTGAGGATTAATACCACCCGACTGATTCTCGGTATAATAGATAGGATTCTGGATTTTTCCGATATCATGATAAAGGGCGCCGGTACGCACCAACTGGGCTTTGGCACCGATCTTTCGGGCTATCTCAGCACCCAGATTGCTCACCTGAATACTGTGCTGGAAGGTTCCTGGAGCCACCTCACTCATGCGGCGCAACAGTTCCTTGTTCATATCGCTCAGCTCAATCAGCGTGATGTTTGAGGTATAGCCGAACGTTTTCTCCATGATGTAAAGTAACGGGTAGGAACAGAACAGCACCAGACCACAGATAATCAGATAATTATAGTCGCTGAAAGAAAGATTCCGGAAACTGGGCACTGTGATAAGATCGAGTGCCAATACCATCAAGCAAGAGGCAACGGTAACAGCGCCGGCAGTCCAAAGCAACTGCGAACGACTGGACAAATCGCGAAGAGAAAGGATGGCTGTGAGTCCGGCGGTAATCTGAACAGCGATAAACTCCAGTGGATGCTGCAACACGCAGGCCGTGATGAGCACCAACGCAGTGTGGGCCATAAACGCCGTTCGTGAGTCCATGAACACACGGATGAAAATAGGCACCATCGCAAACGGAATGATGAACACATGCAGAATGTTATGCCCCACCATTAGTGATGCAGCTATTGAAAAGACGACAATGAGCGAATAGATCATGATCACAGAACGCATATTGTCGAAATAGTCGCTGCGGAAAATACTTAAGAAGATAGTAAAACCTGTAACGAGCAGCAAAACATACAGCAACTCGCCCAATACTGTAGTGGTGAAGCGCGATTCGCTCTGATTACGGCGATCACTCTCACGCTGGAACGACTCAATGAGAAGGAGCTTCTGTTCATCGACAATAGTACCGCGGTCAATAAGCTTCTGTCCACTAAGAGCCACTCCGCTGGCCATCGGAACAGAGGCAATCAGGTCTTGTTTGCTGGCCTCGCTGCGTTCTTTGTCATAAATCAGGTTGGGTACGATAAAATCGTTCAGGTTCAATTCAGTCAATACATCACGATGCGACTGCAACATGGCATCGCCCATTAACTTCTCGTAGGCTTGCTTGGGGGTTAAAGTAGAAGAGAGGCTGACGCTCTTTGCCGTGTTTCCAATCACCACGCGAATGGTACGCAGCGTGTCATCGCCATTGATGGCTGGTTCCTTTGTATCCACAATACCTTGGTCGTAAAACTGATGAAGGCGATTGGCAATAATGCTTTTATAATCCTTATAGCCACCAGACGTCAGTTTATTGTATTCCTGAACAAAATCGCGCACCTTTACATCGGCCATTTCCATATTTTTCACATAATACGGCTCATAGTCACGCAACACACTGTCGCACTGGGCTTTCAGTGTAGCTTCACTTTTATAAATCGGGAAATCAAAAGGAGCGGTAAGGTCGGCATAGCGCCAAGGTTTTCCTAATTCTATCTTAAAGTTCTGTTGCGTCTCTCGTGGCATGAACCACACAATGACAGAAGCCGTAACCAAAACAAGGACAACGCGAATCACCACATCATGCCAAGTCAAGTTGGCTTTCAGGTCTATATGTCTCATTTTAAATCGCTAATTCTTATTGAATGATATTAAAACAGGGCAAATTTATATATAATTTTGCAGAATGCCAAAAAAATTGCGTAACTTTGCATCCAAATTTGACATAACATCATGACTGAAAGAAAAGTTAGGGTGCGTTTTGCCCCAAGTCCCACGGGTCCGCTGCACATCGGCGGTGTGCGTACAGCCCTTTACAACTATCTGTTTGCCCGCCAGCACGGCGGAGACCTGGTATTCCGCATTGAAGATACCGATACAAACCGTTTTGTTCCCCAAGCCGAGGCTTATATCATTGAAGCATTCCAGTGGCTGGGTATTAAATTTGACGAAGGCGTTTCCTTTGGCGGCCAGTATGGCCCTTATCGCCAAAGCGAACGTCGCGATATCTATAAGAAATACGTTAAACAACTGCTTGACGCCGGCAAGGCCTATATTGCTTTTGACACGCCTGAAGAATTGGACGCCAAGCGTAAAGAAATAGAAAATTTCCAGTACGACAACAAGACTCGTATGCAGATGCGTAACTCGCTGACCATGCCTAAGGAGGAAGTTGAGAAACTGATTGCCGAAGGTACACAGTATGTAGTACGTATCAAGATTGAAGCTGGTGAAGAAGTATTGGTTGACGATATGATTCGTGGCGAAGTGCATGTGAAAAGCGACATTCTCGACGACAAAGTGCTCTATAAGAGTGCCGACGAGCTGCCCACCTATCACCTGGCCAACATTGTGGACGACCACTTGATGGAGATTACTCACGTGATTCGCGGTGAGGAATGGTTGCCTTCTGCCCCACTACACGTACTGCTCTATAAAGCTTTCGGATGGCAGGACACGATGCCTCGCTTTGCTCACCTTCCTCTTTTGCTCAAGCCTGACGGAAAGGGAAAACTGTCAAAGCGCGACGGTGACCGTCTGGGATTCCCTGTATTCCCACTCGACTGGAAAGACGAGCAGGGCAATGTTACATCGGCTGGATACCGCGAGCAGGGCTACTTCCCTGAGGCAGTAGTAAACTTCTTGGCATTGCTGGGATGGAACCCGGGTACTGAACAGGAAATGTTCACACTTGATGAACTGGTAAAGGCTTTCGATATCTCGAAATGCTCAAAGGCTGGTGCTAAGTTTGCCTACGAAAAGGGAATCTGGTTCAACCATGAGTATATTCTGAAAAAATCGGCTGAAGAGATTGCCCGTCTTTTTGAGCCCATCTGCCGTGAGCATGGCGTAAAGGATTCTTTCGAGCGCATTGAGAAGGTGGTAAGCATGATGAAAGACCGTGTAAACTTCGTCAAAGAGTTATGGGATCTGTGCTCATTCTTCTTTGAAGCCCCCACATCATACGATGAGAAGACAGTTAAGAAACGCTGGAAAGAAGATTCAGCCCAGACACTTACAGAACTGTGTACTGTGTTGGAAGGAATTGACGATTTCTCACTGGAAAATCAGGAGCAAATCGTTCATGCATGGATTGAGCAAAAGGAACTGAAACTCGGCAACGTCATGAACGCTTGGCGTCTTGCTCTCGTAGGCGAAGGAAAGGGTCCCGGTATGTTCGACATCTCTGCTTTCCTTGGAAAAGAAGAGACAATCCGTCGTACTAAGAAAGCGATTGAAGTGCTTGGGTAAGTATGAATAAGATTACAGTTGCCCTCGCTGGGCTGTAAGGAAGCTCTATGTACAATATTATCATCTACATCTATCTGTTGGGCGTGGCCATTGCAAGCCTTTTCAATGAGAAGGTGCGCAAGATGTGGCGCGGTGAGCGAGATGCTTTCCGAGTATTACGCGAGAAAGTGGATCCCAATGCTCACTATGCGTGGGTACATGCTGCTTCATTAGGTGAGTTCGAGCAAGGGCGTCCCATTATTGAACAGTTAAAGAAAGAGCGTCCCGAACTGAAGATTCTCCTTACTTTCTTCTCGCCATCAGGCTACGAGGTACGTAAGAATTACGAGGGTGCAGATATCATTTGCTATCTGCCGTTGGATACGATTACAAATGCTCGTCGCTTTTTGCGTATCATTCGTCCTGAGATAGCTTTTTTCATCAAGTATGAGTTCTGGTACAACTATCTCCACATTCTGAAACATCGCAATGTGCCAGTATATAGTGTGTCGAGTATCTTCCGCGAAAACCAGATTTTCTTCCGCTGGTATGGGCGGCAGTATGGAAAGGTGCTGAAATGTTTCACTTATTTCTTTGTGCAAAACGAGACGAGTAAACGACTGTTAGCCAGCATTGGACTGAACAATGCTACCATTACTGGCGACACTCGTTTTGACCGTGTTCTTCAGATTAAGGAAGCTGCGAAACAGTTACCCCTTGTTGAGGAGTTCGTTGGAAACAGCGAGAAAGTGTTTGTGGCAGGCTCATCATGGCAACCCGATGAGGAAATCTTCCTCAAATACTTCAATGAGCATAAGGACTGGAAACTCATCATTGCTCCCCACGTGATTGGCGAAGACCACTTGCAGCAGATTGAAAAGTTGCTTGAAGGCCGTAAGGTCATCCGCTATACTGAGGCCGAGAAAACTCTCAACGCTCAATTATTGGACAAGTCAAGCGACAAAGTCGAGCGCTCAACTCTCAACTCTTGTGACGTGCTCATCATCAACTGCTTCGGACTTCTTTCAAGCATTTACCATTACGGTCAGGTAGCCTATGTAGGCGGAGGCTTCGGTGTTGGCATTCACAACGTGCCAGAGGCTGCAGTTTGGAGTGTTCCCGTTATCATCGGTCCTAACAATAAAAAATTCCAAGAAGCACAAGACCTCTTGGAGATAGGGGGATGTTTCGAAATCAGAAACTATGAGGATTTCGAACAATTAATGAATCGTTTCCAGAACGATCCTAAATTCCTACAGGATGCAAGCGCAAAAGCAGGAAACTACGTAACTGAAAAGGCTGGTGCTACAGAGCAAATCCTGAAAGCTATATAATTTCAGGAAACTATTTAGTAGTTTCAGGCTCTTTGCTTGGATCAACGGCTATACGCTCAGGCTGACGGACACCATATAATACACGTACACGCTGGTCAGGGCGCTGATAAGGTTGGGGAGTCACCTTCAGGGTGTCTCCCCCTTTATTATTATAGGTAGCACCTGTCGCACCATCAATCTCCGTTTCTGGTTTCACATCTTTAGATGCATTTTTCGTTGTTTTGCACGATCCGAAGCCCAATAAGGCAATCAGTGATGAAAGCAACACATTTGTAACACGATAGAAATTCTTCTTCATATCTTGAATCGTTCTTTTTAATTATTCTCCAATTGTTTCAGATTACAAAACAGTAGTTTTCCATCATCATCTCGCAGATGAAGTCCGTTTCCTTCACAATAGCGCCATGACTTACAGTTGGCACACTCATCGCGCTTCATCCATTCATGGTTGCGATGGAGTTGGAAACGATGCTCCCAGACATCAATGAAGTCGTCTTCGTATATATTTCCCTGTTTGTAGTTGTGACGAATACTTGTACAAGCACTGATGCTGCCATCAACGAGCACCGATCCTACTGTCACGCCGGCCACGCAACGGAAAGCCCAGTCACGCACCTCGCCTTCATAATCACCTAAAAAACCCTCACATCCATAACTGGTATCGATAAGTCCTTGCTGACGAGTTGTCTTGATAAACTCCATAAGCCCACGAAACTGTTCTTTCGAGAGTCGAAGCCTTTCATCCTGTCCGCCACGTCCTACAGGAAAGATAGTAGCCAGTCGCCAATGCGTTACCCCCTTACTGATCAGATAGTCACGCAACTGAGGTAATTGATCGTAGTTTACCTGATGCACGCAAGTCATCACATCGTAGGCTATACGGTCGCCGTCTTTCACCACTCTATCAATAGCCTCATTGGCCATACGGAAACAGTCAGGATGGCGGCGCAGCCAGGTATGAGCATCCTCCAATCCATCAAGACTTATAGTAAGCGAACGTAGTCCTGCCTTGCAGAGTTTTTCGTATAGTTCAGCAGTAAGACAGAGTCCATTTGTTACCATTCCCCATGGAAAACCGCGATCACTAATGCCTTGGGCACATTCCACAATATCCTCACGTACCAATGGTTCGCCCCCACCAATGATGACCAATACTTCCTCTGGGCGAACTTTAGAAGTGATGGTATCCAGTACATGAAAGAAATCTTCGCGTGGCATGTCGGGAGTATCCGTTATCTGTCGGCAGTCACTACCACAATGCCTGCAATGAATGTTGCAGCGCACCGTGCTTTCCCAAAACAACTGTTGCAACGGGTGCAACCGACGCTCGTTATGGGCCAGTCTGCGTGCCAGTTCCAAGGCTATCCTACTGCGTAGTTTCATCTTTGTTCAATGGAATCTGCTGCAAAGATACAAGTTTTTTTTGAAACAGATAATATGAAAGGAAAAGTTACTGTTCTTTCAGAGACTCCTTAGGCGTTAACTGTTCTTTTAGATATTCTTTGGAGTAAGCTACATAGTGTTCGGCATTGTCGATCTGACCAGGACGGGTAGGCTTAATATATTTTGCCGGAACGCCACCCCATATTTCGTGAGGAGGAATCTTTGTGTTCTGCAGTACCAAGGCCCCGGCAGCGACGATAGCGTCTTCTCCGACCTCACAACCGTCGAGCAGTGTAGATCCCATACCAATCAAAGCATGATCATGGATGGTGCAAGCATGAACAGTAACATTATGGCCTATGGTGACATAATTGCCTATATGAGTAGGACCGGTTTCATGAGTAACATGGATACAGGAGCCATCTTGCACGTTTGAGCAGTTACCTATAGTGATAGGAGCCACATCACCACGTATCACGGCATTGAACCAAACTGAACACTCGTCGCCCAAGGTCACATCGCCTACAATAGTAGCATTCTCACTAAAATAACAATCTCGCCCCCACTTGGGAGAAAGTCCCTTATACGATTTGATTAGTGCCATAGCTTTAGGTTTAGAAACAAAAAAGTGAAGAGTGAGAAATCTGTGTCATGAAAACGACAGCAAATTCTTCACTCTTCACTATAGGTCTTTACTATTTACAGGTTGGCATTGTCCTTGCCCCATTCTGCAACAGCGGGAATGATACCGAGAGAGATAATCTCATCGCGCATCTTCTGCAGGTGCTCGTAAGAAGCCTCCAGTGCAGCCATTTCCTCAGCAGTACCCTCGGGCTTGGTGTAGTGAACACCGTCCTTGTCGATAACTGTAGGCATAGCCATCATCACATTCTTGAAACCGAAATCGTTGACATAGCAACCAGCAGGCCACTTGAAAGGCTCGCCACCCATTGCACCTTCAATCATCTTCACAGCCTGATAAGCAGGGCTCTGGAATGAAGAACGGCCACGGAGCTTGATGATGTTGCTACCACCCTGAGTGGTCATGTGCTTAATCTCAGCCCAGCGCTCGTCAGAGAGAGGAAGCTCAGAAAGGGGTTTGCCATCGATAAGAGCCTTGCTGGCGAATACAGCCATCTGCTCACCGTGACCACCATAAGTGTAAGCATTAGTCACCTTGTCCTGACGTACGCCGAACTCCTGAGCCAACTGCTGCTGCAGACGGGTTGAGTCAAGAGCGGCCAAAGAGGTCAGCTGGTTGGGTTTCAAACCTGAGTGAATCAGAGCAGTCAGAGCAGTAACATCAGCAGGGTTGAAGATAACAACCACGTGCTTTACGTCTGGGCAGTACTTTTTGATGTTCTCACCGAAGTCAGCTGCAATCTGGCAGTTACCCTTCAGCAGGTCCTCACGAGTCATACCCTCCTTACGGGGAGCACCGCCTGAAGAGATGATGTACTTAGCACCAGTGAAAGCTTCTTTGGGATCTACGGTGTATGAAATGTTTGCACCAGGGAAAGCGCAGTGGCACATCTCATCGTAAACGCCATGAACACCTGGCTCATAGATATCATACAAACAGATGTTAGGAGTAAGACCCAGCATCAGCACACTCTGTACCATGTTAGAACCGATCATACCACCGGCACCAACAATCACCAATTTCTCGTCAGTTAAAAATGCCATAACTTTATAATTCGTTTTATATGTTTATATAATTAAGTTGCCGCAAAGATAGAAAAAAAATACGAATTCTAACTATTTCATTTTTAATTAATTTGTTATTTATATTAAAAAGGCATACCTTTGCAAAGTAGATATGACAAAAGCGGATTCTTATGAATATACAACAACGATTAGCGGCTTTACGCGACTTAATGCAACGCGAACATTTAGGGGCTTTTATCTTCCCAAGTACGGATGCTCACCAAAGTGAATATGTGGCTGACCATTGGAAGGGGCGCGAGTGGATTAGCGGTTTTAATGGTTCGGCAGGCACAGCGGTGGTTACGCTGAACAGTGCTGCATTATGGACAGACTCACGCTATTTCCTGGCTGCGGAAGAGCAGTTAAAAGGTACTGAGTTTCAACTGATGAAACTGAAGATAGAAGGAACTCCTACTATCCATGAATGGATTGGGGAACAACTGCGGGAGTCTGAAAGGCCAGAAGTAGGCATTGACGGCATGGTGTGCTCAGCAGCCGAGGTTGAAGAACTCATCAAAGAGTTGCGCCATCATGGCGGCATTACACTCCGCACCAATCTCGACCCGCTGAAGATAATATGGAAAGACCGTCCTGCCATTCCTCAGAACAAGATAGAGGAACATCCCCTGGACTTTTCCGGTGAAAGTTGTGCATCAAAGATTCAGCGTATCCGTAGGGCTCTGCGACAGCAACATGCTGACGGTATGCTGATGTCTGCTCTTGACGATATAGCCTGGACGCTGAACCTACGTGGAACGGATGTGCACTGCACACCGGTGTTTGTCAGTTATCTGCTCATCTCCACAACAACGGTTACGCTCTATACCGATGAGGCAAAACTGACACCGCTCATAAGAGGGTATCTGACCAAGAACGACATTAAGATCGATGACTACAAGAACGTAAAGAAAGGTCTTCAGGACTATTTCGAGCAAACCATTCTGCTGGATCCCAATGAGACCAGTTATACGCTGATGAAGGCGGCAAAGCGTGACGTAGTGCGAGGATGTTCACCTGTTCCTGCCATGAAAATCATGAAAAACGAGACTGAGATAAAGGGATACCGTAATGCCATGCTTCGTGATGGCGTTGCGATGGTGAAGTTCCTTAAATGGCTGGAAGATGTCATTCAGTCTTGCCCTGCAGTACTTCCCACAGAAATGGAGATAGACAAAAAACTGACAGAACTGCGTGCAAGTCAACCTCTGAACCGCGGTTTGTCGTTTGACACGATTGCCGGCTATGGAGAACATGGAGCCATCGTTCACTATGAGGCAACCCCTGAAACCGACATTCCCTTACAGCCTAAAGGTCTTCTACTGCTCGATAGTGGCGGACAATACGAGGATGGAACTACCGATATCACGCGAACTATTGCCCTTGGTCCGCTCACTGATGAAGAGCAACACATTTACACCCTTGTACTGAAAGGGCATATTGCATTGGCACGAGCCATTTTCCCAAATGGTTCGTCGGGCACACAGCTCGATGTACTAGCCCGCCAGTTCATGTGGCGCGAAGGTCTGAACTACCTTCATGGAACAGGTCACGGCGTTGGATCGTACCTCAGCGTACACGAAGGGCCTCATCAATTTCGAATGGAGTGGAAGCCACAGCCCCTACTTGCCGGCATGACGATCACCAACGAACCGGGCATCTATCTCACTGGAAAGTTTGGCGTGCGCATAGAAAACACGATGCTCATTGTGCCGGCCGACGAAACGAACTTCTTTCCTCTTCCAGATGGTGAACGTCCTCGCTACTTGCAACTGGAACCGCTTACACTCTGTCCTATCGACAAGCGCCCCATTGTTCTCAGTATGCTGACAGATGAAGAGCGCCAATGGCTGAACGACTACCACAAAGTGGTTTACGAACGTCTCTCACCCCTACTCACTGACAAAGAACGGATGTGGTTAAAGGAAGCTACAACAGCTATTTAAGAGAAATACTTGTTACAATCAATTATTTTATCTATATTTGCAACCACTATGATGAACGTTCTGTTGACAACATAGGTAATAACTAATAATACGACAGCCATGAGAATAGGTATTGAAGCGCAGCGAATATTTCGTGAGAACAAACATGGTATGGACTACGTGGTACTGCAGGAAATATTGCAACTGCAAAAGATTGACCACGAGAACGAATACTTTGTATTTGTAAAGCCTGGTCCCGACCGATGTGTCGAAGAATCGGCCAATGTTCATGTCGTAGAGATTGGCACCCCCTCCTACCCGCTTTGGGAACAATGGAGTCTGCCAAGAGCTGTCCGCAAAACAGGTGTTGACCTGCTCCATTGCACCAGCAATACGGCTCCTCTGTACTGTGATGTTCCACTTATTCTCACGCTGCACGATATCATTTTTCTGGAGCCTCGCGACAAGAACAACAAGTCACTCTACCAGAACATGGGATGGTTATACCGCCGACTGGTTGTTCCACGTATCCTCCCCCACTGCAAGCGTATTATTACCGTATCAGACTTTGAACGGAACAACATCATCAGCAAACTGAATATACCTAATGAACGGATGGCCATGATCTACAATGGCTACAATTCATGGTTCAAGCCTATAGAAGGTGATGAAACTGTTTACAAAAAGTATATGAAAGACAAAGGATTCCTGTTTTTCTTAGGCAATACCGATCCAAAGAAAAACACAGAGCGTACTCTGATTGCCTTTGCCCGATACTTGGAGAAATCAGAAATCAAGAGGCCACTGTTGATGGCAGATATAGACCAGCACTATCTGGATGACATTATCACCCGCAACAATATTGACCATATCCGGGCCTACCTGCATCTGCCGGGCTATATCAAAAACAGTGACCTTCCTTATATTTATAATGGAGCTTTTGCATTCCTCTACACCTCACTCCGCGAAAGTTTTGGTATTCCTCTGCTTGAGGCAATGGCCTGCGGCACCCCTGTCGTGACCAGCAACACCTCATCGATGCCGGAAATAGGTGGAAAGGATGCCATCCTCATAAACCCGGAGAATCCTGATGAGATTGCAACTGCTCTGCTCCGTTTAGAGAACGACCCTGCATTCTACGAAAGTCAAAGGAAAATAGGATTGGAACGCAGTCAGTTATTCTCTTGGGAGAATACAGCCAAACAATTACTCTCGCTATACGAAGAAGTGGCGAAAGGACTCTTATAACCTTCTTTCGCTATACGAAAAGGGAAAGATACAACTCTTATAGCGAGAGTATTTACAACGGATCAACATCATAAAGTACCGTCAGCGAACTATACCGTTTGTCCTGCAGCAATTGTTGTTGGGCAAACGCTAAATACTGACGCACTTTTGGAAGGTCGATACCATTTTCCAACTTGAGTACCAACTTACGGATACTGAGTGTCTTAATACGAGCCACAGCTGGTTTGTCCGGTCCCAACACCCTGCCTCCAAACCATTGGCGTAAGCGTGATGCCAACTCCAAACTGGCTGTATGCACGGTGGCATCATTCTTATGTTTCAAATACACATATACCAGACGGTGATAAGGAGGATAATGGAACAACTGGCGTTCAGCAATGAGATCCTTATAAAAACCCTGGAAGTCATTCTGCGCCACCTGCTGAATAAGTTTCAAATCGGGTTGCTTCGTCTGAAGAATCACCAGTCCGCGCCGGCCTTTTCTGCCAGCACGCCCACTCACCTGAGCCATCATCATATACGCATGCTCGTAGGCACGGAAATCGGGCTGATTGAGCATTGAATCAGCATTGATGATACCCACTACCGACACCTTACTGAAATCGAGTCCTTTACTGATCATCTGAGTACCAATCAACAGGTTGGTACGCCCACTACCGAAATCGCTGATGATGCGTTCGTAGGCATTACGGGTGCGAGTGGTGTCAAGGTCCATACGCGAGATACGCGCTTCGGGAAGAATATCACGAATCTGATCTTCAATTTTCTCAGTACCATACCCTTTCCCCTGCAGTTCCTTACAGCCACAGGCGGGACATTCGGTTGGTATCTGATAAGTAAAGCCACAATAATGACAGGTCAGTTGGTTCAGCTTACGATGAAGAGTAAGCGACACATCACAATGCTCGCATCGCGGAACCCATCCACACTGCTTACACTCTACCATCGGTGCCCATCCGCGGCGATTCTGAAACAGGATAGCCTGTTCGCCACGTTCCAAGGCTTCACGCACCCGTGTCAGTAACAAAGGTGTGAAAGGACCATTCATCATCCGGCGACGCTGAAGGTCCTGGGTATTGACAACTTGTATCTCTGGCAATTCAATACCTTGATACCGCTGGAAAAGTTCTACTAGTCCATACTTACCTGTCTTAGCATTGTGATAGGTCTCCACACAGGGAGTGGCGGTACCAAGGAGTACTTTGGGAGTAGATGTCTGATTACCGGATTCCATCATGATAGCAGCACTACGGGCATGATAGCGCGGGGCGGGATCCTGCTGTTTGTAGCTGGTTTCATGCTCCTCATCTACAATCACAAGTCCTAATCGCTGAAAGGGAAGGAAAACGGCTGAGCGGGCGCCTAATATCACATCATAGGGATTGTCAGAAAGCTGTTTCTGCCATATTTCCACACGCTCGGCATCACTATATTTTGAATGATAGATACCCAATCGGTTTCCGAATACGCGCTGCAGACGCTCCATCATCTGAACAGTAAGGGCAATCTCGGGCATCAGGAACAGCACCTGCCTATGCTGTTCCAACTCATGTATGATGAGTTGGATATAGATTTCGGTTTTTCCGCTGGATGTCACTCCATGCAGCAAGGTGACTTTCTTCTGCTTGAACGACTCAAGAATCTGTTGGTAGGCCTCCTGCTGAGGAGCGCTCAGTTGCTTGATATTCTCGAAATGAGGCTCTCCTGCATTATTCAGTCTTCCCACCTCTACCTCATAAACTTCTAAAAGTCCACGTTTCACCAGCTGAGTGATGATAGGGAGTGTCGTAGCAGAAGCATTCAACAGCTCTTCGCGAGTCACTTCAGAAACGCTCAACGCCACTTTTGAAGCTGGAAGGGAGAAATCGGCCTCATCCCAGCCAGACAACTGCAGATAGGAAATAAAAGCCTCCTGCTGTTTGGACGCACGCGCCAGCATGTTCAAGGCTATATGCAGGGCTTGCTCATTTCTATAAGGTTCGGTTAGACGGATATAGGTTTCTGTACGGGGCTTATAACCATCTTCAGCTTTCAGTCCGGCAGGAAGAGCAGCCTTATACACTTCGCCAATGGGCGACATATAGTAGTCGGCTATCCATTGCCACAAACGGTATTGTGCAGGAAGCAGGACTGGCGTCTCATCCAACAACTGCTCTATATCCTTTACGGCATAGTCGGTTGGTTTGTCATCATGCAGACGGGCAATGATGCCTATATAGTGCTTACTGCGCCCGAAAGGAACCAACACACGCATACCAAAGGTCGCCTTCGCCTGCATTGCAAAAGGAATGGCATAGGTAAAGAGGCCCTCAAGCGGTAAGGGCAATATGATGTCGGCAAAGCCCATCAGCAACTAAAACAAATAAGTGACAGAAACTTGAACGGCGTTAGATTTTCCTGATCCCTTAACACTGCCATTGTAAATAAACTCTCCATTTTTCTTCAATGACAGATTATAGCCTATTCGGGCCTGCACGCGATCCATGGCCATCAGTCCGATACCGAAGTTAACACTCAGCGGACTGGCACAAGGAGTCCAATCGGCGCCAGCAACTTCTTCCTTGCTCTTGTCCAACAGTATATTGAACTGCGGACCTGCATAAACAAAGACATTGAGCATAGCAAGGACATCACGACCATAGCGTACGTTCACAGGAACAGTCAGTTGGGAAGTACTGATTCGCGACTTTGTTGAGCCATCGGAATTATTAATATCAGTAAATTCTGCAGTGCGATAATCATACAATACACTTGCATCCAAACCCCATCCTGTGACAGGCATCACATAAACTATACTGGGACCTATATGTACACCTCTACTGTTTTGGGCATGCTCCTTAACGGAACTACTTATATCATAGTTCATATGGGTGATATTAAAACCAGCCGTCAAACCTAAATTCAGGCGTGGACTCAGATCTCTATTCAATTGAGCCTGTGCAGAGGGCACAATAGTCAGTAAAGAAAGGAAAAGTAAATACAGGTATCTTTTCATATGCAGTAAAAATTCTATTACCGACTGCAAAGATAAATAAAAAAAAGCAGGTATCCGCAAAAAGATACCTGCTTTTTATTGTATAATTATTACTTCTTAGAAGAAATAAGTCACTGAAACCTGCCAGGCATTGGCTTTTCCATCGCCCACAACGCTCTTTACAGCACCTGTAGTTGAATCAATCACATTGGCTTCACCGGTCTTACCCAAAGCAATATTATAATTGAACTTAGCCTGGAGATGGCCCAGCACCGTGGCACCGATACCCACATTGGCACTCAGGTTAGAGCTCTTCAACGTCCAGTTGTGAATTTCGTTTGAAGCCTCATCTACCGCCAGTGTTTTGTCTTTGCTGCCGAGGTTGAAGCCAAACTGAGGACCCGCAAAGGCGAAAACTTCAGCCATACTGCCCAGACCTATGCCATAACGCAAGTTGATGGGAATCTGAATAGAGCTTGACTTGATTTTAGTATCTCCATTTTCAGACGAGCGCTGGTCATAGACAGCAGCAGCATCGAAGCCAATGCCCACCACAGGAAGTGTAAACTTCACTGTAGGACCTACAAAGAATCCTGCATTGTCCTTAGCATTGTCTTTCATTTCACTTTCGCTATAAGACATTTTTGTCATGTTCAGACCTGCAGTAATACCATAGCTGAACTGGGCCTGCGAAGGAAGAGCCACCATCATGAGGGCTACAACCATTGAAGTAAAGATTTTTTTCATATCAATCATGATTTATTAAAAACGCGACAAATATAGCCATTTTTCTTTAAACCGCCTATATTTATGACCAATTTTTTACGATTAGTGTCTTTGACGGCGCACGCTCACTGAACCACCCGATGAACTGCTACGGCTGGATTTTGTCGATGACTTGGCTGGCTTAACTTTCTCTGCTTTCTGCCGGCGTCCTTTCTGAGCTTTCTTAGTCTCCTTGGAGTCGGCAGTCTGGTTTTCCAGAGAATCACGCTTCTCCTTGTCACCGAAGATAGTGTTACGGAATTTCTCCAGCTCGGCCTCAATACGCTTCTGTTCGGCTGTCAACTTGGTAGAGTCGTTACCGGCTACCTGTGCCAGCGTCTGTCCCAGCATATTGTTGGTCTTGTAGATTTTTCCTTTATAACGGTTCAGTGTGAAATAGTCGTCAAGACTCATCGTGGCAGCATTGTTCACATTGCTGGTCATCACGGTCTGGCGACTCAGGAACGGTTCTACATCACTGTACTTCACCCAGAAAAGTGGATATTTAGAGGCCTCACCGCCAAAATCGTCCTCACGCAGCATCACTGGACAGAATGCCAGCACCTTAACATGGAACGAAGAGTTGGCCTGGTCGTAATAGGCACTTTCTTTCAAATAGTACATCTTTACTTCCGATGATGGAATATCACTATTGTCAACCTTCAGTTTTCCGCCCTCTTCCTCATAGAAAATATGGTAGTTGTCGAGTATGGTCTTCATATCCACCTTGGCGGTAGCATCCAGCACCTCAGTGCCATCCAGACGATACTCATAGACAGGGATATAGCCATTCAACGCCAGTTTGAACACATAGGTAAAAAGATTCAAATGTTTGCCTACAGGCTCTACAGGATAGTACAAGCCAGAGTTTTCCTCTATATTGAGGTCCACCTCACGGTAGATATCGCGACGCCACACCACATCCTCAGGCATATCAAGAGCCGTGGGATACATGATGCGCATGCGCTCAGTCATTCCTCCCTGCGATTTTGAGGAAGTTTGCTGGGCAGACTTCGTGTTCTGCTGGATGCGACTCTTCTTCGGCTGTGCCGAGCAATGAGAGACTTGAGAATTGAAAATCGAGAATTGCAAACCAATGGTCAGTACCACCAGTCTGAGCATCCAATATCCTTTCATGTTCACTATCTGTTTCATATTATTTTTCGATTTACTTCACAATGATTTCCATTGATGTGGGCAATGTACGCTCAATACCATCAGGACCTATGGCCTTCACACGGGAAATATAGAATCGACGGTTGCGTGTCAGCTTACGGAATGTATCCTTCTGACGGGCAGTAAACTTAGCACCTTCGCCCACCATTGGAACAGCATTACCCATATTATCGTAGAACACCGTCTCGAACGAGAGCACACGGAAGCCGATGTCGAGAATACCATCATCGATAGCAGCACCAATACCGTCAATAGCCATAAGAGCCTGCTTGGCAAGTACGCCTCCCTTAAATCGAACGGGATTACCCTTGTCGTCTTTCATATCTATATAAGGTGTAGGATCGGGCAACTTACGCACACGGAAACTGAATTGTCCCATCTGCTGAGGACGACCGGTATTGGTCGAGATCACCGTGATAGTAGCATCCTGTCCGATCTTTGACGGACGGGCAATATACTTGCCGGGCCCCACTGGCTGCAATGTACCATTGGTCATCGTGGCCGAAATCTTGTTCAAAGGCACACCAGGCACCGACACGCTGATGGGGTTTGAATAGCCTGCATAAAGCATGTTCATCAAATCGGCAGAGACCGTAGCACTGGGATCGACAACGGTATATTTCTGTTCAAAATCACGACGAATCTTATCGCCGTTACCATTCACGGTCTCAATATGACCTGCCAGGGTAAAATCACCGGTACGCCCGCAAACAATCTCGTAGAGGTTGTCTTTCAGGTCCATCTTCTGATTGCCTATATACACATCAGGAATCTGGGTGGTATCAACGGCAGCCATCACAATATGGGCCGAGAACTTATCGCCACGTACAATCGTCTGCGAATTAGGAATCACGAAGGCCTCCAAGGCATTCACACGGATATCCTTCACGTCGATATTCTGCACCAGAGTGTGGAGCACCTCACCCTCAGCATAGCGCACATCATTCTGCAACTTCGACAGAAGGGTAACAGCAGCAGCAGCCGGCATAGCCTCAAACATATACTCCTGCCAGTTCTTGCCCAGTGTGAGTTCACCCTTTGGCACTTCAGTAGTCAGGTTGCTCTCAATGATTTTCTGCTGGGCAGTGTCAGGCACCATCTTCACCATTCGCTCACGGAACGAGTTGATAGCCAGTCGGAGTTCCTCGCCACGACCACGGCCAGGAGCCAGCATCACCTGATTGGCGGCCTCAAGGTCTTCCTTACTCTGAATATTTGAAGGATCGCCATGCTTGCCGTCAGCTTCACGGGCAATGGCCAGTTTCAGTTCAGCAGCGAAATCATACAGGGAGTCACTCATATGGCGCACCATCTGAGCCTTGTCGTACCATTCCTTCACTTTCTGAGGATTGGCCTTCATCTGCTGTTCGAAGTCCTCATATATAGCCATGTTCTCCTTGGCTGAGTTCTCGGTGGTACGGTTCAGGCTTTTCTCTACGATATCAAAGCCGTTGAGCACCTCGTTCGAGACATTCAGCGCCAGCATAGCCATCAACACCACATACATGAGGTTGATCATCTTCTGGCGAGGAGAAACGGGTCTTTTCTTAATTGCCATTTTCTCTGCCCCCTAAGTTAGGGGGATGGGGGTCTGAACAAGCGTTTATCAGACTCTTTTTAGTTATTATTTTCTTTAAAGGGATCTGCGCTTGTTCAGACCCCAATCCCCCACTATCCTAAGGGGCTCTTCGGCATATTGGTTGTCATGGCCTCAATCATGCGGGCATAGATGCGATTCAGCTCGGCTATCTGATCAGCCATCTTACGGGTCTGATCGTTGATTTCGTCAATCGTGCCAATCTGCTGACTTGCGCCCTTCAGCTGCATCTCATAGACCTTACAGATACCGGTGAGTGTACGGTTCAGATTTTCCATCTCCTCGCTGTCGCGAGTCAGGCGTTCGCTCTGTTCAGATACCTTCTGAAGTGTCTCAGTCAGTCTCTTCAACTGTTCCACATAACTCTCGGTAGCCTCTTCCATGCCCTCGGCATCCACATCAGGAAGTTCAGGCTGAGCCACGCCACCGACAACACCGCCAACGATTCCGCCAACGATTCCGCCGCCAGTAGTGCCGCCACCAAAGCTGATTGTACCATTTTCCTGACCAGTGGGTTGCATGTCGCTTGCCACGCCACTGCCGGCCACTCCACCACCAATCACGATGGTGCCGCCTCCGGCCACTGCTCCGTGGGCGAAGTTGTTTTCGCCGTTGGCCACGGTGTCTGTTTCATCATCATCCACCACATGTGTAGGCAAGTCCTTACCATCCTCTGTCTTATCGAACGGACGGTCAAAACCGGCTATAAAGAACACGAGTACCTCAGTTCCCATACCAAGGAACAGCATGAAGTTAGCTCCTGCCAAGTGAGTCAGTTTGAACAGGGCACCCAGGATAACGATAGACGCACCCCAGCTATAGGCATAGTTCATGAATGTCTGTCCGGGAACACTGTCAAGCCACTTCTGTAAGTGGTATATCACATTGAATTTACTATACTGTGTCATCTGGATAATTTTCGATTAACGGATTTTAGATTTAATGAATGGTCGAGCCGCCGAAATTATGACGAGCCTCAGCCCAGTTTACTTTTTTTTTGCTGATGTCTTCGCCGGTTTCACCTTTTCGCTACTTGTATTGGCAAGCGAGCGCACACAGCGGAAACCAATATAGCTTCGAGGCTGGTTTTGATACTCGCTGCTACGCCATGCAGCACGGATATAGCTCTCGGGATCTTTCCACGAACCGCCACGAACACTCTTCTTCTTCAGGCGATAGGGGTCTTCAATAGCGGCATTATACGACAGCTGAGGGTTAATATCGTTCATGGCGTCGATACCGGCCTCTGTATAAATGGTCGAAGTCCATTCGGCCACATTGCCAGCCATATCATAAAGTCCGTTGGAGTTGGCTGAGTAGATACCCACCTTTGAGGTAATCAGATTACCATCCTTGGTATAGTTACCGTTATCCGGTTTGAAGTTTGCATAGAAGCAGCCTTTTCCGCTGGCCACATCCTCATTGGCCCATGGAAATTCATTTTGGTCACGACCACGGGCTGCATACTCCCATTCGGCCTCCGTCGGCAGGCGATAGCGCTGAACATAACGGGCCTGCGGACCTAATCCTTTCAGTAAGTATTCAGTACGCCATGCACAGAAAGCATTGGCCTGTTCCCATGTGACACCCACCACAGGATAGTCGTTATATGCGGGATTAGAGAAATAGTTACGCATATACACCTCATTATCGGCGTTGGGGAAATCGTTCACCCAACAAGTGGTGTCAGGATAGATATTTACGATATAGGTATTCAGGAAATCCCAAGGACCAGACAGTGGGCGATTGATGGTCTGACGAACAATACGGCCTTCATCATCTACATAGGCAGTATCCTTGGAAATCATCACCTGTTCTTCGGCATTCACCTGAATGTCCGTATTCAGGTTACGCTCGGCAGGATTCAGACGATTGCGACGCTTGGCGGCCTCAACATAGTCATAAACCTCATAGCGATAGTTCATCTGACTATAGTCGAGCATTTTCTCGCCCGTCACAGGATTGGTCACATACACACTCTGGAGTGCGCGCAACTCGTCTTCGTTGGGCTTACGAGGCAAGGCCTTTTTCCAGTTCAGATAAGGCTTAATCGGATCACCGTTCTTGTCTTCTTCAATCTTGTAGGTCTCATCGCCGCCATAATTCGGGTCGGCCAATCGCTCACGGATGATGGAGTCGCGTACATAGTTCACGAACTGGCGATACTCCGAGTTGGTAATCTCCGTATCGTCCATCCAGAAGCCATCTACCGAAATGTCGCGAACAGGAATCTGACGTCCCCAAAGAGAGTCAGTGGACTGAGTACCCATCTGCAGGTGTCCACGCTTCACCAGTACCATTCCGTAAGGAGCAGGTTCTGAAAAAGCTCGTCCACCGGCACCAGTCAGTTCACCACCAGTAGATGCCGACTTGGACCCGAAGCAACTGGTGAGCAGCAGTACAAGGAGAAGCCCACCCAAGCCCTTACAAAGGAAGGAATGTTTAGTCACATTTTCTAAATCTCTTATTGTCATAAATAAATATGTTTCTTATTTAAAGAAGTATATTTTTAGAATTATTTTGTCTCGTCAAATTCCCTCAAAGGGTATTATCTGGTTTTACAGTAGTCTCACACTTTGGTGACGGTTTCGTCCTTTCTTGAAAAGGTTCAAATCGGTCTGATACCCGATGAGCAGTTCGTGGCTGCCATTACCAAGACTAATGCCATTGGTGTAGGCCTCGTAGCTGTAACCAATACTGATGCCGTGGAAGTCACCTCCTATGAACACCGTAACCGAATTAGTAGGACTGTAGCCCACACCTGCGTACATCCGGCGTTTCTCATACTGGTAGGTCAAGCGTGTGGTTATATCGGCCCTATAGCCAACCCCATCAGAACGACCCATCACAGACGGTTGTATTGAAAGAAACGGATTTCTCAATCGAATATTGCCTCCAGCAGTAAAATAATACGTTGGCGACACCTCCAGTTCGTTGGTTTCGCCCAGTTCTACAGTAGGATTCAGGGCATGCTGAACCGATGCTCCTACATACCATGTTTTATGATTATAGTACAATCCGGCGCCGAGGTCAAAGGCCGATCCAGTCATCTCTGAGGTGGAGAAGGCATTATCGCTGGCTACTTCCAAGTCCAGTTTCGAACCGTCAAAATTCTCACCCAGCATCGAGCCTTGCACGCCGATGTTCAGCACACCGCCAAAGAGTTTCTGCTTGTAGGCATATTGCAGCGTCAGACTATTGTGGGAGAAAAGACCAATCTTGTCGTTCATAAACCGCAAGCCCACTCCATGATACGCCCCAAAGAGATAGAAAGGCATATCAGCCGAAGCATACATGGTTTTCGGATTGTTCTCAAAACCTGTCATCGTGGTGTTATAAGCCACATTGACATTGATTTTCTCCTGTTTGCCCACAGCTGCGGGATTAAACGAAGTCTCCATCGCCCAGTAATGACTGAACGACGGATCGTACTGCGCACTAACTTTTACGGCAGCTAACGACAGTATTAACAGCAGAAAGCCTTTTCTTAACACAATTTACAAAACGTATTACTTTTCATTTTATTGTGCCAGCCCAATATTGGATAACAGATTAAGGAAAAAAAAGACCAATTTTGCCTATTTTTTACATGCTTAATCGGGCTCAAAACTCGCGCCAAATTCACCAAACGGAAAGTGGGTCGGAAATACGCGAGTTTTGAAGAGTTTGAACTATTTTTAGAACTGTCTGAATATCAAACAGTTGTACAAATATCGATATTCTTCTGATACACTTCTGTTGCAGAACTTCTATGATGCTGCAATGGTACTTCAGCTATACCGCAACTACCATTCAGCTATAATGCAACCACCATTCAGTTGCAATACAACCACCGTTCAGTTGCAGTATAGCGGACATTCAGTTACAGTGAAAAATAAGTGCTACTTCACCATAGTAGTTAAGTCAATCCCATCCTATCAATAAAAAGTGCGCCAAAACATGCATTTTTCCAAGAAAAAGCAGGAAAAAAGTGGCAAAATCGGTATTTTTTCGCTTCATTCTATGGGGTAAGCCCCCACAATGAGGGGGCAAAACAAAGGCTTCCCGTTCTAGATTGAGATTTTTATTTGTCTTGATTTTCGAAAAAAGTAAGAGGAAAAACAAGAACAAAAAAGATGGAAAAAGAGGAGAAAAAGAAGCTTGAATGACTCTTAAACAAAGCGGCCACTCGGGCCATGCGTGTTCAGTGTGTTCCTGCAGGGTGTTCAGAGTCGCTCGTAGCCGTTGAGTTTCTCCGCCCAGGAGTAGTGGCGCAGCACCATGTCGTAGCCCTTGCGGCCCATGTCGCGTCTCAGCTCGGGGGCGCGCATGATCCTGAGACAGGCATCGGCAAGGGCCTGTTCGCCGTCGCGGATGAGGCAGTTGTCGCCGTCGCGCAGTTCGGGTATGGCATGGGAGATGAGCGAGGTCATCACTACGGGTACGCCGCAACCCATGCCGACGAGGACTTTGTTCTGGATGCCCGCTGCCACGCGGATGGGGGCTACAAGGAGGCATGAGTCTTTGATGAAGCCTTCGAGGTCGTCGACAAAACCCGTGATGATGATGTCGTCGGAGGCAAGAGTCTGGATGTTGCCGGGAGGGAGAGACCCCACGATGTAGAATTTTGCCGAGGGGCGTTCCTTTTTGATGAGCGGGAACACCTCGTTGGCGAAGTAGATGGCTGCATCCTGATTCTGCATGGAGCGCATGTTGCCCATGAAGCAGATTTTGTCGGTGTTATAGTGTTCGGGCAACGCCTCGAGGATGCCCACGCCGTTGCTGTGCAGGGTGAGGGAAGTGGCGTTCGGCTCTTTGGCCTTCAGATAATCGATGTCGGCCTGAGACACGAGTACCACCTTGGGGAAACGGCGCGTGACCTGGAGCTCGTACCTGGCGATGAGGCGCTGCTCCAGCATGTAAACGTATTTCAGCAGACCGACGCCTTCGGCTTTGGAGGAGAGCAGGTAGGTCTTCGACAGTGCATCGGTCATTTCGACAATGGTCTGCTTTTCCAAATGCAACTCACTGAGATAAGGCACCATACGCAGCAGGTGGGGAATGTAAAGGTCGGGCTTCTCCGTCTGAATTACTTTCCGGAAGAGTTTGCGGTAGGCGTTAGATGAGTAGTAACCGCACTGAATGGGTTTTCCAAAGAGAAAGTTGAAAGCCCCGACAAAAAGCGACACTATTCTGTTGCGCTTTACGAAATAGACCTTGTCATAAAGCACCTTTGCCTGAGCCACAGGAGGCTTAGCCCCGTCGGATAAGGACACGAGAATAAGTTTATGCCCCTGATGTTTAAGGTAGCGTGCTATCTCGTTGATGCGCAGTGCGTCGCCGCCAAACTGCGGATAAGGAAATCGCGGAGTAAGTATGCAGATATTCATAGGTCGTTATTGTCGCAGGGTTTTATGCTGCAAATATAGCCATTTTCCTAAAAAAAACTGCATTATTTACAAAAAAAAGCAAAAAAACATGTAAATATGCGACTATTTTAAGACATTCGCTACAAGTAGCACACTGTGGTGGTAAGAGAAGCACGGAGTAAGTATGCGATCTTCATATTATACTATTTAACAATATGCATATTTGTAATATGAAGAGTAATAATGCTTTTGTCATTGGACATTTTCGACTGGTTATTGAAAAACATCCTCAAATGCTTTCACAGATGCTTCTTCAGAATAGAACTGTTCGTATATGCGTCGGGAGTAATTGTTGAAAAGTGGGATAGGAAATTGAATATATTTGTTCAGACAGTTTATAAATTCTTTTTCATTGTTACATCTTCCACCTACTTTCTCTGCATCAAGACTATACCCTTCAAATGCCTCATCTGTTCCGAGTATATTTTTACCATACATAAGAGATTCGCAGGTTTTTACCTTCATTCCGCTTCCTGTGAAGATAGGAAGTACTATGAAGTCGGCTTCCAGGAAATACGGTTGCATGTCGGGCACATCACTGACAATCTCGATGTCATTGAACAGAGTATTGTTCTCTTTTAGCTTTGCCATTCCTTTCCCTACTATTTTTAGCCGGATGTTTACATGTGGCAGGACATTCTTTACAAACCACTCGATTCCCTGTACGTTTGGTGAGATATAACTTCCTATAAAAAGACATAAGGGCAGTGTTGAGGTAATGGACTCCTTGTCAGGAACAATCTGTTGGCATTTATCTGCGAATGCGATAGGCACAATGATGTCGGCATCTCGTCCGTACATTTTATGGAGCATATCACTATCGCGCTGGTTTAGCGTCAGCACCCTGTCAGCATACTTGCAACAATACTCGTCATTCTGTGCTGCACAATTTATGATAACTTTTCTAATTGGCATACGTTTTGACAGCGTGTGCTCATAGTACAGACTTTCCACATTGTGAAAATGTGCAATTACAGTACCTTTGTAGTGGTTTGCTTTAAGCTCTTTTGCTATGACGCCGAAGAGACTGGTGCTAAGAAATACATAGTCGTAGTCGTTTGCCCTCTTTACAATGTCTTTTACTTTCCATGGTGTCATACCATTGTAGTACCCGAATGGGAATACAAGTGCAGAGAGAATAATGTTCCAAATGCTTCGTTTCTTGTTTTCATCGTGCAGATATATAGTATCTACATTTTCCTTTCCGAGTATATGCTGTGCCATGGTGAGGTTGCGCTGGTTTGCAATACCACCTCCTTCCAGTATTCCGTTGTATTTTTTGAATATAACAAACAAAGCCCGTTTCATGATGTCTTATTTATTGTTTATTGCCTTGTAAACAGCATCAAGCCATCCGTGTCCGAATTCCTGATCGGGTTCTACATAATTACCCTCTCCCCATTCGTTCCATGATTTCAGGATGACTATCTGATGTTCTGGCTCTTTATCCTTTATTAAAGAGAATGCCTGCATAATGTGTTGCTTAAACTTGTCAGGCGTTGCCCCAGTGTATATACCTGGAGTTTGGACCGTTCTATGATAGACCAGTCTTTCTGGTGCATGCAGGATATGAGTATGTCTATGGTCATGATTTCGTTGAGTATTCTTTATACATTTTTTTAAGCTCGTTTCTGAACCCTTTTAATTTGGCGAAGTCTGCTTCGTCCTGTCTGCCCAGCATCTTGCGTAGGTATGCTCTTACAAGCAGAGTTGTATTAATCTGGAGGTATGTCCGAAGTGTTGCCAATGGGGAAAGTCCCTTCTTCCGGTGATGGTAGAGATCAACTTCGAGAAGTTTTTTTTCGTAGTCAACAGTTAGTTGGCGATGCTCCATGGGGTGTAGGTAGTGCAGATGTTTGTCGAAACGGAAGTGGTAACCGAAACGCTTTGCCAATCGGTAGTGTATATCGTCTTCTTCACCATACATGAATACTTCTTCGTCGAACAGACCTGCAGCCTCGAACATTGATTTCCGGACAAAGAAACAAGAACCAGAGAAATACATCCAGCGCGGCAGGTACAAGTCCATGCGAGTGCATAGTCCTGTAAGCAGGGTGCGCAGATAACCGTTCATCATCGTGGTGCACCAAAATGAGTTGTTGCTGGCACTGGTGGGGGTGTTCATCATTTTCATGCCGTACATGATGAGTTCCTTATCCGCCATGAATGCTCCCAATGGTTTACGGAAGAATGGTTCAAGAAGGCGCACGTCGGGATTCATGATGAGGATGACGGGAGCTGTGGCGCGTCGGATGCCCACATTGTTGCCCTGTCCGTAACCGCCATTTTGTGTGTTCTCGATAAGGATGATGTCCTCGCCCCATTGCTGCTTTAGGCGCGCAAACATCGGCTCGGTCTCGTGGCTGCAGTTGTCCACGATGATGAGCTCGATATCCTCCTTGGGGATGTCGGCATAAGTTTGAATGGAATCCACGCAGTCGTAGATATCCTTCTCGGAGTTGTATGTGACTATGATTATGCTAACTTGCTTCATGGCTTTTCTTTCAGTTTATAAACTCTAATCCAATCAATATCCATGTATGCAGGGAAAGTCTCAGGTTCCACACCGCTTGCCCATGACTTGGGAGGATATGTCTGCATGTCCATCATAATATGTGACTCGATGCCGTAAGGAAACTGATTTTTGTATTCCTCCTTTTTCGGATAACGGAAAGTCTCTTTCCCGTTGACAGCGAAGATGAGCATATCGGGCAGAATCTCCACACTATAGATGTTGTACTTGTTGACTTTGATAGTAGGGGTGTGCTGTTGTTTCGGCTCGTACCAATTTTTCTGGTCTGCCAAAGTGTAGGCATTATGTGCTGTCTGATAAACGAAATCGTTTCGGTCCACGTATTCCAAGAGGTCAATTTCCGTATATTTGGGGTTAGGATTCTCCCAGAGTTTTCTGTCCTCCGGCATCGTCCAGACGGCGGGCCAAGTGCCGATGGCTCCATGCAGACGCACACGCACTTCTATCTTACCATAGGTGAAGGTGCGTTTGCCTTCGGAGGTGACGCCTCCAGTAAGAAATGTGGCGGTGTCATTGGGTAAGATGCCCTTATTGTGTCTTGCATACAGACGTAGGCGCCCTTTGCCCACTTCGTACATCCTGTCGTCCGGAGTTAGGTTGCACAGGCTGCGTGCAGTGGGCATGCGCTTCATCTTGCTCCATATGCTATCGTTGATGGTTTTGCCGTTGAATTCATCATGCCAACTGAGTTCGTACCAGTCGTTACGGTCGGCAGTTTTCTGGGAGCAGGAACACAGAGTGCAGAAAAACAGACTTGTTAGTATTATTACGAATTCTTTCATAAAAGCTCTTTTTGTCGTTTTACCATTTCTTGCTCCATACGGCGATACCACAACAGATAATTGAGAATGGGCAAACGCCTGGCAGGAGTAAGCGGCATAATCTTGCATAGGAAGTGAGTGAGACGCATCTGCCATCTGAATAAATTGCCCCACAAAGGAGATAAAGATTGTATCAAGGACGCAAGATGCAGATTGTAATCCTTATGGAATCCGGTGCGGGAAACCTTGACATAGAGAAACATGGCGCCGCGATAAAGTGCGTGGTCGTAGCGGTGTCTATAGCGCTGCTGAATAAGAGAATAAAAGCGTTTTGTGGCATAAAGATTGCTCTCGAAATGGGCCGCAGAGAGAATCTGCTTGGAGACAGAGCCTGTGCTGGCTGTGCGGTAGCCGTAGTCAGGGGCAAGGGTGGAATAGGCATAGTGCATACCACTTAGGATACATTCCAAATTGAATTGGGCGTCCTGAAGCGACAACAGATGTGTGTCCCAACTGATGCCGTATTTCAGAAGTGAAGTGCGTCGGTAGATATTGTTCCAAACGATGAATGGCAAGGTGCGGGAGCAAAAAGCCTCAATGTCATCATTATATATTTGATAACCGTAGTTGAGTTTGTCGGGCTCTTGATGGAAAGCATTGTCGTAGTAAGTGCCGCTGCGGAATACCATGAAGTCCAGTTCGGGATGCTTGCTTAGTTCCTTCACACGCTGCTCCAGACAATATGGAGCCACATAGTCGTCGGAGTCGAAGAAAACAATGTATTCTCCTCGAGCCTGCTCAAAACCTATGTTACGACAGGTCTGGGCTCCCTTTGGCTCGCGTTCGCGCTGTATGATATTTATTCTCTTGTCTTGGGTGGCATATTGCTTAAGGGTTTCTTTTGTCTCTTCATCGGAACCATCATCCACAGCCAACAACTCCCAATCCTGATAGGAATTGTCCAGGATGGAGTTGAGCATGATCTTCAAATCATCCGCGTGATTGAAGACTGGCATGACGATGGAAAGGGTTACTTGATTTTGCATAAGTCACCTAGTATATTGAGAAATTTCTGAGTGTAGAAGTCGTTAAAGCCTGCAGCAGGAGTGAAGGTCATTTCTCCGAAATAGGGCTTTCCGTCCACCTCATAGAAATCCATTCTCACCACAGGAAAACCTTCTGAGAGAACGGAAGCTGCATGGAGCATCTTATCCAAAGAAACGGGGCGGGGAATGAGTCTTTCTGCGAGAACGTAGTGCTGCTCAGAACGGGAATATTCAGGATGGAAATTCCAATCCAGGTCATAGACAGCCACTTCGCACGATGATTTCGTCCTGTTGTAACAGGCCCATATATAGGCGGGCTTTCCGTCGAAGGTCCATATTTTGTAATCAACGAGTGATGTGGATTCAATCTGCTGCCTGGTGCAGTCCATCAACTGTTCGGCAATAATACAGGGCTTGATTTTGTCGTAGTGAGGTTCTCCCATCTGAGTGCCAAATTTTTGTTTGAGCAAACGAGAGAAATATTGCGTCCAATGCTTGATGTCAAGTTTGGATTTGTCAGTGCAGATTAAGGCGTCTCCACTGCCGTGATTGGTCTTCATGACAAACTGATTGGGCAGAGTCTCCCAGTCAATGTCTTCAGCATGCTCCCATCTGCCAATCAGAGGGATGAGCATGTCTTCAAGTCCTTTTTCCTTAATGTATTCGCGCACTGCATATTTGTCAGCAAGACGAGTCCATTGGCTAGTGTTTCCGTAGAACTTGAGCCATTGAATCTTTTCATTGATGTCGCGCGGATGCTGCCAGTTCAGGAAACGACCGGTAGAGCGACGGAAATGCACAGTCACGCATCCTTTGGGCCACAGATGACCAAGGATGTAGTAAATTATTTTCCAAATATAAAGTTTTACTGTTTTCATATCCATATTTTTAATCACCAAATGTATGATGAATGCGTTGAAGCAAAGAGAGGTGTTTCATTTTCTTAGTCCATTGAAGTATTTCTGCCGTGTTATCCCCAAAAGGAGCAGTTCCATGCGCCATTTGAAATACCCATATTCCTCCAGCTCTCATGTTTCCTTCGATCAATATAATGTCCCCATCTTCTCCTATAGCGAAATCCCAATTGACTACCCCGATTTGAGGTATAGCCCTGTGGAGTCGTTTTGCTTCTTCAAGGATTTGGGGTATAAAATCGATGCGATATCCATCAAATTTAATGCCGGAGTCTGGGTGCTCACTGTAACGTTTCCCATATTTGTTCATCGCAAAGGGCAGCATAGAACCCTCATCAGAAACGCCTACAAAAATCCCGCCTGCGCTTGCGTTGTCCACTTGCATGGTTCCAATACCGAGACGCACGATTGCAGGTACAGTTAAGATTTCTCCATGCCACCTATAGGTCATTACTCGGATGGTGTTGACGCTCTGAGGGTGCAAGGTTTTAAGGCATGGATGGCATTGGATACAGCGTTGGACAGAGTAGTCGTTGCCAAAAGATTGGATGAGATCACGAACCTCTTGTTCTGCCGAAGCGCCAGGAACTTTGTTTGTGAAATATTTACAACCAGAACCTCCACATGAATCAACGGAAGCCTTAATGAAGAATTCCTTTTCCTGTGCTAGAGACTTTATCATAACATCTTCTGTGCATTTGTTTAGTGAAGAGTCGATTATGAATCCTTTAGAGCAAGAAAAAATGACTTCAGGAGTATGTATCCCGAGACCTTTGGCTATGTGAGAGAATACATTTTTATCGTTGAAAACATCATTATATCGGACATAGGCGTTCATATAGCGCTCAAACTCCGGGATGTAGAGTTGTTCCGGAAAAAATGCTTTATTGAAACGGCCTGAGTATGCATAATAGGTTAGATGACACGTATAGTCTATTTTACTGCCCCAGTTGGTAAGGTAGAAATTATCTATCTCCCTTTTTTGTTCTTCGCTGAGACGTACATTGCCTATACCAGCCAATCTTTTGGGGTTGTGAACTTCAAGTTGTTGCAGGCGCAAATCCCACTTCTGTTCTTTACGCTCAATGAGTTCGTGATATATTTGGTTTAGATATTTAAGTAATGACATAAATGATTGCTTTAGGTTCAGTTATACAATATTATTTTCTCATAATCAGACATATGATTTTATTGCGTTCCTGAGATGTTGCAGAACAAAAAAAGATGACGCCGCCACCAATAAGTACATTGAGACATCCTGTGACCAGGAAGCGATAATCCATATTAAGCCAATGGCAACAGGCATAGCAAACTGCACACATTATTAAACATGAAGGCACAATTCTCAGAATTACCTCACTGATGAAGGAGTAGAACTTCAGCCCTCCATTAAACATTAAATATGGAACACGGATAATGCCAGACAAAATCTCACATGCAAAAAAAGAAAGTGTCGCTATTTCAACAGATTCGCCGTGAAGCAGAAGATAATATGCAACAGGTACACACAGCGCCTTGGTCGTGAACACGAGAAACGTGAAATTTCTTATCTTGCCAATAGCAGTGTTGGCCATATTCAGGCCGATTGTAACCTGGTCGCACAACACCGACAATAGCAAAATGCGACAGAAGACGTCTGCATAAGGAGGAATTGCATCAAGCCAAAATAATAATATCGGACGAATCTCGAATATGAGAGGAATAATGCAGAGCGCTGACATAAGGAAACAGTATTTGCATGCCTTTAGGGCGAGGCTTAGCATCTGTTGGCGATTGCCGCTTCCTTCTGCCATGACCACCTGAGGACGAATAGCATTAATGATTGCTTCGGATAAGAATTGAGTAGCACCGAAAACTTGAGTGGCTACTCCATAAGCTGCATTGATGACGGTGTCGAAAAACCTGTTTAAGACAACGGCTATACCCTGATTGCGGAAATAGACGCATAAAGTTCCGTAGAGTGTCCATGTCGCGAAACTGATAATCTTTTTTGTGATTTCTTTCTTGAAAAACTTGATGCTGGGCGCAAGGACACATTCTTGATAATGCAGTTTACTATAGATTGCCAGCATTAACAGGTTGAACAGCTGAATAGTAGCAATAATCAGCGCATAGAATGGAAGACGCCATTCTTCAACGAGAAACAGACAGAAGACTAAAGACAGTTTGAGAATACCATCCAAAACATCTACGATAGAAATATAGACTATGTTTTCGTGAGCAATCAGCAATGAGCGAAATGGGGCGGTAATAAAAGTAAAAAATACCGATATTAATACTAAAAAATAAACATATTTTGACTCAAGCAGCTTTTCTGGTTGTATATTGAGGAAACCATAATCGAAAATGAGAGAAACCAGTGAAATTGCCAATAACGATAGCAGCCCCCCGAACAGCCAGTGAAGCAGGTAGCTATTGGCGAATATCAATTTGACTTCAGTAGTGTTGCCCTGACCAAATGCAAAAGAAAGATGCCGTTGTGTGGTGGTAATCAACGCATTGACTAGGTAAGGCAGCAGCGCAACGATGCCAGCTACAAGCATGTATATACCGTAATCCGACACACCCAAGGCCTGCATGACAATACGTGTGGAATAGAGCGACAGAATAACGTTTATTATTGTTCGAACGTTCTGAGCTATAGTGTTGACGACAAGACGTGTGCTAGGATTCATCTTGGGGAGTTAATTGAGCGTTTAGTTGCGGATAATAATCGGCAAGGGTTAATATACAAAAAACAAGAGGTATAGGATATACTTCCATGAGCATCATCAAGCAGGAAATTGATATTGCGGCAAGCAGACAATCTCCGTGGAAGTTATGGACACTGGCAACATTAATTAATGAACGCATCAATAAAAATAAATAAATAGCAAAGGCAATAATACCACCATAGATAAGCGTGGCTAAAAGAATATTGTGCGGACCGATAGCAAAGGAGGTCATGTGGGCAAGATACCAGTCCTTATCAGGAAAGCCATAGCCCAACAGAGGGGATTCGGCAATGATGCGGAGTGCAGAATCCCACATGTGAGTACGATATGTGAATGTAATATCCTTGTCTAAAACATCTTCAACAAACCAAACGGCAAATTCGTTATGTTCAATACCTTTTCCTGAGAAACACACGAGAATCTGGAAAAGAGCAATAAAAAAAAACAATATCTTAACACTTGTTCTACGAAAGTATGCTGAAGGAATAAGACATAAAAGGAGAAACAATATAATGCAAGTAGCAGCAGTCATGGAGCCTACCATAACAGGAATAGAGACACAAGCTAAAATGGATGGAATAAGTAAAAAATAAAATGCTTTACTGATTTTCAAACAAAGAAAATTAACAACAAGGGCTATTAATATGCGTAAGCCCATCTGATTGTAGTTACCACCTAATATATAGGTAGTAATTTCTTTTTCTGCCTCAGGGACTAACCACATTTGTGGTTGGGTAATTAACTGGTGTAGCTGTGCAAATAGTCCAATATTAAAGCCAAAAGCTAATCCAAGTATTAAATACTTTATCTGACTATTGTAAAAGTAGAATGCTAATCGAATAAGTAGAATGTCAATTGAGACATATAACCAGTTTTTGGCATCTGTACCATGGATGAATGAAGAGATAGCAATTATGGTAACAAATAAAAAAAATATCAAATCATGTTTTGCTATAGTCTTCTCTCGGATTATTTTGTAGAACAAGAAAAAGCCTCCAATTAACATAAGTGCTAAAAGTGCATATGAGGCTATTTGTATATCAACAGCTGTAAAATCCATTGACGCATGCATGGAAAAAAACGCCATTAAAAGAAATGGTATTATTTTTTGAATATTTAGCTTAATCTGCATGCTTTCAGGTATGCTTAGAAAATTAGAAGATATCTTTTCTGGTTAACCACACAGATAATATTACACTGGACAGAACAAGCATCATTGCTACAAAAATCATGCGTTTGGGGCCTGCAGGCTTAACAGGTGCAGTGGCACTTTTCAGAGTAGTAAATGCAGGGGTTTTCTCCTGTAGCTTTACTTTACTGGTCTGCAACTGGGTTTCCATAGCAGTGAGGGTATTCTGCTTCAGCATCATATCGTTCTTCAGCTTATCACGATCGCTTTGATAGGTCTGAAGGACGGTGTTCATATGACTGTCACAATATCCGTTGTATTTTTCCGTTGCTTTGTCGTATTCTATTTCGGCACTATCGCGCATTTGCTGATAATGCACTAGATCTTCTTTTGCCTTGCTGGTACGGTAGCGGATGATAAAGTCCTGCAGGTGTGCCTTTACACTGTCGGCCATAAATGTGCAAACAAGTGGGTCTTGATCTGTAACACTGATGGTGATGACACTGTTCTTCTTGTCAACAGTACAACTAATTTTTTCCATAACGGAGTTCATCAGCATATAGTCACTGTAGCTCATCATGGCAGGGTTAATATCGGCAAAGTTATCAGAAGACGGTTCCTTAGGACTGATAAGACTGGAAACACTCGACTTTATCCAATTTAATGGGAATAGGAGCCAATTCTTTTTTTGATACTTCCTAATATAAGTGTAGTAGTCTGTCTGAAGGCTTTCTTCGTCTTTTCCTCCCATCGTCTTGATTTGTATGCCATAAAGCCCAAAAACAAATTCTGGACTCTCAAACAATTCGGGATAGAGTTCTGGATAGATGGCATCCCTACTGGTTAAACCGCCAAGGTTTACCCCAAACGAAGAGGCAATACTAGAAAGTCCGCCTCCAACATCCTCTCCGCTCATTTCTGGAGCAAGTTCTACCTCACAAGTATAATAGCGGGGCTGGGGGAAAATCCAGATGCAGGAGAGTACAAAAGTCCATGCCCATACTTTATAGAAAAGACAACGCTTAGTCCAAAGTGTGTGAGCCACTTTGGTAAGGTCGATAATACGTTCGTTTTGCTTTTGTTCCATCGAATTTGGGAAATATCTTTGTTACAAAAATACAGTTAATCAGTCTCAGGTATTTGTTCTTTAGTTCTGCAAAATTAGACAAAATTCTCGAAATAGCAAGTCTAATAGAAAAAAACTTCCATATAACATTAAAAATAAGGAGAACACTTTCTCCTACTAAATGTTAAAAAATCTACTTCCGAAGTAAAATATTTACAGAATAATTTGGTTTATATTATAAACTTATCTACATTTGCACCGTGAACCGGACACAATTGGCTTTTGATGTGCTTTCTGCAGGAGCACGGACAAGGCCAGAGAGTAGTAAACCAAAAGTAGAACATCTTTAAAATGAAACAACAATGGAAGAAAAAAATAATATGACTGCAGAGCGCAGTCTGGAGATTATTACAGAGCAAATAGAGCGTAGCCGACAAGTAGTGGCAAAGGACACGGGGCTTTCGCTCTATGTTGCGGGTCTTTGCACGATGGGAATGGCACTTCTTATCGGCATCCTTATCTATCTAACGTCCAATACGGCTTGGTATCTTATGTACGTATTGCTGCCTCTCATCATCTTTGCTGCTGACCGCTATGCAAAGAGAGGCAAGCCGAAAGTCCCAGCCAGTTTGGTTGGTTCAATGGTAGACAAGACGTGGCAAACATTCGGTATTTTTGTACTCGCATACTTCGTGTTTGGCATCCTATACAATATGCTGATGTCACACTTCGAACAGCCCGATGTCTATGAACGTCTGGAGATTTATCCCCTTCGCGTCGTACTCCTGCTTATGGGCATGACCATCACCATTAACGGTTATATCCTGAAGAGCCGCTGGATGGTGTGGTGTGGCATAGTGGGTGGCATCGGAGGCTTTATCTGGGAGTCGTTCTACGTCTCACTTACACTGACTTCATGGTTGTTGGAATACTACACCAGTGCTGACTACGTAGGCGTAGCCCACGGCATAATTCCTGCCCTCATCGTTGCGATTTTGGCCTTTATCGGATTGACATTGCCAGGCATAAAACTTAAAAACAAGTAAGCCTATGATGTTCCCAACATTAGACCCATTGCTGCACTCCGAGTTGCGACTGGCTGTGATGTCGCTGCTTATCAATGCCGAGGAGGCTGAGTTTCCCTATATTAAGGAACAAACGGAAGCTACGGCGGGCAATCTGAGTGTGCAGATAGACAAACTCTCGGCAGCGGGCTACATAGAGGTAGAGAAGACTTTCAAAGGCAAGAAGCCATGCACCCTCTGTCGTATCACCCCAGCTGGTCTGAAAGCTTTTGAGGAGTATGTTGAATCATTAAAGAGTTATTTGAAATTATGAAAATGCAATTATTGGCTTAATTTACAAATAGTAAACAAGCGAAGTAGCATTCAAGTTACTTCGCTTGTTTTCTTAATACTCATCCTCGTTGAAGTTTAAAGCACGTACTGAGTACCAGCGAGTTACGGCGCTCTGTGCCATTATTGTGCCACGAATTCTAGACATAAGATCAAAGATTATGCCAGGAGCTTCTTTACAATCTCAGAGATGACTCGGCCATCGGCCTTTCCTGCCAACTGCTTGCTGGCTGTGCCCATTACCTTGCCCATATCCTTCATGCTGGTGGCTCCTACTTCAGCGATAATCTTCTTCACCTCTGTCTCAATCTCCTCCTGAGAGAGTTGCTTCGGCAGATAGCTTTCCAAGACTTCCACCTGAGCCAACTCTGCATCGGCCAAGTCCTGACGACCTGCCTGTGTGTAGGTTGCAGCAGTTTCTTTACCTTGCTTGGCCAGCTTGGAGATAATCTTCAGCGCATCGGCATCAGCCAATGTGTCGTTGGCTCCTGGAGCCGTTTTTGCCTCCAGAAAAACTTTTTTGATGTTGCGAAGTGTCTCCAGACGCACTTTGTCGCGAGCCTTCATTGCGGACTTGATGTCCTCACTAATCTGATCGAATAAAGTCATAATATTGATGTTTTTAATCATTAACGGGTAATCTGTACTAAAGGTGAACCAAGTGCGGTCTCAATTTTGGCGATAGTACTGGTTGTGAAATTATGCCGGCCCGTCAACCAACGCGACACTTCCGACTCCCGCTTGCCTAAGCGACGAGCCAGTTCACGCTGGGAGATATTCTTCTCCTTGAGTATCTCGTCCATCCTCTCAGCGATGCCAAAGGAAAGTTCAAACTCTGCCTTTTGCTCTTCTGGTATGGCAGCCAGACTATCCCTAAATAACTTATTTTGTATCATAGGTTCGTCAGTTATTTCAGCTATTCGTCATGTTTCATATACTCACCTCACTCACCTATCTTCACTTCGGTGTCCTTCAGCACGGGTCCGGCATTACCGCCACCGTAGACGTTGCCCAGGATGTTGGCACCGTTCTTGACATTCACCTGTGTCCAGATAGACGTTCCAAAGTCGCTTCCCAGCCCGGCCTCGCCTCGTCCGCCACCGAAGACGTTGCCACCGTAGCCGGCAGCCACGCCCGTGGGTTCGCCGATGGTGGCTTTGACGACATTGCCGTCCACCTTTCCGCCGCCCACGTTCACCTGGTTCAGGCTCTGACCGCCCCATTCGGCAGCAGTGGCTGTCCTGCGTTCGGCGTAGTTGGGCTGATTAATCTTCGGAGCGCCCACCGAGCCTAACGAGCCACCGCCAAGAACGGCGCGATAGACGAGACCGCCCAGCACATCGACCGTGGTGAAGTGGGTCACCGATCCGGACGAGTTGCTGAATCCCATCTCCTTATACTCCACGCCATCGATGTTGTAGGTGTCGTCGTAGTCGCCGTCGCCGTTGAAATCGTACTTGAACTCGCTGATGCCCGATCCGCCGCCATAGACGCAGCCGCGATAGAGCCACTGCGGGTCGTTGATGCCCAACTGCTGCAGGAGCGTCTTGTTCGCCTCGGTGAAGGGCATGCCTATCACGCCACTGTTCACGGTGACGTGAGTCAAGCGGCGCACGTGTCCGTCCTGACCGCCGCCATAGACGGAGCCGAGGATGCGCGGTGCCTTACCGGTCTGTCCGGCATCGTCGTTGTCCTGTCCCAGAGTGCCGATGGTGACATCGGTCTCGTTGACGTAGCCTGAGAAGAAGGCCGGGCAGAACTCGTAGCGCGGATCCAGGTTTAAAGGCACATTTGGTGCCGCCTCACCAGCACTGCCGCCAAAGACGTTGCCGTATGGCAGACCGTTCTTCATGCTCCTGGTGGGATC